>JBAYJY010000244.1:0-5637 GCA_041664945.1 bacterium | reverse complement strand
GGCTGGGCGCAGGTCAACGGCCTTCGCGGAGACACTTCGATTCCCGAAAGGTTGCAGTATGACCTTTTTTATATTGAAAACTGGTCGCTCCTGTTCGATGTTAAGATTATCATTCTCACGATTGTAGATATTTTTTCGAACCTCCGACCAACGAAAAAACAATCTAATTCTGCTATCGACCCCGAGATCGCGCAAACTAAAACAGACGATAAATAGCAAATTGTTTTATCCATTTTTTAGAAATATGTATTTCAAAAATAGAATGTCTGTATATATGTGATATAAAATTTTTTTTATATATATTGATTTTGTTACTTATGTGTGATAAAAAAGTGCGAAAATAACAATATTTTTTATGAGGTGGATTTATGAGGAAGATTAAAAGTTGTCTGATAACAATTATTTTTGCGGCGCTGCTGATATCAGCGCATACCCTCGCGCAGGGAATTCAGAAAGACTCGTCAGCGGGCGGAAGCAGCATCCTGAATCCTTTGCCTGGAGAGACAGTTGTCGACACAATGCCGATGATAGGCGTAAAACTGCCAATGCCTACGCCTCCGCTTGATCCGGACACAATCAAACTTTTTATAGACGGAAGCGATGTAACCGCAGAGACACAAATTGGGTTGGAGTATATTTTTTATACCCCCCAGATGGCTCTGACAGCAGGGAATCATAATGTTTTAATTACATTTCAGCAGGTGTGTCAGAAATACACCGATTCCACTTCATGCACAAACGAACCGGGTTGCAGTTGGAGCGCGCCAAAATGTTCTTCGCCGGCCCCTATCTCGCCGATATCATGGTCTTTCGCTATCGGTTCCAAAGCGGCGGTGGGAGTAGCTCCTTCAGGCAAGAAACCACCCGTTGGAAGCAAGCAGGCGACTCCCTCAACAACCGGAAGATATCTTGTCAAAATAAGGAGCATCAACCTCGACAATGGAACGCGCGCCATCAGTTGCGCGAATTGCACGGATTCTGACATTAAATACAAGGAAGCGGTCAACACAACTGGAACTTTTGATTTTACAGACAGATTCTATGGGAAAACCCTTACGGGACACTACGACCGCTCTGTCGAAGAAATCACCGGTCGCGCTAACGACAGATTTAACTTCAGATATGTTGATGCAAAGAATAATGACATCAGCATGGGCGATTTTTACCTGACCTCCCGCGATTTCTCGGCCCTGACTATCAACGGCATCCAACTGCGCGGAATTCAGTTGAAGCATGAATTAAGCAAAACAAACAATTTGTCTGTGTTCTCCGGCCGCTCTCAGGAACCGCAGGACGGCAGAATTCGCCGCAGTTCTTACGGTTTGAAACTTGACTCAAAAGTTTCAAACACGAACGCTTTTAGATTGATCACAATTAGGACAAAAGAATATGCTGTGCCCGGCATTACGACTGTTCCCGCATCTGATTACATTTATAGCTTCGGACACAGATATACGTTCAATTCCGACCTCTCAATCGCTTCCGATGTCGTTGCGAACAAACACAGCGAAAACGGATCGCTCATAAGGACAAATGAATTCGACTCAGCCGTTAAGGCTGTCATTTCTTACAAGCCTAATATCAACTACTCGTTCGAACTCGGCGGCAGGAGTATCGGACCTTACTTCAATCCGACAGTTCTCGGCTCTTTCACTGAAAAAGACCGGGAAGGCGCCTATCTTGATTTCAAATTCAAGAACAAGACAAACAAATTCGTTTTTTCAACTTTCTACGATTCATACCAAAACAATCTGCACCACAACGCAACGAACAACATCACGGATGAGACTACAAATTCAGTTTCGTCGGTTAGGCTGAATTACGGCTGGGTGCTGCCGCAAGTCACTATGAACTACAGCAAACTTTACGGCAGGTCAGACAAATTCGATCTCGGTATTCCCGGCATTCAGCGCAATGAGTCGACTTCCGCGAGCGCAAACATCGTCAAGGAATTCCATAACACGGACCTGTTCACCGGTACGAGGCTATCCTCGAATCTTTCACGCTACGATATTGACCGCTATTCCTATTCGACAGCGGCGTCCGATTATATGCTTCGCTCGGACACGACTAACTGGAACTTTTCGACGAGATTCACCGACCTCGCGACGCTTTCTGCCAACGATTCGCTTAACAAGTCGAAAAGTATTTCAACAACTTTATCCAGTTCCCGGACCAAAACCGATTCGCTTGCTCTCCAGCTCAACATCATCCCGTTCAAATTCATCACAAATCTGAACGCGCGCCACACGGCAAGAAAGACGTATACAACAGACAGTTTCGGAACCACTCTGACCGCGGATCAGATCGAACAACAGCAGACTATAACTTTTATGTATTATCTTTCTCAGAAGAAAAAGCTTTCCCTCGAACTGGTTAACTATGATAAACAGTACCGCGAAGCTTCGAACGGCGGCCGTTCCTACGACGAGCAAAACGTCGAACTCGGCTATCAAGTGGAATTCTAAACGTAAATAATTAAAACAAAAAAAGCGCGGTTTCATCGCCGCGCTTTTTTTTGCCATTTTTCTATACCGCGAAGTTCATCACTTGCGGGGTCAAGTCTTAGATTTACAGGAACAACCGTTCTTTATAAATTCCGAAAGTGTCTTTCAGCGCCTGAATAATCTCTCCGAGCGTTGCGTGAGATTCTATAGAGTTCACAATCAACGGCATGAGATTTTCCGTTCCTGCCGCGGCTTTCTTCAACTCTTCAAGCTTATTATTTGCCGCCGCTTTGTTTCGTTTCGATTTGAATCTTTCTACCCGTTCGACCTGTCTTTCCTCAGTTTCCGCGCCTATCTTCAGCAATTCAATCTTTGCCTGCTCGCCTCTGTTGAAAACGTTGACTCCGACTTGAAACTTGCGTTTCTCTTCAAGCGCTTTTTGGTAGCGGAACGCAGAATCCGCTATTTCCTTTTGGAAAAATGCCTGATCCAGCGCCTTGAGCACTCCGCCCATTTTCTCGACTTTCTCGTCGTAGGCATAAAATGCTTTTTCCATTTCGTCCGTCATCGCTTCAACATAATATGAACCGGCAAGCGGATCGATTGTATTGGAGACTTCAGTCTCGAAAGCCAAAATCTGCTGTGTCCGCAACGCGATCAGCGCCGCTTTTTCCGTCGGCAGAGCTAAAACCTCGTCCATCGAATTCGTGTGCAGCGACTGTGTGCCGCCCAGAACCGCCGACAATGCCTCGTATGCAGTGCGCACTATATTGTTTTCCGGTTCCTCAGCTGTTAGAGAAACGCCCGCTGTCTGAGTGTGGAAACGAAGCAGGAGGGATTTAGGGTCGCTCGGGTTGAACCGCTTTTTAACCTCTCGCGCCCAGATCCGGCGCGCAGCGCGGAATTTCGCGATTTCTTCGAAGAAGTCCAGATGAGCATCGAAGAAGAAAGAGAGCCTCGGCGCGAAATCGTCGATATTCAATCCGGCATCGACGCCGCGCTGCGCGTACATAAGTCCGTTAAGGAGCGTGAACGCGAGTTCCTGTTGCGCGGTAGCGCCGGCCTCACGTATGTGGTATCCGCTTATGCTTATCGTGTTCCAGCGCGGAACTTCTTTCGCGCAATATGAGAATATGTCCGTAATAACTCGAAGCGATTGCTCGGGCGGGAAAATCCACGAGTTCTGGGCCATATACTCTTTAAGGATGTCGTTTTGGATCGTTCCCCCTATCTTGTCGAGTGAAACATTCTGTTTTCTCGCGACCGCGATGTAAAGCGCCAGCAGAATAGACGCAGGCCCGTTAATTGTCATGGATGTTGTGACTTTATCCAGCGGGATTTCGCTGAAAAGCGTCTCCATGTCGTCGAGCGTGCAGATAGCGACGCCGCAGCGGCCGACTTCGCCTCTCGACATTGGGTGGTCCGAGTCGTAGCCCATTAGAGTCGGCATGTCGAACGCGACGCTGAGGCCGGTCTGTCCCTGTTTCAACAGGAATTTATATCGCTCGTTGGTCTCAACCGATGTGCCGAATCCGGAAAAAAGGCGCATAGTCCACAGACGCCCGCGGTACATCGAGTCATATACGCCGCGTGTGTACGGAAATTCCGACGGGGCGCCGAGGTCGCGGCACGAATCGAAATCAGCTAAATCCTCTTTCGTGTAAAGGGGTTTTATCGGCTTGCCAGAAAGAGATGTGAATTCACGGTTCTTTGTTTCGTCAGCCATTGTTTTTACCTTCGATCAAAAGATTCATTATTTCGACAGATGCAGTATAAGGGTCTTTATCGCCGGAAATAACTGTTTTTGCAATCGCGGCGGCGTCCGTGTGGTTTTCGAGCAGTCCGCCGCGCATTCGCCTCTGAAACTGGAACTCAACCGCTTCGCGCAGGTCTGCGGCCGGGTCGCGGTAAACTTCCAGACGTCCTGAATTATTTAAATATTCATAGTGTGCGTCGAGAGCGATGATAATGTCATCGGTGCCGATATCTTCGCGGGCTGAGGCCTTGATAACAGGTATTCGCCATCCGTCGCGCGGCTCATCGAACGTCATTTCGAGAGTCGCCGCGATCTCGTCGGCGCCGGAGCGGTCCGATTTGTTTATGACAATGATATCAGCAAGTTCAATAATGCCGGATTTCAATATCTGGACGGTGTCGCCCGATTCAGGAACAAGTATCAGGATCAGCGTTTCAGCTATGTTGCGGATGTCATAGCCAACCTGGCCGAGCCCGACCGTCTCAATGAGAACGAGATCGGAGCCGAAAGCTTCAAGGAGCAGGGTATGGTATTTTGTGGCTTCTGCGAGGCCGCCGAGACTGTCGCCGGAGGCAACGCTCCGAATGAAAACGTCTTTTGAATTGAATGTGTTTGCCATTCTGATCCGGTCGCCGAGAATAGCGCCGCCGGAAAGAGGCGATGTCGGATCGATACACAGAGCGCTGACTTGCTTGCCGCCGCGCAAACCCGCCTGAATGAGATTTGAGAGCAGAGTGCTTTTTCCTGCGCCGGGGGGGCCGGAAAGCCCGACACGCCGAGCCGGTTTCCGGCGGTTGTATATTTCGCTCATTACCTCCGGCAGGGCTTCAGGACGGTTCTCGACGAGCGTCATCAAACGTGAAAGCGCGCGCACGTTGCCCTGAAACATTTTACCTATCAGCTCTTTCGTGTTTTGAGTGTTTTTTTTCATTACAGATGTGCCTTTTCCGAATGCAGCTATGTTGCCTATCCCGGATTGCGTATCGTGAAATCAAAATATTGTGACAGCCGGCGCCGCATCAAAAACCGTGTCCATTATACCGATAATGGAATGTTAAGTAAAACACAATTTATATTTACTTATAGGCATTTTGGATTGTAATGTTACAATATCAGGAAGCGCCGTGCGCGGATGCGAGGCGGATTTGGCTTCGGAACGGCGGGGGCTAGGCCGGATGGCTTTATTGAATGAGAGGATTTGAGAAATGGGTAAGTTAGACATTGAAAACATGCAGTCAAACAGAATAAGCAAACTGCCGCCATACGTTTTTACGGTGATCAACCGGTCGAAAAACGAGGCGAGGATGCGGGGCGTTGACATCATAGACATGGGTATGGGAAGTCCTGATTTGCCTGTGCCGGAAGCTGTCAGAAAAGAACTCGGCCGTGCAATTAACGAGCGTCACATCAACCGCTATCCGTCCGGCGACGGCG
>JBAYJY010000243.1:0-5681 GCA_041664945.1 bacterium | reverse complement strand
GCCGGTCTCGTTACGAAAGAGGTTCTTGAACGAGCGATCGAAGTGATGAACACGTTGAATCGCACGGCTTCGGAAGCGATGCTGCGCGCCGGCGCGACTGCCTGCACGGATGTCACAGGCTATGGACTGCTCGGACACCTGAACGAGATGTGTCTCGCGGCCGGACTCGGCGCCGAAATTAGCGCGAGCGGAGCGCCGCTTATTTCGCCGGCGATTCTCGAACTGATTGATCAGGGCATTACTACAAAGCTCACAAATTTCAAACAGGCGGAGGCGTTTGCTGTTTATGCAAACGGCGTTTCCGAGGAGATAAGGATCGCGTTGTGCGATCCGCAGACATCCGGCGGCCTGCTTATAGCGCTGCCTCCCGAGAGTGTCGGCCGGTTCATGGACGATATGAAAGATTACGCGCTGCCGGTCTCGGTTATTGGAGCCCTTGTCGATGACGCGGAAATGAAAATTAAGGTAATGGATTGAATACATACATATACAATATGGAATGGATATCCCAATGGACCAAAATGAACTGAGAAAAATACCGGGAGTAGACAGGCTGCTCGGAGCGCGCGATATAGCCGGGTATGTCGCGGAGATATCGCAGCCGATCGTGGCAGAGGTTATAAGGGCGAAACTTGAAGAGCTGCGAAACGAAGTCGCTAAAACCGGCAAGTGTCCTGATTATGAAGAGATTGTCGGACGCGTATGCGGAGCTCTGAGCGATTTAATGAATTTGTTTATGCGCGAGGCGATAAACGCGACAGGCGTGATAATCCACACGAATCTCGGGCGTGCGCCGCTGGGCCGCGAGGTCGTTGAGAAAATTTCAAGAGTGGCGGGCGGTTACAGCAATCTCGAATACAACATAGCGAAGGGCGAGCGCGGTTTTCGCGGCGACCTGCAGGAAACCCTTCTGACGGTTTTGACCGGCGCCGAAGAAGCGGTAATAGTGAACAACTGCGCAGGCGCTTTATTTCTCGTGTTGACGCAGTATGCAAAGGGCAGGGAAGCGATTATTTCGCGTGGCGAACTGGTGCAGATCGGCGGTGGATTCCGCGTTCCTGAGATTATGGAGGAGAGCGGCGCTCTTCTGCGCGAAGTCGGCTCGACAAATCAGACGACGATTGATGATTTTCGGGACGCCGCGAATAAAAACACCGGTTTGCTGTTGAAAGTGCATCACAGCAATTTTCTATTGCAGGGATTTGTCGCAAGCCCGACGGACAAGGAGATTGCGGAACTTGCCGCCGAGCGCGGCGTTCCGTTTGTTTATGACGTCGGCAGCGGAGCCATTTACGACACCGAAAAATTCGGGCTCGAACACGAACCTACCGCGCAGGACGCGATTCGCGGCGGAGCGGATATTATATGCTTCAGCGGCGACAAGCTGCTCGGCGGTCCACAGGCGGGGATTATCATAGGGAAAAAGAAATGGGTCGCGCCTCTGAAAAAACATCCTTTGTTCCGCGCGTTGCGTCCCGACAAGCTTTGTCTCGCCGCGCTGGAGCAAACTCTGATTCATTACCTCAAGGGCGAAGCGAATGAAAAGATACCGATTCTGAAAATGATGGCCGCGAAACCGGATGAGTTGGAAAAGCGCGCCGGACTCATTGCGGCGAAATTGAAAAAGAAATCCATCGCGGTTAGCGTGACGTCCGGAGAGAGCGCAGTCGGAGGAGGCTCACTGCCGGGACGCACGCTCCCGACGCGCCTCTTGTCAGTCCGGACGAAGGTTTCGCCCGACAAGGCGGCCGCAAAGTTGCGGCGCGGCAACCCGCCCGTGATCTCGCGCATTGTCGAGGACGCTGTCTGTTTCGACCTTCGCACTGTGCCGGAAGAAAGAGACGCCGAATTAGCCGGCGCAATTATCGCGGCGCTTCTATAGTTGTATTGTCTGAATATAATTCATGAAATGAAATATAAACGCGAATCCGCCATTGGGATTAAGCGCTTCCGTCCGTAAAATGCCGTTTTTATATCCGCTTGGTTATAGTATTGATATTTTGCCGGAATCGCCGTCGATTTGAATGAAGTCGCCGGGGCGGACCGAGTCGTAAAAATCGTCGTTATGATATTCGATAAGCGGAATTCCGCGGCCGTACCAGACTTGGCCGAGAATGGCGCCGGAGGCGAGAAGAGAGTCGGCGGCGCGTACAATCATAGCTGCGGGCGCAACCTTCCGGTAAGAGATCTCAAGCAGCACGAGCCCTGAGTGTGTGGAGCCGATGCAGGTCGGGAATACGAGAACAGACCCCTGAATATTTTTGCCGAACAGATCGTGGTGTCTGTCTCTGATTTCAGCTCTGCGTCCCGGAAAAATATTTTGAATTTTCGTAAATGCCGCGGTGAAATTGACTGGCATGCGAGTGACGATCGCGGGACCTTCGCCGCGGCCGCCAACAATTCGTTTTCCAAAATATTCAGCCATCACAGCACGCCGCAGGCGCGCAGGCAGTCATCCGTCGCGCCGTATTCTGTATTCTCGAGGTAATAATAAAGTTTGCCTGAGTTAGTAAGGACAGTATGGCTTTTTTTTCTGACCGGAAGCGACGCGAGAGGGCAGTGGTCGTAGACCTGAACGCCGGCCTCGCGGGCTTTCCTGAAAAGCCCGGTCTGCTCGAATTGTTTCATTTCATCGGGAATCATGCAGAACCAGACTGGCAACGCAGTCTTTTTTCCGGCGAACCGTTCGGCGAGCGCGGCGGCTTCGTCCGCGGTCATTTGCGGGCAGCCGAAAATGACGTGCCGGATTTTTTCCGTATTCTTAGAGCGCATGGCGTCGAGATCGGCCTGAGTGATTGTGATAGTTTCCTTAGGCGATCCGTCGAACACTGTTTTCATGTCCGGAGCTTCCGGCGTTACGCCCTCAACGTGAAACAGCGCTACGCCGCCTGAAGCGGCCATCGCGCCGCCCATGTTTTTGAGTTCCTCGCGGCTGAACGGATAATGTTCGATCACCGGGACGCGGTCGACGACCGTTTTGCCGATGATGTAACCGAGCGCAGGCGGATCCATGCGATCGATTTTAATGCGGACCAAAACGCGGCCGCGCCTGTTTTCATCGAGCAGGTAACCGAACTCCGGAGTGAGGCCGGTGACGGCGCCGCAGACGTCTATCAGAATCGAGTTGCGGTTTGTTCGCGCGCCGAGCGCTGAATTGGCGTACTGTACAGCAGAAGATTCCGCCCATGCGATCCTGTCGCCGAGCGCCGGCACATTCGCGTTGAAATAGCACACGCAGGAATAGTTGGGCGTGATGCCAAGAGCGGAATAGCAGGATTCGAGACGTTTCTGCCTTCCGAAAATAAGCCTGTTGATTATGTTAAGGTCGCGTCCCGGCCGCGGGTTGAGCGTGGTGGGAACTTTGAATTTGGCGCCTTCATCAGCCAGACGGCCGAGGATCTGATAGTAGGCGCTGAACGGAGAAATGCCGAAGGAGCCGGTGAGATGCGCGCTCTTGATGGGAACAAGCCGTTTCGCGCCGAACGCCTCGCCATAGGCGACAAGCGTTTTCATGGCGAGCGCCATCGCCTCGCCGTCTTCGCCTCGCAGAACGTTTTCATGTTCCTGCTCGAGCTTCATTCGCATCTCGCGGCAATAGATATGTGTCCTATGCGATGCGGACATCGCATAAATTAAAATATAGAATGCTGCAAATTGTTTATTTTTTAATCAGTCCGCCCGCTTTGAGAACGGCGGCGAGTTTCGCGCTTTTGACTTTATCGAGCGGTGTGAGCGGAAGCCGCATATCGGGCGACGCCTTGCCGAGCATGCCCATCGCTGTTTTCACCGGGATCGGGTTAACGTCAATATCCATTGCGTTCATGATCGGCAGAATATCATAATAAAGTTTGCGAGCTTTAACGACTTCGCCTTTCGAGAAAAGATCGATCATGCGTGAAAATTTAGCGGGAATGACGTTGGCGGTGACAGATATGCAGCCGGCGGCGCCGATGGCCATCAGAGCGAGAGTCCAAGTATCGTTGCCCGAGAGGATGGCGACCTTGCCGTTGGTGCGTTCGAGCACTTCGGAGGAGTAATTGATGCCGCCGCTGGCGTCTTTGACCGCTACGAAATTGCCGGCTTTCGAGAGCGCCTCAATTGTTTCCGGCTGGATGGTGACGCCTGTGCGCCCCTGATGATTATAAAGAATGATCGGAATCCTGGCATTCGCGGAGACTGTTTTGAAATGTTCGAAGATGCCTTTCTGGTTCGGTTTGTTGTAATAAGGCGCGATCAGGAGAGCGCCGTTCGCTCCGGCGGCCGCGGCGTGCTTGGTGAGCGACACCGCTTCGGCTGTCGAGTTGGAGCCCGTGCCTGCGATGACAGGCACGCGGCCCGCCACCTGCTCGATCACGATCTCAATCACTCTCCGATGCTCTTCGTGGGTCAGCGTTGTTGATTCGCCGGTTGTCCCTGTCGGAACTATCCCGTTTGTGCCTTGCTTTATCTGCCAGTCCACCAGTTCGCGGATTTTCTTTTCGTTGATCCCTTTTGCGTCGAACGGAGTGATCAGCGCCACTATGCTTCCTTTAAACATTGTTGCCTCCTAAAATCGCCGTAATTACATATTCCGCCGCTTATTTTCGGCAGGTTCTTAAAATTGTCTCAAATTATTCGAAATTCTGCAATAGAACAGCGATGTTTATCATAAAGAGCCAGTCACTTGAAACCATACTATCCTCTGAATGCGGATGATTCAGGCTGATGTTGTTTTTGTGCGAATGTTACTCCATGCCGATATTCACTCCTTTATGTAACACGTGGCGGACAACAAATACAAAATAAAAAACAATGTTCAGGCGTCGTGAAAATTTTTACCGGGAAGCAGAATAAACAAATAACTTGATATCAAAGGCTTTTCGAAAATCATTTCGTTAAAAAATACGATTATTTATATCATCGGCGCGGCATGGCACAAATCTTGTTATTTATAAGCCCTGTAAGCGGACCGGAAAAGCGGTCGTCACAGGCGAAAGGAGAACTGAAAATGATAGCAAATCAAAAAAAACAAGACAACATAGTGAAATTGAGGCACAAACGCTTATCTACGTTCAGGACAATAGCGATTACCTTGAGGAACGCAAAAGTGTCGCGAAACCATGACACTGACTCACACGAGTCTCAATTGAGGACAGTCGAATGCGGGAAAATGGACATAAGATATTCGGATGTTACGGCGATGCCGACCAAAAATCTGCGTGCCACTATAAGGAAATATAATAAAGGATGCAAGCCGACGGAACTCAGACTCGCCGGCGGCATTTTCGAAAACGACATTGAGATGTTAAGCGAATACTGCGCGCATGTCAGTGAAGCGTGGCACAGAGAAGTCACAATTGACATGAGCGAATTATACTTCATCTGCCTTCAGGGCGTAAAAAAGCTGGGCGAGGCGGTTAAGGAGATGCAGCAGGCTGGGACGTTGGTAAAGATCACGGGATTGATCGAAGAAATAAAACAATTTCTGACGGATATTGGCGATTACACGCTTCTCGACCCGATCTGTCTCGAAGATTCGTGGCGTCGTCTCGAATACCTGCCGGCCGATACATTCGGCGTTTCAATCAAGCCTGCCGGCAATCATATTCGCGTGTTAACGATGTAAGCAGAATACATTCATAATAGTTCACTTGTAATATTACAAATTCCAATTGTCAGAAATTGAAATATTCATTGACTGT
>JBAYJY010000242.1:0-5716 GCA_041664945.1 bacterium | reverse complement strand
GCCCTCAACTGGAACAACGGCACGAGCCTCAACGATTCCGGACTTCAGCCCGGCGCGGCTTACCGCTATGATGTGCTGACCCGCGACAATAACAACCAGCTTCGCGGCTCATGGAACAACATATCCGCGACTCACACCGTAAACATCAGCACCCTTGCCAATCCGGTATCCGTTCAATCAATAACGCCCACTTACGACCCGTCACCGGCTCAGGGAGGAACCGGCAAAGGCCACATACTTACTGTCGCGGTCAACGCAAATGGGAACTCCGCCTCATCTACTTATACGTTCAGGGTGAAAAACAAACCGATAGCGCCGGCCACTTCGCCCTACCCTGTTTATGAATTCATAAATCTCCAACAGGCGACTACTTACTGCTTCACTGTCGCCGCAAACAATCCCGGCGGAATTCAGACTGCCGAATCTCTTATCGTGTGCGGCAGCACCATCGACTTCAACGACATAGATCCGCCGCTTTTCGGCGGTATTGCCGGCATTTCAGACCCGCAGATCGGCGGCGCCCTCGATCTTTCCTGGGAACCCGCAACCGATCAGTCTGTTCCGATCACCTACCGGATATACGTCGCCGCTTCAGCAGCCGGACAGAACTTCTCCGGATCGGCTTTCACAACACAGAATTTAACTTTCCGCGCAACAACTTTGAATAACGGCACGCCGCTCCAGAATGGAACGCCTTACTACTTCGTCGTTCACGCTCAGGACTCTTCCCCTGCTAGAAATACGGATACAAATACCATTGAATTAAGCGGAATTCCAACTCGCGACTCCATTCCGCCTCCGATGGACCTTGACCCAGAAGGCGCTCAGATCGCAATCAACGGCGTTATTACAGGCATCAACCACATTACCGTCAGCGGAAAAACCGAACCTGGCGCGACCGTTTCAATCACCAATCAGCAAGCTTCGACCAACACAGCGGCGACAGTCGCCTCAGACGGCAAATTTTCGACTTCAGTCACTCTCATAGCCGGAACGAACACACTTATCGCAGTAGCGGCCGACTTTGTCGGCAACACCGCCACTCAGACGGCGACCGTCACTTACGACGTTGTGCCTCCGGCGGCTTCAATCACTTCGCCTTCCGCCGGCCAGAGCATTTCCGGCGCTTCAGTTCAAATTGTAGGAAGCGTCAGCGACGACAAGGGCATCGCTTCCTATAAAGTCGAATACGGGCCGGGAACCGCGCCGGGCGCGTATAAGACGATATTTACAGGCAGCTCCGCCGTGACCTCCGCCGCTTTGGCGACATGGGACACAAGCGGCCTTTCAGCAACTTACACCATCAAGTTAAGCGCGACGGACCTCGTCGGAAACGCGACACAGACATCAGTCATCGTGAACGTTTTCAACACCACGAGCGTTACGCGCACTTTGCCCGCCGGAACGTGGACGATGGTTGGAATTCCCGGAAAACCTCTTAGCTCCAACCCTGCGGCCTTCCTCGGCAGCGGCAACTACGCTCTGCGGCGATGGGATCCGACAATCTCTCAGGACGATCCGATTCTCTTTAAGTATCTGACCGAATTCCCGGTCGGTATCGGAAACGGTTTCTGGATCCGGCCCTTCAGCAGCGATTTAAGTTACTCGCTTACGCTCGAAGTCGAAAACACGACGACTGCGAAATCAGTCCATATGGCCAACGGATGGAACCAGATTGGAACGCCGTTCAATAAGAACATGATCTGGGGCAACGTCCGCGTTAAAAAGACAGGAACGGAACAGACTCTCAGCATGTCGGACGCATCGGTGAACGGATGGATTGTCGGCGGCGTGGCTTATGCATACCTCAACAACGGCTATCAGCAGAAAGGCCCCGCCGACCAACTCGAACCGGGCAAAGGCTATTTCGTGAAATGCGGCGCAAACTCAATTGTGCCGCTCGGATGCGACCTTCTTTTCGATCCCGGCGCGGACAGCGGCGGCGTCGCCAGAATAGTGCGCGGCCGTGAGTTCGATTTCAAATTGGACATATCCGCAAGAGCCGGCGATGTCGCGGACACCGACAACTACATCGGAATCGTTTCCGGATCGAGAGTCGGCTTTGACGGGCTCGACATTCCGGAGCCTCCGGCGATCGATCCATACGTAAGCGTTTATTTCCAGAAAGATGACTGGAAGGCGAGCGCCGGCCGTTATGCCGGCGATGTGAGGCCGCCTTCAGACGGCGTCGATTCATGGGAGTTCGCAGTAGACACCGACTTGAAGAACGAAGAGGTGCGCCTTTCGTTCCCGAATGCGGCAAACATTCCCGCGGGGTATCAAGTGACAATCCGCGATCTTGCGACCGGAGCGGCTGTAGATCCGCTCGGCGGCGATTACCTATTCGTTTCGGGCGGCTCGCCGAGACGGTTCGCCGTTGCCGTGAATGCTCCTCAACAGCCAGAGGAAACTCTCACTCGATCCATTAAAACCGGATGGAGTCTCATTACCTTCCCAGTCGATACATCACGAACGGACGTTCGCGAACAATTCAAAGATGAATTCAGGACAATTCACGTTTTCCAGCTTTACGACAACGCATATCTTTCTCCGGACAACGCTCAGGGCGTGGATATTCAAGCCGGCGTCGCTTACTGGATTTTCTCTGATGTTGAGAAAAGTTTGAATGTCACCGGGAAAACAATTCCCGAATCGCGCTCTATCTCTCTTCCGCTCACCAAAGGCTGGAACCTCTTGGGCGATCCTTACACATTCGAGATTCCGTGGGGCGATAACATTTCGTTTGAATCCGACGGACAGTCCTATACGATCGCGGAAGCCCGGCAGGCAGGTCTTGTTTCGTCCAAACTTTTCACCTATGACACTGCGGCCGGATACGTCGAATACACAGACTCGACGCTTAAACCCTGGGCCGGTTACTTTATACAGGCTCAAAAGCCTTGCAATCTTGTTTTCTCCGCTCAAACGCGCTGAAATAAAACTGACTAATGGGAGTTTCACGACTAAAGAAGACAATGAAACCAACAAGAAAAAACTATTTGCCGGTGATTCCGGCCGTGCTTTTTTTGTGCTTGAATCTGGCAGTTCCGGCATTCGGCGCCGCCAAAAATAACGGTGAGGGCGAAAAGGCTAAAATGCCGGCGCCCAAGACATCCGTTTCCACAGCGATAAAAGGCAAAGAGGCGCCCGCCAAGAAACCTTCGGCGAAACCTGATGCCGTTAAAAAAACGGCTGCGGCGGCTAAAGGAACCGTGAAGGCGGCTTCTTCCTCGAAGCAAAGCGCCGCCTTGCCTTCAGGCGTTGTTTCCTATCCGCGCAATTTCGCGAACTTAAACAACCAGCGCCCCACTGTAGGCGCCGACTATCAGAATCTTCCGAATTCCATTAAAAACATTGATTCCGTTTTATTGCTCGACGGCGAGGATGTGACAAAGATGGCCGACCGCGGTCCCGGCTATATTTTCTACACATCCGCCTCCGATTTGACGCAAGGCAAACACACCGCGCTCCTTAAACTAAGCGCCAACAACGGTTCTTACAAACGTGAGGTGCAGTGGAGTTTCTCTATTTCAGGCGCCGCTCCTCTTCGATTCGCCTACCCCGCCCCGGACAATATAACGAAAAACACAACGCCGATTATCGGTTTGAATTTCAAAAATTTACCCGAGGACGTCGACTCGAAAACGGCGCGCCTTATTTTGAACGGCCGGGATGTCACATCGGAAAGCGACGTTACTGACAGTTACATTCTGTACGTGCCTAAAACAAGCTTGGCCGCCGGGCGGCATAATGTCGAAGCTATTTTCAGGAACTCCGCGGGAACAACTCTAAAGCCGCTGGCATGGTCTTTCTCAGTGGCCGGGCCGCCTGTCGTCGCAACGCAACAACCAGCCGCTTCCGCAAGCGCTCCGGAGGCAGTGAAAAAACCAGCCGAAAAACAGGCTCCGAAATCTCCTAAAAACATCACCGTCGCCGCCTCTGCTCTCACCGGCGCGACACGTTACGAAAATCAGATGGCCGCCGCGACAACTATCGCAGAAGCGATCGCCACGCCTGTTCCCGTATTCTCAGCGCAAACAACCGTCACAGCCGCTGCTGCGGAAACGCCGGCGCCATCTCAAACCGCTCCTGTTGAAACAGCCGCTGAAAACGTCCAGTATCTCCCGCCGCAAATCGCGCAGTCCGGCTATGTGCCAATCAGCAACAGACTGCAATATGCCGTCGAAACCACTTACGGCGTCGAAACAATGGCCATCAACGGCGACACCGAACGCAGTTCGCAACGCACGCATAACGCATTCTTCTATCAGTTCGGCCTGAGAACACAACTTCCTCCTTCAAAAGAAAAATCGAAAACCATATTCAGAACGCCTCAATTTAATATGAATATTAGGATGGAAGGCACGACAGACGGAGACGACTCTGAAACCATACATCAGTTGAAAAAGCTCTCCGGAGTGCTCGAAAGCAAGCGCGAAAATCTCACGTTTTACGACATTCAGCCAAAATATTCCTCTTACTCAATGTCGGGACAGTGGCTGGAGGGCGCTGAATTCACGCACACTCTCGGCAACACAAAGTACGACTTATTCACAGGCAAATTTAAGAAAGCGCGCGCCGGGAGGAACATCAACCTTTCCGGCTTCCGGGTTTCAACACAACGCACAAACGGCCTTCTAATCGGCGCGCATTTCGTTGCCAACGACCTTAAAGACGCGAACGGCATCGCCGACTCTATCAAAAACAGCCTTTACGGATTCAACTTCGAGAAAAAAATCAAACAGGTTGATACGAAATTCGAATGGGCGACAAGCAAGTACAGCGATCTCGGTGACGACAAGGCATACAGGCTTGAAACCGCTTACCGCAAAAACAAGCTGTCTCTTTCCTCGAATTATGAAAACGTAGGAAGCGCCTTCCGCACTGAAGGCGGCTTTGCTTCCTATGGTCTTGTGGAGTTCAGAAGCTCTATGCAATATCAGTTCAGCAAACAATTCACGTCAGTGCTCGGGTTCTGGCGGCGCACTTTCAGAGACGGCGTCAGCCACACCGTCTCATATCCTCTCGTTTTCAAAATGGTTCCGTTTTCAAAGCGGCCCTCAACCGGCCTCGAATACAGATTCAAACTCACTTATTACGACAAAGGCGCCACATGGAAGGATACGACCTCCAACTCTTTGGACCTGACACACAAAATCGGGACTTCAAGCGCGCAGGTTTCTTATAAGCTCGACCAGACGCAGAGAAACAACAGCGATGACGAAAACGAGCGACTTCTGAATTTGAACCTGCAATCTCCTATCACAAAAAAAGCGACTCTCACCTATAAAATGAGCAAGCTCAACAATAACTTTTACGGCCCTGAAAGCAAGAATACTTACGGCGCATCATACGATTTGTCCGACTGGAGCGACGTTCGCATAAGCTTCGAAAAAGCAAACAAAGTGCAGGACACACTGGACAGAACAACGCAAAAAATTAATTTCGGCCTGGTGGATCCCAACAACAACACTGAAATATCTCTTGAATACAACAGGAATTTATTCCTTTTGTATCAGGAGAATTTGTTCAATTTCAAATATTCAATTTTTTATTGATATATTGCTTCATTGTTGTATTTTGGGGGTATAATATATAAGGACGTAGTATATCAACTATTATTATAAAGTTGAATAATATCTAAGAGGTGTAATCATGAAAAAAGCATTGAAACCGGGAATGATTGTTATTGCGCTTGCGTTCACGATGTTGCTC
The DNA here is from genome assembly GCA_041664945.1 of bacterium. Lineage (GTDB taxonomy): Bacteria > UBP15 > UBA6099 > UBA6099 > UBA6099 > JBAYJY01. The sequence continues at coordinate 1 of JBAYJY010000242.1, read as the reverse complement.
G
>JBAYJY010000241.1:0-5740 GCA_041664945.1 bacterium | reverse complement strand
GCGCCTATTCGAATTGCCCTGCCGTTATCAGAATTCCGTAAGGCGCTTTTGGATACAACGCAGCTCCTTCGAGATAGGGTTTCGAGAGAATAAATCTTCCCTTGTTATATTTGAATATCCATAGTTTGCCGGCGCCGCCAGTGGTTGAGAGCGCGAGTTCGTCCCTGCCGTCGCCGTCGAAATCACCGGCGGCTACCCGCGCGCCGTTGAATTCGTCCGACCAGTCGGCCGAGATTTCGCCGAGCGTGTTCTTGAGATCAAATCCTTTTTCTCCGAATCGAAAAACTTTTACTGACACGCCGCCGTCGAGCGAAGACACGGCGAGTTCATCTCGCCCGTCGCCGTTGAAATCGCCCGCCGCGATGGAACTGCTATCAGAGGTTCCTTCGAAATAACCGTTGAGTTCTCCGATCTGCTTCGGTCCGGTTGCTTTTGCGTCCAATACTGAATACACCTTTATCATTTCGCCGGCGCCGTCTGAAGCGATGGCGATTTCCGCTAAGCCGTCGCCGTTGAAGTCTCCGGCCGCTACGTTCGCTCCGCGACCGGATGCGCCGAAAACGTTGAAGAGGTCCATCTTAGAGTCGGCTCGCGCGATTTTTCCGTTGCGGTATTCGAGAAAGACTGTGTAGTCGCCTGCGCGATCCGAGGAAAGGGCGAGTTCGTCGCGTCCGTCGCCGTTGAAGTCGCCCGCCGCGGAATGGAGTCCGAAATTCACGTTGTTCATCACATCGCTGATTTCCTGCCAAGGCTCTGCGGGGTTGAAAGTTCCGTTCCCAATTTTGTAGAACCTGACGTATTCTCCGGGATCGAGAGTTGTGACGGCAAATTCGTCAACGCCGTCGCCGTCGAAGTCGCCCGCCGCGAGAGAGCCGAGCCCCTGCTTTGAGTCAGGAATCGCCGCTGTTTCTATTTCGGGTTGAGTGAAATCGTAATTTCCGCTCAGACATGGATAAATTCTTATGCCTGCGCTTTTGCCGGCCAATGCTGCGAGAGCCGATCTGCCGCTTCCTTCGCACTCAGGGCCTGATCCGGTTCTTTGTTCGATGTTTGCAGTCCCGCCGGATATTACATGCGCCTGTTTCGCTGATTTCCCGCTTCCGGCCGCATAGTCGCCGGAAAGGAACGGTTCGACTTTCCCGCTGTTCGGAATGTCCGCGATCATAGATGGAAGCAGCGAGAGGAAGACGCGGCCCGTCTCGCTTTCCGCGAATTTAAGAATGTCGCTTGGAACGCGTCCGTTTTTCTTCGGGAGCAGGTCGAAATCGGGAAGCCCGGCTACATCTTTCGACTCTTTTTCATAGGTTTTTGATTGAATGAAAGTTCCGGTGGCGGTTTCGTAAACGAGGACCGAGACTTTCATCTTTACTAATTCGCCTTCGAGCGATTTCATATTTTTTGAGATAGTGAGTTGATGAACGAGACCTACAATAAGAAGGTCGTCTTTCATCGAATCGGCGAGCGCGCCGATCTTTTTCACATCAAAATAGCCTTGCGGGTCGTCGCCTCCTGCGAAATATAGAAATGCTTCCTCTATTGCGGGGTCCGGAACGGCCGGCGGATCTGCGGCCGCCATTCTATAAGATGTGTTTGCTATTAAAACATCGTTGAACAGCCTCCGCATAACGCTTTCAAGCCCGTAACGCTCAGACGTGAAATAGTCGTCGCCTATGGTAACGACAGTGTTCACGAGCGCGTTTCGAGGCAAGCGATCGAGCAAAAAGAAGTCAAGCGTGGCGGCTTTGCTGTTTTTCGCGGGCGCGGCGTCCTGCGCGCGAAGCGTTGCCGACACTGCCAGAAGAGCTAATAAAACAATCATGATTTTTATCTTCATGTTATCACCTTTGCATTATTATTATATATGATGAGAGTTGCCGCAAGCTTTCACTATTTCACGACGAGCTTTGAGGTTGTCTTATTTGTCGCAGGAAGCGGCGGCGGCAATTCCTGATAATGCAGATTTACAATTGATTACATATTGAGTATGATACTTCAATTAGAATGGCAAGTACGCATACAATTGATATGAATGAACCGGACGGCAAAGCGGATTTCATAACGCACCTGATTGAAGGCAATAACGCGATGGTGCGCGATGATATTGACGCTGCGATCGCAGCGTATCATGTCGCATACGCGTTGAATCCGAAGTTTGCCATGACATGCACGAAGCTGGGACAGGCGTACTATAAGAAGAAAGACTACGACGAAGCGATTAGCTATTACAAAAAGGCGCTGGAATTAGACCCGAAACAGACGGAAACGCTCTATCGGCTGGGAAAAGCGTATGGAGACAGCGGGATGGTGATACAGGCTGCGGTGGCTTTTGACCTCGCCCGGGAGCGCGACACGGAAGGGGACCTTTCAGAGCGGATAGACAGCAGCGAGAGGCGGATCAGGAAAAGCTCTTCGCATTCGATGAGGCCGGCTTCCCCGATCGCGACTCTGCGTGATACGGCGTCGATTTTGTTCAATCATCCGGCGACCATCATTTCCGTGTTTTTGTCTGTGTTTGTTTTTATTCTGGCCAGCTTCGCGATCCGGTGGGCGTTGGCGGCGTTTGATATGCCTTTGCCGGTGGTAGATTTTACGAAATACCTTTTCGCCGACAAGGCGCCGCCTCTTAGCGCTTCGACGGTGATTTATCTGTTGGGAATGCTTGCTGTTTTTTGCGCCTTATGCGTGCCGTTGCTGAATGTTGAAACGGCGCTCGTCGGCCGCTTATGCGCCGGCCGCGAAGCTACTTTCGACGAAGCGCTCAGCCGCTCGTTCGGACAGGCTTCGCCTCTCGCCGCCGTCACTCTCGTGATTCTCTTTATCGCGGGTTTCGTAGCAGTCGCTTCGAGCTTAATATTTAAAAGTTTCCAGCTTATGTTTTATGATTTTTTCAGGCTCAGCGTCCCGTTCAAAATTCTTGTCATCCCTTCAACCGTTCTTGTGATGGCTCATTTCCTGTACATTTATCCGTCGATTGTTCTGGATCGCAAGAAATGGGAAAACAGCCTGAAACAATCCATAACATTCGCCTCAAAGCATTATTGGTTTACGTTCATCTTCTTATGTTGCTACATAGGCGCTCAATTTCTTGTAATTCATTACAGCGGCGACAGGATAACCCCGAAATATATTTTCGCACAGTTCGCGCTCATAATAGCGCAGGCGTTTTTCGTGGCCGGCATAACAACCGCGTATGCCAAGGCGGGAAGGGGCCGGCACAAAAGGCGCAGCGGCGCTAAGAAAAAGGCGGCGGACACGGAACAACCGCAGCCGGATGAATCGGAAGAGATGATAATCAGCGAAGGACATGAAAGCGAGCAGGAAGCCGGCGAAGACAAAGGCTATGTTTTGTAAGCTATCGCAGAAAACGAATCGCGAGATTCCCCCCCGATTCAGTAAACAATTTGAAAAGTGGATTTTCGCCCCGAATCAGGGGTCTTCACTCTAATATTTTTTATATATTATGGCGTATTATATAAAAACATTTAAAATGACAAGGTTGAATTGAATAGAGAGCGCAAATGATTCGCCCGAGGCCGCTCCGGAAGCGGTTTTTTTCTGAAAGGCCTGAAGGGCTGAAAATATTACGGAAGTTGAAAGGCGCCGTCCTTATGACAGGCAAGCTGATACTCGAAGACGGAACAATTTTCACAGGCGAAGCGTTCGGCTCGCAAGGCGAGAGAGCAGGCTTGGTGATTACATATTCCGGCGCGACAGGCTATCAGGAGATGGTTACCTCACCGCCATATTTAGGGCGTTTAGTCGCATTCGAAAGCCCGATGATAGGCAATCGGGGAGCGACCGCCGAGGGTTTCGAGTCCGACCGTGTTTGCGCCGAGGGTATTATCGTTAAAGAACTCAGCGCCGCTTCCGGCGGAATAAGAGCGTCGAAAAGCTTCGATGAGTTCAGCCGCGAACGTGAGTTGCTCGGTGTGCAGGGAGTCGATACACGCGCTCTCGCCGCCCATATTAGCGATAATGGCGAACAATGGGGGCTGCTGACGACAAAGGATTCGGACAAAAAGGGATATTTGAAACGGCTTGAAGGAATAAAAGGCCGGATCGGCGGGAATCCGGACAACTACCGCGTTAGCGGCGAGGCGTTGCTCGCCTCTTGGCGGCCGAGCCGCGACAACCGGACGGTTGTTGCCCTCGACCTCGGCGCCGGCAAGAGTTTTTACATGCTTCTAAAGAAAAATAATTATTTCTGGCGCTCTTTCGGTCCGCGAATGGGAGCTAAAGAAATCATGGGCATCAAGCCAGCCGCAGTTATAGTGACTAACGGGCCGTTCGCGCCTGAATCGCTTAAAGGAACAATACAAACGGTGCGGGAGCTCGTCGGCTCTGTTCCCGTTTTCGGAATAGGGCTCGGTTGTGTTGTTCTTGGCGCCGCGCTGGGCGCTTCTCCGGTCCGCATGAAATGCGGGCATCACGGCAGTAATTTCAGCGTTGTCAATCTCGAAACCGGCCGTTGCGCGGTTACCTCCCAGCGCCATTCGTTCTGCCTCAGCGAAAAAAGTCTCGCCAAGGCGGGCGTTAAGATGCTGTGCCGCAACCTCGATGACGGAACTCCGGAAGGCATTATTCTCAAAAAGAAAAACGCCGCCGGAATAATGTACGCGCCGAGCGGACTCGAAACGCTTGAGTCGCTTATATCGAAATAAATAAGGAAACATATGCCAGCGAGAAAAGATATTAAACGGATATTGGTGATCGGCTCCGGGCCGGTCGTGATGGGGCAGTCCGCCGAGTTTGACTGCGGCGGCGTGGAAGCGTGCAAGGCGCTCAGGGATGAGGGCTATTTCGTCATCTCCGCCGGGAGCAATCCGACAGCGGCAATGACTGACCCGGATGTCGCCGACCGGACTTATATCGAACCGCTGACGCCTGAAGCAATCGAGAGAATTATCATTAAAGAGCGCCCGGATGCGCTGCTCGCCACTATGGGCGGCCAGACTGCGCTCAATCTCGCCGCCGCTCTCTCAGAATCCGGCGTTCTTAAGAAACGCGGCGTCAAGCTTTTGGGCGCTGATGCCGAGGCTATAGCCGCGACAGAGCATACGCAATTCATGTCGCGCATGAAGCCAGACGCCGCAAAGGACGTCCTTCTGCCGGGCGGCGTTGCAGCTACTCTCGGAGAAGCGAAGGCGATTGTGCGCCGGATAGGATTTCCAGTCGCGTTGAGGCCTTCTTTCGCGGCAGGCGGCGCCGGCAGTTCCATCTCATACAACATGGAAGATTTCGAGGATCAGGCGAAGCTCGCGCTCGAGGCGAGTCCGGCAGGCCGGATCATCGTTGAAAAAAGCATTTTCGGCTGGAGGGAAGTTGAGTTCGAGCTATTACGCGACTCCGCCGGCAGTGTTATCGTCATCAGCTCTCTTGAAAATACGGACCCGGTGGGGGTTCATTCCGGCGACAGCACGACGATAGTTCCCGCGCAGACTCTGAATTTCGAGGAGACCGGCAGATTGTCTGTGCTGGCAAAAGCAGCCGTGAACGCGATAGCGGTCAGGGGCTGCGCCAACGTGCGTTTCGCGATTAACCCTGACAACGGAGTGGTGGCGGTTCTTGCAGTCGCGCCGTGTTTCACCCGCTCTTCCGCGTTGGCGTGGAAGGCGACCGGATACCCGGTCGCGCGCATAGCCGCTAAGTTGGCATGCGGCATCGCGCTCGACGAGTTGAAACTAGACGGCGGCGGAACCGCTTTTCATGAACCGTCGCCTGATTATATAGTGACTAAGAT
>JBAYJY010000240.1:0-5754 GCA_041664945.1 bacterium | reverse complement strand
TCCATCTGCCGCGCCATCGCGGGGCTCCTCAACGGCCGCTTCAATATCGTCACTTCCGAAAAAGATTTCGTCCGGTTTACTGTCGCGCTTCCCAAAAAGTAACGGCCGCAAGCCGGTGGTTCACAAATCACTCCTTATGGCCATTTCATTGTAATTTGTGAGTATTTATTTAATATATTACAAAAATCGGGGTCGTTCCCCGATATTAATAGTAGAGATATTGTAATGCGGCGCTGTTTTCTTGACGACAGGCAGGGTTATTCGCGCTTTCGGAATATTCCTCTTCAAGCCGGCCTTGGGGAAGCGCAGCCGCCGCCGGCGACAGGCCGTTATTTTGCGTTTGCGCCCGAATCGCCGCCGGTTTAGCTTATCTCCGGGATGCGTTGAGATGGAAAAAAAGGTTTCTAAAATCCTTTTCGATCAGCAGGACCACGACCTGTTGACGATTGTCAACGACATCCTTAACCGCGACAAATCGCACAAGGATATGAAGAACCTGCTGGTGCCTTACCTGCACCCGCACGGAATCAAGGAGATGGCCGCGTTCAAGGAACTGCGCATCGCATACGCGGCGATTCACCTTCTCAACACGCTCGAGTTCGGCGCCGCTCAGGACCGGCTCGGCGCTCTCCGCTCGCTGCGCGACGAAGTCCTGTTCGGCGCCCAGCGCTCCCTGCGCCGCAACACCGCCCGCGCGCTCCTTCAGGTCATGAAAGAAATCCTCCGCGCCGGCAACGACTACGACAAACAGCTCGAACTCGCCCACGACTTCCGCGCCGCCACGACCGGCAAACCGCGCGTGATCCGCGAGTTGCTGTCCCGCTACCACCTGCTCGAAATGCCAGAGGAATGGAACCAGATCGCTTTCGACCACCACGTCCACGACTCAAGCACAAAGGGCCGCAAGTCGCCCACCCATCTCATCATGGACGCGTGGATCAAGGGGATCCGCATCCTCACGGTCATTTACTACAACTACGTTCGCCCGGAAGCCGCCGAGGAACTCCTTCGCGCCGCCGAGATCATGGGCATCAACGTCCGCATCGGCATCGAATTCCCGGCGCGGTTCCGCAACCGGTACGTCCATTTCATCTGGACGCCGCGCGGGTTCTCAGACTCGCAGGACTTCATCGACTTCCTCGCCGAGGAGCCGGTCGGGGCTTTCCTCGAAGAGGGCCGCAAGGTCTCAGCCTTCAAACAGCAGCACGTCATGGACCTGCTTGGCCAGTACAACACGATCCACCGGCACGTGATCAACTACCGTTACGGACTCGAACTCGGCGAACTCGATCTCGAGGATTTTCTCGGATTCGTCGGCGTCGGCCAGGCCTCGATAACGCATCTTGCGGAATACATTCACATAAAACTGCTGAAAGCGATGGAGGCCCGGATACTCGACCTGCGCGCGGAATACGAAAATATGCCGCCGGAGCAGCGAAAGAAAACCGAGGAACTCGTCGCCGAAATGGACAATCTGGACCCGAAGGAAATCGTCGAGCGATATCTGCGCCCGACCGCAAACCCGACGCTGATGGATCCGAACATTCCTTTCGACGGGCCGGACGTGCCGCTCATGCTCAAGCTCGCTCCCCGCGAGCTGATGGATAAACTCAGCCATCTGCCCTGCGGCTATCGCATCACTCTCAATCTAAGCGGCCTTTCCGCCGAAGACGTTCTCGAACTCCTCTACGACTGCGAGGGCATGATCACTCACCTCGAAATATATAACCTCAAAGACAGCGCAGGCGAAAAACCGCACTGCTATGATGAAATCAACCTTTTGCGACGCGCGATCAATAAAGGCAATGTTATCGAACTCAAACAGATAATCCGCGCGTACATGAAGCGCATCGAGGAATCGGACTACCCGGACAGGGAAGAACGGCTCAGGAAATATCTCGAAATTCTGCGCAACATGAAGTCGCTTCAAAAATACGGCAAGAGCGCTCCGCTCGACACGCATATAGGCAGCGACTCCGCCGGCCGAACCCACAAAATTCACGGCATGGGAATCGCCATAAAGGAAACGCTCCCCAAAAGAGCTCAGAAAATCATCGCCCGCTCGCAAAGCGTTAACGACCATTCCTATGAAACAATTCCCATCAGCCTAACCGCATACCTGCGCGGCACTTACCTGCCGAGAACAAGCTACAACCCGACTTTCAATTCAGCTTTCAGGGTTATCCGCAAGATTCCCATTCTCCGGCGCACAGGCTACACGCTGCGCAAAGACTGGCTCGCAGACTACGACACCACCGACATGGAGGCAAAAGGCAACCTTGTCACGCTCGGCGGCATGCCGGAGTCCACTAACAACGGCATTTCCATCAAACCGCCGAAAACCGAACACAATTCCTCCTACTTCTCATGGAAAAACATGAGCACCGGGAAAAAGAACGCGATCAAGGTGCTGATCGGATTCCTTCCGGCTTTCATCACTTTCAAACTGACGAAAGACTGGTTCTTTCTCGCTAACTTCGGCGCCTTTATCTGGCTCGGCATCACAGCGGGCCGGAACATCGTTCAATCCGTTGTGGGCGGCGGCGGGCTCCGGCAATCGCAGCTCCTAAGCTGGCGCGACTATGTGCGCTGGGAACGTGTCGCCGACTCGCTCCTCTTTACCGGTTTCTCGGTTCCGCTACTCGACTTTTTAGTCAAAACAGTGATCCTGGACAAACATTTTCACATTAACACGTCGACAAATCCTGTCGCGCTCTACGCCGTCATGGCTACAGTGAACGGGTTGTACATATCGACTCACAACTATTTCCGCGGACTGCCACGCGAGGCCGTAATCGGCAATCTTTTCAGAACGGTGCTTTCCATTCCGCTCGCTATTGCGCTCAACGCCGCCCTCGGCGAAATCATGTTCCTTTCCAACGTGCCAGGATATGAAGACGTCCTCCAGAAATGGGCCGCCGTTATCTCGAAATTCTCGTCCGACTTCGTCGCCAGCTTCATAGAAGGCGCCGCGGACCGCAACAGCAACATACAAATCTCCCTCTGGGACTATGAAGACAAGCTGAAGCAGTTGTTCGAAACCTATACGCGCATGGAAATCATGTTTCCCGAGGCGGACATGCTCAAGATGCTCGAAACGCCGAAGGAATTCCTCTGCGAAATGCACGAGAAAGCCTGCGAACTCGAAAAAATTCTCATCATCACCGCGCTGGACCTGCTCTACTTCTGGATGTACCGTCCGCGCGCGCGCAGCGCCTTGAACATCCTCATTCGGAAAATGACTCCGAACGAGCGCGAAATACTCGTGCGCACGCAAAATGTGCTCGTCCGCAACAAAGAAATCAGCCAGCTTTTTCTCGACGGGATCGTAGGGAAAAACTTTTCCCGCGCTCTATCCTTCTACCTCGACCGCTCGCCGGACTATATCGCCGCCATGAAAAAACTCGCGTGAATATCGGACTTTAAAAAGCTCTCGTTGCTCGTCGCTGCCTTTTCGCGCGAAAGCCTTCATAATTCGATATTCGTTATTGGATATTCGATATTCTATTTGAATTTCGCGCGAAGCGCCTTCGGACTGCGGCGAGCGATCGCCGCCTTGTATTACGGTTACTCGTTCCGACGTTTCACGATTGACACAAGACTCCCTCTTATAAAAGGGGGACACAGGGGTTTGTGTCTTCAAGACCGTTCAGCAGGCTGCTTCGCGGTCTGCTTTCGTTCACAACTGTTTTGTTCTTTCCGCTGAGTTCTTAGTTCTGCTTCTGTGTTTATTCTTTTCTTTTTGATGTTTTTCTCCATATTTCAGAATTCTATTAAAATCCCAATCAAAAATATAATCTAATAGGATATCTATACTGAATTTCATTGTTTTATAAACAGCTGTATCAATAAATGTTGCTTTGGGAAAGCTATCGATAATATTTCCATTATTGCCTACTTCTAACACCTGTGCCGGGAATATATCGTTTCTTATAAGGTATACATTTTCATTGTCACCGGTCGAGATTCTTGTAATTTCAACCCAATCTGTTTTCTTCCTAATAGGCTTCATTCGTATCTCTTTAATTAATGAGCCGTTAGCATCAATTTTTCTTATCGTCGGGGTGTATATATTCCTTTCGCGATCAACAGTTAGCGACAAAATGAATAAATTGTTTTTTGAGCTTGTATGAATATCATAAAAATGCGTTTTAAGCTTTTTGCTTTTTTCGGTTTTATCAGAAAAGTCGATATTGCTTATCGGGTTAAGCGCGCTATCAAATATTTTCAATACTCCTCCGCAGCCCAACACATATAATCTATCGTCTTTATCATTATCCATACCGCAAAGAGACGCGCTTTTCCCGACTTCAGATTTACGGGATGAAAGATCAACTTCGACAGCTAATTTGCCGGGATATGCAAATTTTATAATTTTACCATGAATAAACAGGCCGAAGAGGTTTTTCTTCCGGTCAATGACAAATGAATTCCCTAAGCTTCCCCATGAATAGATGTCTTTGTAATCTATTTCATAAATTGGTTTATTAAAATCATTAATATTGTAAAAAAACTCTTTGTCAGTATTTAAAGGACCGCTTTTCAACACCAGGATATTTCCGCTTTTATCGTGAGTTAAATGATGCAAATGAAAAGAAGATTTCTTGGTTTTTAATATTTTCCTATTTTTGAGGTCATAAACAATTAATTTATTGCTCCATGATAAGAAGTATGCCTTATGCTGATCTATATAAATATCTGAAATTGATTTCATCGGGTTCGAAAAAACCACTCTGCTAATGCATTCCATACTCCATATTCCGATTGTTAATATAATGAAGAATATGGTTATTGCCTTTGTGATTTTATTAAAAATTTTGATTTTGATGCTATTGACCATTGATGCAAAGAAAAAAATAATGAGAAGCAAAGCGAATAAAATAATCGGAGAGAATAAACCAGTAAAAGTAACTGCCCCCATCAATGGAAACGCAAACAGCGACAACGATCGTATCAAAGGCGCAATCATATTTAGAACTATGGCTGGGATATTTACTGCAACGGCTTTATAAAAGCCGATTCCAGTGGTGATGGAGATAACAAAAGGAATGAAAAAAAATAAAAATATTTTAACTGTCATTGAAAAAGAATCTGCCGGAGTTGTCCTTTCAATAAATATTTTAATTACAAATGGCCAAAATGTGGCGAATGTATAACATAAAAGAATATCCTTAAAAGAACTTCTATTGTTAAATAAACGGCAAAAAGTAAAAATAAGGAACGGGCCTGCAACCGCGAAAAACAGATATTTCAAAAGAATGGCCAATATTATCAATACCGGAATAGTGTTGTCTTTTGGCCATTTACTCCAATCGGAAAGAACATAGAAAGGAAAATAAAATAGGATGATTATCGCGAAAAGAGGAAAAAGCTTAGCGCTCTTGAGCTCTGTGACTGTGCGTCGTGGCAATATCAGAACCGACACCGAAAGTCTTAAAGCGTTTAGTAATTGCTTAAACATGCTTTGCGCACTCTCCATGTAATTGACCGATTCTGCAATTTATAATTCCCAATCTTACAACAAACCCCCTCTGTAAACAACTGCTCTCCGATTCGCAATTTCATTATTTAATATTTTCGAATTCTAAATTGATGATAGTTAGGCGGGCGCTATATAGATTGCTTTCGTCGCCACTCGACCGGCGTAGGAGCGTATTTCAACTCCGCCTTTTCTTCATGGAGGAGACTGCTAGCGCTTGTCGGTGTTCGAGAAAAGTTAAGAGCGGGCTGGAAACCCGCGCTCACAGGCGCATC
>JBAYJY010000239.1:0-5771 GCA_041664945.1 bacterium | reverse complement strand
CGGCAAGGTGCTCAAGCGCATGCAGCGCGAGAATCTTCGGTTCAGCAGCATCTCACGCGTAGAGATCGAGCGCAAGGCTAAGAACATAACAGTGTTCATAAACACATCGAAGCCCGGCATCGTTATCGGAAAGTCCGGAGAGACGATCGAAGCGCTGACAAAGGCTTTGCGCGACAAAACCGGGAAAAGCGTGGATATTAAGATTAGGCCTATCGAACAGCCCGATCTGGACGCGTGGCTTGTCGGCGAAGGCATTGCGATGATGCTCGAAAGGCGTTTCGCGGTGCGGAGAGCGATGAAGCAGACAGTGGAAAAAGTCATGCGCGTCAACGCTCTCGGAATTAAGATACAGTGTTCCGGAAGACTCGGCGGAGCGGAAATCGCCCGAAGCGAGACGACACGCCGCGGTTCGGTGCCGCTTCACACTCTGAGAGCCGACATCGACTATGCGCACACTGAAGCTTTCACGACGTATGGAAAAATCGGAATTAAAGTATGGATCTACCGCGGAGAAAAAGACCCGAAAAAATTCAAGCAGGAACTCCTGCTTCAGAATGCGGAATAAGAGAGGCATTGCGCCATGTTGCAGCCGAAGAAAACCAAATACAGAAAAATGCAGCGGGGGCGGATGAAGGGCTCGCCGGTGAAGGGCACGCATGTGTCTTTCGGCGAGTACGGACTTCAGTCGCTTGAACCGGCGTGGATCACGAGCCGGCAGATAGAAGCGGCCCGTATCGCGGTCACGCGCTGCATCAAGCGCGGCGGGAAAGTCTGGATAAGAATCTTCCCGCACAAGAGCGCGACGAAGAAGCCCGCGGAAACCCGCATGGGCAAGGGAAAAGGGTCTCCCGAATTTTGGGTGGCGGTTGTGAAGCCCGGAACGATGATAATCGAACTGGCCGGAACTACGCCGGAATTGGCCGAAGAGGCTCTCAGACTTGCGCGGCACAAGCTGCCGATCAAATGCAGAGTAGTCAAACGATAGAGGGAATGTTATGAAATCCGCTGAAATTAAAAGTATGACCGAAACGGAACTGCTGGAAAAGCTTGACGGGTTCAAGCAGGAAATGTTCAACCTGCGGTGGCAGACAGCCTCGCACCAGAACAAGAATCCCAAACGGACCCGCGAGGTGCGCCGGATAATAGCGCGCATTAAAACAATCCTGCACGAACGTGAACGGAAGGAAGCCGTGAAATGAGAGATACGAGAAGACAGACCATAATCGGAACCGTAGTCAGCAACCGGATGGACAAAACGGTCGTGGTGCAGGTTGAAACGCTTAAACAGCACCCGGATTATAAGAAGTACGTCCGTAACCGGAAGAACTTCAAGGCGCACGATGAGAAGAACGAGTGCGAACTCGGCGATGTGGTTTCCTGCATGGAAACACGGCCGATAAGCAAAGAGAAGCGATGGCGCGTGACGGAAGTAGTGCGCAAGCATTACACATCGACCGCGGTCGTGGACGATCCTGACCTGATCATGTTCAGGAAAAAGAAGAAACAGGCGCATGAAGAGAAGGCGGCTGCGGTGAAGGCGAAGCGTGAGCAGGAAGCCGCGGAAGCTGAAGCGGCGGCGAAGGCAGAGGCCGAGGCGAAAGCTGAAGCGACGGCGAAAGTGGTCGCGGAGCAACAGGCTCAACTGGCAGAAGAAGCGTCAGTAGAACAAGTAACGGAAACCCCAGCGCCGGAACAGAACACGGAACCAGCCGGCGAATAGTTGATAACGGACGGCGAAGCGGGCAGCGGTCCGCGCGCCGGAGCGCCGTAACAGGAGCGAGCAATGATTCAGGTACAGACGAGACTAAAAGTCGCCGACAACTCAGGCGCCAAGGAAATTATGTGCATAGGCATCCCCGGGAACAGTTTCCGGAGATACGCGCAGATGGGCGACATCATCACGGCATCCGTGAAGGCGTCGATCCCGAACGCGTCGCCGCCCGTGAAAAAGGGCAAGGTAGTGAAAGCGGTCATAGTGCGGACACGGAACGCGATCGCAAGGCCGGACGGCTCTGTCATAAAGTTTGACGACAACGCCGCGGTTGTGATAGACAACGCGAACAATCCGATTGGGACGCGCGTATTCGGGCCGATAGGCCGCGAGCTGCGCGAGAAGAACTTCACTAAGATCGTGACGCTGGCTCCCGAAGTTCTGTGAAGTAAAACTGATTCAGAGAGGCAATAGAAATGGCCATCAGCGCAAGAAAAAGGGGCGGAATGAAGCAGGAGCCCCAAAAGATGAAGATCCGGAAAGGCGACACAGTTCGCGTCATAGCCGGAAAAAGCAAGGGCCACGAAGGCGAAGTGCTAACGGCGCTGCCGAAAAAAGGCAAAGTGATCGTGCATCAGGCGAACATCGCGAAGAAGGCGATGCGCCCGCACCCGCAGAAGAACCCGCAGGGGGGCATCGTTGAAGTGGCTTCCCCGCTCAGCGTATCGAATGTCGTTCTGATTTGTCCGAGATGCTCAAAGACGGCGAAAGTCGTTTTTAAGAAAGATGCTGAGGGAAAAACCAGCAGAAAATGTAAGAAATGCGGTGAGTTGATAGATGGCTAAACTAACGAGATACCAGTTGCTTTACAAGGAAGAAATCATTCCGGCGCTTTTTAAGGAATTCGAGTATGAATCTGTCATGCAGGTTCCGAAGCTCGAGAAGATCGTCCTTAACATCGGAGTGGGCGAAGCTCGCGAAGAGGCGAAGGCCCTCGAGAACGCGATGGAGGAATTGATGGTCATCGCCGGACAGAAGCCGATCATCACCAAGGCGAAGAAGTCCATCTCGAACTTCAAAATCCGCGAAGGATGGAGCATCGGGACTAAGGTGACGTTGAGAGGCCAGCGGATGTATGATTTCATCGACCGGCTGATCAACACGGCGATACCGCGAATACGCGACTTTCGCGGCTTCTCGGCCAACCAGTTCGACGGACGCGGCAATTTTTCGATCGGCGTGCGCGAACAGGTGATGTTCCCCGAGATAGAATATGATAAAATAGATAAAGTCCGCGGCATGGACATAACGATCGTAACTTCGGCAAAGACCGATCAGGAGGGCGCCGCGCTCATCCGAATGTTCGGAATGCCGATAGTATAAGCTGAGAAAATTAGCGAGGTGTTGTTTTGACGCGCAAAGGTCTGACATTAACAAACAATAAGAAGATTGACAGCCCGATACAGTACCGGAACAGGTGCAAACTGTGCGGGAGGCCGAGGGGCTACATACGCAAGTTCGGGCTTTGCAGGATTTGTTTCCGCTCGCTTGCGCATCAGGGGAAAATACCCGGAGTGGTCAAGGCCAGTTGGTAAACCGCGAAAGAAGCGAATTGAGGTAAGAAAAGATGAGCATGACAGACACAACAAGCGATCTGCTGACCCGCTTGCGGAACGCGAAAAAGCAGAAGTTCGAATCGGTTGAGATGCCGGATTCGAGAGTGAAGCAGAGCATTCTAAAGATATTGAAGAGCGAGGGCTATATCCGGAATTATTCAGTCCGGAAGAGAAAGAGCTTCGGCGTGATCAAAGTCCTTATGAAATACACGCCCGAAGGCGAGCCGTCGTTCGACAAGATAGACCGGATAAGCAAGCCCGGCCGGCGGATATACGTCGACAAGAACAACATACCGACGATAGCCGGCGGAATGGGAACCGCCATCATATCAACATCGCAGGGCATGATGACGACGACGGAAGCTAAGAAGCGCGGCGTGGGCGGAGAGCTTATCTGCAAAATACAGTAAGGGCCGCTGCGAGGGTCCGAAAATAATCAGGATGTGACGGAAGATGTCGCGAATAGGAAAATTAAAAATCACACTGCCGCAAGGGACCAAAGCGTCGCTTGTCGAGCGGAAACTGACAGTAAAAGGGAAGTTGGGCGAATTGTCGCTCGACGTGCACCCGAACATTACCGTGGAAATCGAGGGCGATGAGATCAGAGCGCTTCGGCATTCAGATCTGCCCGCTGACCGCGCGCTGCACGGACTGGTGCGCGCGCTCGCCGCGAACATGGTGCACGGCGTATCCGAGGGTTTCACGAAGATACTTGAAATCCAGGGCGTCGGCTATCGCGCGGATATGAAGAACAACGCGCTTGTGCTCAGCGTCGGATATTCGCACCCGGTAGAGTTCGTGCCGCCAGAAGGCATTAAGATCGAAGTTGATAAACAGAACAACATAACTGTCTCCGGAATTGACAAAGAAAGGGTTGGGCAGGTTTCAGCAGACATCCGCGCCTTCCGCCCGCCGGATAAATACAAGGGCAAAGGAATACGCTACCGGGGCGAGCGAATAAAACTGAAGCAGGGTAAGAGCCGTGTCTAAAAGAACAACAACCGAAAATCGTCAACTGCGGCACAAACGCAGCCGCAAAAAAATCGCCGGATCAGCCGAAAGGCCCCGGTTCTGCGTTTTCATCAGCAACCGCCATATTTACGCTCAGATCATCAACGACGAGGACGGCCTTACATTGGCCGCCGCCTCAACGCTCGGGGACGATCTCAGGGAACAAGCGGCGGGAAAAAACATGACGGACAAGGCGAAGCTGCTTGGCAGCCGGATCGCCGTCATCGCGAAAGAAGCGGGGTTGTCGAAGGTATGTTTCGACAAGTCCGGCTATAAGTACGGCAAGCGCCTGAGCGCGCTGGCCGACGCAGCGCGCGAGGGAGGCCTCAGTTTCTGATCGCCGCGCAGCGTCATCTTAGGATGACGCCGGGGAGGGTCGGAATTTCAGGAGATAATACATGTACAAACCAAGAGAACGAAAAGTCGAGTCGGATGATAAAATTAAAGAGAAGCTTATTCACGTCAACCGCGTAGCGAAAGTTGTCAAAGGCGGACGGCGGTTCAGCTTCAGCGCTCTCGTAGTCGTCGGAGACGGCGATGGAATGGTCGGACTGGGTTTCGGCAAGGCGAACGAAGTTGCCGAAGCGATCCGGAAGGCCACCGAGAACGGACGCAACCAGATGTTCAAGGTTACTATGAAGGGATCGACAATTCCCTATCAGATAGTCTCCGAACTGGGCGCGGCGCGCGTTTTGCTCAAGCCGGCCTCGCCGGGCACGGGAATAATCGCGGGCGGCGCGGTGCGCGCAATCGTTGAGCGCGCGGGCATAAAGGACATCCTGACGAAGAATCTCGGGTCGAAGAATCAGATCAACGCCGCAAGGGCGACGATCGAAGGACTCAGAAGCCTGAAGTCAGCCGAGCATTTCGCGAGACTTCGAGCGATTCCGGATGTGGAAGACACGCCGAAAAAGAAGAAAGACAGAAGATATGAAGAGCGAGCCTCGGTTGAAGTTCATGCGCCGCAGGCCCCGGTCGCTCCGCCGGCTCCAGTTGTCGAGCCAGCTGTCGAAATTAAGACAGAAAGCGCTCCCGAAAAAGCTGCGGAGTAATTGTTGAATAATCAATAATTGTCGGTTTGAACAGGCGATAAAAAGGATGATGTGCGATGAAACTTCACGAACTGCCTAAAGGCAAATCAAAGAAAACGAAGCATCGGGTCGGGCGCGGGCATGGCTCAGGCTGGGGAAAAACCGCCGGCCGCGGCCAAAAGGGTCAGAAATCACGCTCGGACGGCAACATCCATCCGGCGTTTCAGGGCGGCGGCATCTCGATGTTCAGGCGCTTCCCTAAACTCGGCGGATTCCGCTCGATCAACAGAGTAGAATATCTGGCGGTGAATTTGAGCGTTCTTAACAAGTTCGACGACGGCGCGGAGATCACTCCGGAAACGCTCCGCGAAGCCGGCATCATGAAGAACAGCGAAAAACTTG
>JBAYJY010000238.1:0-5824 GCA_041664945.1 bacterium | reverse complement strand
GGACGGCGCAATGCGGGTCGACGGCAATTACGGAAGTACGCTCGGTTACGAGCCCAATAGTTACGGCGAATGGCAACAGCAGCCGGAATTTGCCGAGCCGCCTCTGAGCATCGAAGGCGCCGCCGATCACTGGAATCACCGCGTTGATGACGATTACTACTCCCAACCCGGAAAACTCTTTCGTCTGATGAGCGCCGATCAGCAAAAGGTTCTCTTTGAAAACACCGCCCGCGCTATGGGAGACGCCCCGAAGGAAATTAAAATCCGCCATATCGGCAACTGCCTTAAGGCCGATCCGGCCTATGGCAATGGGGTTGCGGCTGCGCTCTGCATTCCGCTGAGCGATGTGCCGGAAAAGGCATAAACTGTTTTCTACTGGAATCTGACAAATAATGAGGCTGTCCACGCACATAATCGGGCAGCCTCATTTATTTTAAACCAATTCGCTACGGGGAATCGGATTTCGGTTTATTGACAGCCGCCGTGTTAGGCGACAGAATAATCGCGAAGTTAACTAAGGGCGGTTCTATATGAAAAAATTCTTCTGTCTAATCTTTATTACAGCGGCGTTATTAACGGGATGTTTTGCCGCAAGCGGCGCGCGAGCGGACGGCGGCCCGAATAAGTATGAGGGCGCATACATGATCCCCGGGCCCGGCGAGAAGGGTTACGATGAGCAACTCGCGCTTAAGGCGCGCCGGTTCGACCGCCGGTTTCACGCATTCAATGCGTTTCCGATGGGCATTGGTCCCGATGTGTCGGTCCCTCTTGAGAACGAGGAGCAGCGGCGACTCATCGAGCGGTTCGTCCTCGAGGACGACGGCTGGGATTTTGAGAAATTCTCCGGCGGGAAAACCGCCTACGACGTGATCGCCGGCTGGGATAAGACGGCTGGGCTGTACGCGGGCGTGGCGGTTGCGGCCGACGCGTTTCGCTACGCGGTTCTGCGCGATCAGAACGCGGACCCGGCGGAAGTCGCGATTGCGCTAAAGCAACTCATCGCGGCGCTCGACGCGATGCACATCGCGTTCACTATCGGCGGCAAGCCCGGCGTGGTTGCCAGAGGGCTTCTTAAGAAAGGGCTGCCGGGCCCCGGACTCACGACTAAGACGACGCCTCAGTTCGACGCTGCCGGGAATCCGCTTCCGGCGGTGAAGAACAACGGTACGTGGCGCGAGGATAACTCCGGCCAGTATCCCGGCTATATCTGGGAGGACTCTATCAGCCGCGATCAGATGCTCGGCTGGGCGATGGCTTCGGCGGCGGCTTCAGAAATCATGCGCGGCGACCCGGCGTTTCCGGAGGAGCTTAAGAGCAGGCTGCGCGCGGACTCCGATTCGGTCTGCCGCGCTATGCGCGTCGTTCACAAAAACGGCTACGATCTCGAATTTCCGGATGCCGACGGGCGGACGACTTTCTTCGGACACTTGAATGAAAACAACTTGGACGGCCAATACATACCGGGGCTGAAAAATGGTTTCTACGCAATGATGTCGCTCGGCATTTACGCGGCATTCAGCTATGCCGCCGAGAATCCGGAGTCGGAGAAATATCTTTACAACACACTCATTAAAAAACGAAAGCTGCCGAACATGGCGCTGCAGCACATGAAGTTTGTGGACATGGGCGCCGGCTCGAATTTTTCAAACTACAACATGGCGTTCACCGCGGGTTGGCTCGCTGTCCGCTATATTAATGACGCCGCCGCGCGGGAGAAGCTTGTTGCCGCGATCGAGACGAAGATGTACGCCACGCCGGGCGCGACGCGGCAGCCGGTCGAGATGAAGCAGAGCTTATTCGATCTGATCTACGCGGGCGCCAAGACCGGCGGGACGGCTTTCACGCCGCCGGCGCAGCCGTCGGACGCCGCAGCCGTCGGACGCGCGATCGAAACGCTGATCGACTATCCGCAACCGCCTTTTTTCGAGTTTCATGTCGAGAATTGCGGCAAGGCCGATATCGAAGCGCTCAGGTGCCGTCTGCCGGACGGAACGGAGATAAAGCTTCTCGGCGCCGTCGGCTGGGGAGACCAATACGTCGCCGACAGGCCGATTCCGATGAAGTATCGCCCGGCGAGCAATTACTACTGGCGCAGCAATCCTTACGAGCCGAATGGCGGCGGCAACGGAGGCCGCATGCCCTCAGCCGCTGATTTTCGCGTCGCCTATTGGCTCGGCCGCTGGACCCGCGTCGTGCAGGAGAAATGATATAAGGCTTCGTAAAAACTAAAAATTCAAAACGGAATATTTTTGACTTCTTCGACCAGTAACCACCTCTAATAAAAGTGTTTCTACGGATTCTTTCGAAGATTTTCTTTAAGTTGCGCCGTTTAATCGATTAAATGCTTACGCTATAACTGCCTTACTTGTTGCGGTCGCCATATTATTGAAATAGAATTTGTTGATGCTGCCTGCGGCTGCGTTTTGCGACAAGGCGAAAATATCCGGCGGCTGAAAAGGAACCGATGAAAACGAATGTAGATTGTTATCCATGTTATTTCAGACAGTCGCTTCAGGCGGCCCGGTTTTCGACAGACGACCCGAACATGCACTGGAAAGTGATGCGTGCTGTCGCCGGCTTTCTGAGCGGGTTGGCGGACGACACGAATTCGATGGAAACCGCGGAACAGTTTCACAACATAGTGAAGGAAACGCTCGGCGATCCTGACCCCTATCTGAAGGTGAAGGAAGAATACACGCAGATGGCGGAGGACATGGAGCCGGCGATTGAGAAGCTCTCGGTGTCGGGTGGCGACGATTCGCTGGCAGCGGCGGTGAAGCTTGCTATAGCGGGAAACATAATAGATTTCGGCGCCGGCGGCGTGTTTGATGTCGAAACGGCGATAAGAGGCGCGCTGGATTTTCCGTTCGCGATCGATCATTTCGAGGCTTTCAAACGCGAAATCGGCAAAGCGAAAACGGTTCTCTATCTCGGCGACAATACTGGCGAGATTTATTTCGACAAACCGCTGCTTAAGCTGCTGAAGGGCAAAGAAGTGACGTTTGTCGCGCGCGGCGGCCCGATTCTGAATGACGCGACGGTTGACTACGCGGAACGCGCGGGCCTCGGCGCTTTCGCGACGCTCACGGACAGCGGACTCGCTGTTCCGGGCTTTCCGGTCGAGCGCGTGCGAAAAGAGGTCCGCAAACTGTTCGACACGGCAGACGTGGTGATCGCGAAAGGGCAGGCGAATTTCGAATCGTTGCACGACAACGATCGGCCCAGCATTTTCTTTCTGCTTAAAATCAAATGCGATCTGGTTGCGCGAATGCTCGAAGGCGTGAAATGCGGCGACATCGTAATCATGGAGAGCGGCCGCCTGCCGATACAAGAAGAGTTGTGACGGCAATAATACGGGAGGCAAACATGAAAAAAAACATTCTATTTCTGCTTGTCGCGTTCGCTACTGTTTGTGTTTTGACAGCGGCGCGGGCCGAGGGCGAAAAAGTCTATGGCGTCTGGTATTTCATGGGCGAGGACGCCGACCCGGCGGTTGTGAGCGCGGACATGAAGAAGATCGCCGCGATGGGGTTCAACCATATCATGTTTCCCGGATTTGTGAATCAAAAAACTGCGGCGTCGCTCGAAGTGAAGCCGCCGACGGAAAAGTTTTTGAAAGCTCTCGCGCACGGAGTGGAAGCGGCGCGGGCGGCAGGACTGAAGGTTTCGGTGACCGGCTTTTTGCTTGTCGGCGACGGCGCGTGGCGCGGAACTATCATGCCGATTCCATACAAAAAATGGGCGGTGTCATATTTCAAGGCGATCGAACCGCTGTTGAAGCTTTCTGAAGAGAAGAAAGTTGAACTGTTCTGCATCGGCAGCGAAATGGAAACGATGAAGAAATATGGCGACGTATGGAAATATGTCATAAAAAACGCGCGCGAGATCTACAAAGGCGCGCTCGGATACAATACTAACTGGTGGTCCGGCGAATCGGAATATAATTTCATATTGAATCAGATGGATTGGCTGGCGGAACTCGATTTCATAGGCGTTTCGGGCTATTTCGGGCTGACGAAAAGCGACAACCCGACTCGCGCCGAGATCGAAGCAGGTTGGTCTAAAGACTCGCGCGGACAAAACCTCTTGGAGCAATTCGCGGGGCTGAAGAAAAAGTATCCGGCGCAAAAACTCTACTCGTGGGAAGTCGGCTACCGGAGCATGGACGGAACGAATCGCGACCCGTGGAACTGGGGACGCACGGCTGGCTCCGATCCGGCGGAGCAGGCGGATTGCTTCGCGGCGTTCATGGCGGCGTTTCGCGCTTCCGCGCTCGATGGCTTCGTCGTCTGGGCGCTCGACCCCGGCCTGAACGCAAGAGAACTCGGATACGACTTTTACGGCAAACCCGCTCAGTCCGAATTCGAGAAATATTTCAAAGCAAACACGGCTTATAAAGAAATGAAGTTCATTAGGCAGTGAAACATGCAGATTTATGGATTAAATATGGCCCCAAAACAAAATGTTCAATTGATTGAATCTTCCCTCATTTTACTTCTGGCCGCTTTAACAAAGAATTGTTTTGAATCGTTTCGTAGAATTTAATGGCTTGAGGGACAATCAAACTTAAAGCGATAAGCAAATCAAACAAAATATAACGCCAATAGTCTCCCCATTTCAATCCGGGTTCCAAAACTGCTTCTTGAGGTTTGTCGGGATTGTAATATACAGTTACTGCCTTCCCTGTCGGATATTTTTTTACAGTCGCTTCAGCATAAGCGCTTTTTCCGATTGAAACCCGATCGCATGAGTATTGCCTATTATTAACCGGATATTTATAAACAACTTGAGCTGAGTATGCGGTTTTATTCCCCTCTTGCGTCGGTCTTACTGTTTTTTTGACTATCGAACTAACAATTGTGCCGTTGGCAGTAGGCCATCTGGAGCTTGTCGTTCCTTGTATATATCCATATATGGTTGCTACAAACACACAACTAACCATTAAAATCACTAAGGCTTTTGGAATCGTATCTTTGATCTTCAAATTATTTTTCATAATAGACGGCATGTTTCTCCGTGTTGCCGATATGTATTTTGATTGCAGCTTGTGAAGGAAAATTATTATTTATCTTTCATCTAAATAATACCATATACTAAGCGACAAATGAAGGCGCAGAAATATCTGATGGGCGCCTCTCATAATCTGTTCGAGTTGTTACAGAACCATCAAGCTGATAACTATGAAAATACTAAGGTAAAGGAGAAATAATCTTAATCCAGATCGCTTACTTTCAGGTCTGTCATTTGAGAGATGTGTAGGAAGGCCGGTTTTAATGATGTATTGCAATGCATGGGAATGGAAATCTTATAACGATTCCCTGTGTCCTTGATTATGTTGTTGCAATCGATGGCAATTGTGCGAAAATACGGAATATTGTGTTAAAATATATAAAAGTCTGAAAAAAGCGCTGTGGGGCAAACCGGTGAAATTCAAATTGACTGATCACACCGAAAAGGAATTGGAGCAGAGGCAGATACCCCGCAAGCTTCTGGAAGAGGTTATGAGCGCTCCCCAGCAGATTGTTCCTGAATATTCCGGGAGGCGCGCATACCAGTCGAAGCTGGATTTCGGAGGCGGCAGAGTTTTTCTTGTTAGGGCAATTGTCGACGAAAGCACAGAGCCGTTTACGGTTGTAACCGTATATCGGACGAGCAAAGTGGATAAGTATTGGAGGGCCGAGTCATGAAAGTGTCTTACGATCCTGAGACTGACGTAATGCGCATCCGATTCAGCGAGACGCTCATCGAGCAAAGCGACGAAGAGAAGCCCGGCGTTATCCTCGACTACGACGCCGCAGGCAATATTGTCGGCATAGAAATCCTT
>JBAYJY010000237.1:0-6015 GCA_041664945.1 bacterium | reverse complement strand
TATCATGTCCCGAGTGAGGACAAATAGGTGTCTCGGCCAGACTGGTCTAAGGCCGTAAATGCAAAAGACCAGAAAATATTTACGCTGTAGTTGACGCGGCCTTTTTCATAGGTGTGCATGGCACCCATCAGTAATCGCATTTCAGAGATTAAAGGATTCACTCCGGCAATCAACTGAGTTTCAGGCATAATCAGGTTTCATTTTATCATCGCTAACAATGAATTGCCAGACGATGCCGGCCGAAACGCGGGGCTTCCGCAACCGATGAGAAAACAGGATAAAAAAAACCGGATGAAAAAAAAAGTCGGAAGAAATTTATTTTTACGGCAATTTTGTGGTGATAGCTTGCGCGGCGCAGGCATGTCATGAAAGTCGGGTGGCAGGTATATAAAAATGAAAAAAAGATAAGCGGCGAAGAATAGATTTATTGCAATTAATATATTGCCGTTTATGGCACGGGAGAGCGCGCATTAACATCCTGAACGACTTGTGATGGCAGGAACTTGGTATATAATTTCCCTGTGGTGATTACCACAAAGGTTTACAAATTTAAGGAGAGGGTAACATGAAAAACATCAGCGAATTATTCGGCAGCATGGTATTCAATGATAGAGTTATGAAGGAACGGCTTCCCAAAGATATCTACAAGTCGCTTAAGAAGACAATCCAGAGTGGAATGTTGTTGGACGGCGAACTTGCCAACGTTGTCGCCAATGCGATGAAGGATTGGGCCATCGAAAAGGGCGCCACGCATTTCACGCACTGGTTTCAGCCGATGACAGGCATCACGGCGGAGAAGCACGACAGCTTCATATCCGACATGCCTGACGGAAGCATTATCATGGAGTTTTCGGGCAGCGCGCTGGTCAAGGGAGAGCCCGACGCCTCCTCATTCCCCTCGGGCGGCCTCCGCTCGACGTTTGAGGCGAGAGGTTACACGGCATGGGACCCGACATCGTATGTCTTCGTCAAAGATGACACGCTCTGCATTCCAACCGCTTTCTGCTCGTACAGCGGCGAAGCGCTCGACAAGAAGACCCCGCTTTTGCGCTCGAACGACGCCCTCAACAAGCAGGCCCTCCGGGCGCTCGCTCTTTTCGGGAAGCACAACGCCAACAGAGTGACAGCAACAGTCGGACCCGAGCAGGAGTATTTTCTTATCAATAAGGATCTTTATAAAAAGCGCAAGGACCTTGTGTATTGCGGAAGGACGCTTTTCGGAGCCAAGCCTCCGAAGGGGCAGGAACTGGAAGATCACTACTTCGGCATAATCAAGCCGAGAGTGTCCGCTTTCATGAAGGAACTCGACGAAGAGCTTTGGAAACTGGGGATTCTGGCGAAAACAGAGCACAACGAGGTTGCGCCGTCCCAGCATGAGCTCGCTCCGATATTCGCGTCGACCAACATCGCATGCGATCACAACCAGCTTACGATGGAGATGATGAAAAAGATCGCCGGAAATCACGGCCTTACATGCCTCCTTCACGAAAAACCATTTGCCGCCATCAACGGCAGCGGCAAGCACAATAACTGGAGCATCTCGACGGACACGGGAATCAACCTTCTCGAACCGGGCGACGATCCGCAGGATAACGCGCAGTTCCTATTCTTCCTCTGCGCAATGCTGAAGGCCGTTGACGATCACCAGGACCTCCTCCGCGTTTGCGTCGCAAGCGCCGGCAACGATCACCGCCTTGGAGCGAGCGAAGCGCCTCCGGCGATTGTATCCGTTTTTCTCGGAGAAGATCTGACAAACATTCTGGACGCCATCGAGAGCGGCAAGCCATACAGCAGGAAAATGAACAAGAAGATGGTTATCGGCGTGGACGTTCTGCCCACGTTCCCGAGAGATACGACAGACAGAAACAGGACATCGCCGTTCGCTTTCACCGGCAACAAATTCGAATTCCGCATGCTCGGCTCCGAGATTTCAGTTTCCGGGCCGAACATCGTCCTGAACACGATCGCCGCCGAAGCCCTGTGCGAGTTTGCCGATGAACTCGAAAAGGCCAAGGACTTCAACAAGGCTCTTAATGCGCTCATTAAAAATGCCATCAAAAAGCACCGCAGAATCATCTTCAACGGCAACAACTATACGGATGAATGGGTAATTGAGGCGAAGAAAAGAGGACTTCTCAATCTCATTTCGACTCCGGATGCGCTTCCGCACTTTGTCGCGAAGAAAAACATCGAGCTGTTCAAGAAACACAAGGTGTTCACCAAGGGCGAGATTCACTCAAGATGCGAGATTCTCTTTGAGAGCTACTGCAAAACCATCAATATCGAAGCCCTGACGATGATCGACATGGTGAACAAGGAAATCATTCCCGCGGTGTGTTCGTACATCAAGGACCTGAGCGAAACGGCGGTTTCCAAGAAGGCGCTGTCGTCGGAAATAAGCTGCGAACTTGAGACGAGCATGGTGTCGAAACTTACAGGGCTGTCAGAGGCTGTCTACAATAAGACCCGTAAGCTTGAGAAGGAACTCGACGGAGTGAAGAACCATAAAACTCCGGAGGCGCAGAGCGTTTACTTCCGCAACGTCGTTCTGAAGACGATGCAGGAGTTGCGCATTGACGCCGACGAGATCGAGGCGCTGGTGGGAGAGAAATACTGGCCGTATCCCACTTATGCGCAGATGCTTTTCAGCGTCTGACGCGGCGGCGACACGTTTTCTCCGGATAGTCCGGGGAACTCGAATATACTATTTTGAATTTTATATGAAGCGTTATAGAGAGCGGGCAAACTGCCCGCTCTCTTTGTTTTTCCGGAGCGCCGCGGCGCGGCGGCATACAGCATAAGGCAAGGCGGCGATCGCTCGCCGCAGTACAAGGCGCTTTGCGCTTAAAGGCGTTTCCACGGCGATGCGGGCGCGCTGTCCGCGGAGAAGTCCGATTATTGATTCTTTCCGGAGTTCTTCCGACTGTTTTTCCACGCTAAGAAATGATTGTGTCAAATGCCGGAAACCGCTATATGACGAATTGTTTTACTTTTCTCGTCGGGCGATTGGCGGAAAGGTCGTAATTTGCCTGGAGATTAAGCCAGAACTGCGGGGAGGTGCCGAACGCCTGCGAGAAAAGCCATGCGGTCATGGGCGAGATTCCACGTTTGCCATGGACAATTTCGTTCACGCGCTGTGTGGGAACTCTGATGCGGGCGGCAAGTTCCACTTGTGTTATGCCCATGGGGCTTAGAAATTCTTCGGATAATATTACGCCCGGATGAGCTGGAATCCTATGTTTCGGTATCATTTTCGCCACACTCCATTCAATGGTAATCTACAAGCGACACGTCATGAGCGCCGGCGCTCCATCTGAAAATAATTCTCCACCGGTCGTTAACCCTGATGCTGTGAAAACCCTTCATATCTCCCCGAAGAGCTTCAAGCCTGTTGCCGGGCGGGACTCTCAAATCATCAAGATCGTGCGCCGCGTTCAGCATGTCCATCCTGCGAAGCGCGGCAGACAAAATATCTTTTGGGAAACGCTTCGCGCGGGCTGAATAAAGGCCGTTATAAAGGCCTTCTGTCTCTTTGTCGCCGAACGACTCGATCATACGTCTTAAGTATATCGCTTACACAGTATCACGGCAAGCATGTAAAAGCGTAAATTCATGTCAAAACATTCCGCAGGAATTTTGTCTGCCGCATGGCGTTGGACATCCGATATACTATTTGCTTTTTCCGGAGCGCCGCGGAGCGGCGGCATTCAGCATAAGG
The DNA here is from genome assembly GCA_041664945.1 of bacterium. Lineage (GTDB taxonomy): Bacteria > UBP15 > UBA6099 > UBA6099 > UBA6099 > JBAYJY01. The sequence continues at coordinate 2,297 of JBAYJY010000237.1, read as the reverse complement.
CAAGGCGGCGATCGCTCGCCGCAGTACAAGGCGCTTTGCGCTCAAAGGCGTTTCCAAACACTAATATAAAATCAGCGATTTTCAGTTCCCGAGGCTGACTCAGATCCCCTACTCGGAATCCCTCGATAGAATGTTCGGCGAGAGTGTGGCGTTGAGAGCGGTGATGTAAAGAAAGCGACTTGCCTAAATAATTAGTTTGTTATATAAAATCGAATGTCAATAAATATTTATTCGTCAGGCGGTGGAAAACTGCGGTTTCACGCCCTTTCGGTTGCCATGAAGCTAAATATTTCTATTGAAGCAGATGCAAAAATTTATATTAGGAATATCAGAATAAATGAAAAATCATAGACATTTCATGGTGTTTTCAGCGACCCTGATTTTAGTTGGCCTCATGTCGGCCGCGGGTAATTGCGCCGATGGAGCTATTTGGCCGGGTCCCATTCCAAAGCCGCATGTAGAGGAGTACGGGGCGAAAACGGTCATTTTCGCTAACGAAGGATTCGCGGTTTATTCCGCCGCCGGCCTGCAGGGCGCGCCGGCGCATCGTTTGTTGATGGAGGAGCTGCCGGCGCTTCAGGCGGGCGGAGCGGAGCTTAGGCTGCCGGGCCAGGGAAGCGGAGGGTTAGACAAAATCGTCATAGGCGATTTGCATAAAAGTTCTTTGGCCGCTGAGGCTGGGCCGACGCAGTTTGATGAGCGCCATTGGCGAATGATAGAGGGTCGGGAGCAGGCGTATCTTTTATCATTCTCGAACGCAGCCGAAGGCCATGCGGTCATCGCGCTGCACGGAACCGACGAGCGGGGTCTGTATTACGGCTTTCTTACGCTGAAGCAGATTCTCGAAAATTATTACCGTTTTGGAATCGCGCCCCGGGCCGGCGTGATAATCGATTGGCCGGACTTTTCCGAACGGCTGCTGCTGGAAGGCGGAAGCACGCTATGGGAGCAGAACCTTCGGATGCGGCGCCTCGCGCTCGCCGCGGACCTGAAAATGACGGACTACATTTACGAGCCGAAAAGCGACTTCAAAACGCGGCGGAAATGGCGGGCTCCGTACACAGTTGAGGAGCTTGTCCGCTTTGGCGAAATATCTTCGTTTGCTGATGCGCATTATTTGAAAGTGGGTTATTCGCTCAACGTGGGGCTGTCGGCCCACTATTCGTCGGAAAAGACTTTTGACGCCATATTGAGCAAGTTCAGAGCGGTCCGGGCGCAGGGTATTCGGTATTTTGGGTTGTTTTTCGACGACTCGCCTCCCAATCTGCCAACGCAGGCCGACCGCGACCGGTATGGCCGAATCGGTGTTGCGCAGGCGGATTTGGCCAATCGGGTTCAGAAGTCGTTGAATGCGGACGATCCGGAAGCGCAGTTCTTTTTTTGCCCGACGCTTTACTGGAGCCTGGACGACGTTCAATATTTTCGCGACCTTAAAGAGAATTTGGATAAATCAATCAAGGTGGGCTGGACGGGCCGGGAGATTGTTTCACCGACGATAACGGAAGAAGACGCCGCCGGATTTCGAAAACTGATCGGCAGGCCGTTCATCGTGGGAGACAATTATCCTGAATACCGCTGGCTTCCGCAGCGGAACCGGGAGAACGGCCTTTACCATGAGGTTCAGGGATGGATGACGAACGCTCCATGGCTGTCGGAGATCACTCTGGCGACTATCGCCGATTATAGCTGGAATGCGGAGGGATACGATCCGGACGACTCGCTTAGACGCGCAGTATGGAGGCTGTCCGGTCCGGGTTTGTACGAAGTCATGTTGTCGATCGCCAGGGCCAGCGAATCGGCGGTTACGAAATTCAACAATGAGACCGGGCAACATTCAGCGAATATTAAGCCGCCCGAAGAAATTCAGTCCATGCTTTCGGCCGTGGCGCAGGCCGCCTCCGAGGGAAAGCCTATAGAGGCTCCCGCGACAGAAGCCGCTGCGTGGCTTGGAAAGGCGCTGGCTTCTTCGGCGCGCCTGCGCGAAACGATTATGAACGACGAACTGCTTGTCGGCCTGACCGGCTCCCTTTATCTTGATGAGCTGGATAAATTTTGCGCTCGCAAGCGGGATGCCATAAATGAACTTGTTGCGGCAAGGCAAAATGGAGCGTCAAAGAGTGAAATCGACGCTCTGGCCGAAAGCGTGAAGCCTTAGCGATAGGGTGGGGGAGGCGCTTGCAGCTATCCGCCGCATCTTTAATCCCGGACTCGGGTTATTTCACATTCAGCTTGTGCGATCTGTAGTAAACCATCGCCATTGGCGTGACGTCCACGACCTCGGGATTGCCGGATTGGTT
>JBAYJY010000236.1:0-6064 GCA_041664945.1 bacterium | reverse complement strand
GAAGCCGTAAAATACGCCAATGGCAACCAGTCCGAGGCCGCCCGGCGGCTCGGCGCAACTAAACGCATTATTCAGTACAAAATCCAAAAATACGGAATCGACTGCGACAGATACAAATCACGACTCTCACGCCGCGATTCGGCAGCTCACTCCGGCGACTGATTCGAAATGAACGCCGTCTCAGACCAGAAAGAAAACATCGTCCACCCAAAATACCTGTATTTCATATGTTTTAATTTAATTATGAGTTATATGATCATATATCAATAAAACGGAATGCCATTTTATATTTGGCATATTACTCTAATGCTCTGATTAAATGAGTTTTTACTTGTCGTTTTACGCCTTGCTTTATTATAATTGTGTTAATAGATGATGCTACAACCATCTTATTTTAAGCAAATGGAGCCTGCTAATGTTGACAGAAGCGCTTAAATATGAACCTTGGGTATTAATTGGAATCGACAAGGAGTTATACGGACTGCCGGCGAAGCATGTGCGCGAGATGTTACAGGCGCCGGATGCGACAAGGGTGCCGATGATGCCGGAACATTTCAGGGGAGTAATCAACCTGCGCGGCGCGGTTATGCCGTTGGTTGACCTGAGAAACTTGCTCGGAATGGCTTCTTCAATGCGCGAGTTGGATGAGTTGATCGAAAATCTCAACAAAAGGGAACAGGACCACAAAAACTGGATAGCCAATCTGGAAAAGTCGGTGATTGAACGCAAGGCGTTCAACGGAGAACTTGATCCTCACAAATGCGCATTCGGGCTCTGGTATGATAACTTCACAACTGATAATGTTTTCTTAAAAAGAGTTCTTGTGATGATCGATGCGCCTCATCAAAGAATTCATGCGCTCGCCACTAAGGTCAAGGCGTTTGAAGCGCAGGGGAAATTCGACGCCGCTTTGAAAATGATCGAAGAAGCGCGATTTAAAGAACTTTCAAAGCTGGTCGAACTTTTTGACGAGACTCGCGAAACGCTCAGGGAATACGCGCGGGAGATTGTTGTCGTTTTATCCGCCATGGGCATGAATATTGCATTGACAGTCGACACGGCGATGACGGTTGAAAAATTAGATCCGGATTCCTTCAATGAAATGGTTCTTACCGACTATACCGAAGGCGCTCAGGTCCTCGCCGCCACGGCACGAAGAAAAAACACCGGCGAACTCGTCATGCTCTTCGACACCGACATTCTTATGAACAACATTATGTCCAAAAACACTTTGTCGCTGGTTAAATAAGTCCGAAGACTTTTCTTATCCGCCAATAACCACTTTCCGGCAATAAGTTAAACGACAATCGCCTTTGCGTATATGCTGTCTGCCGCTTTTGTTATTCCTCTATCGGCATCGGAGTTCCATTCGGTTATAATTGTTGTCCTAAATAACAATTTCACGGAGGCGCGCGATGGCTGACAATCTGAAAGACCTGAAAAAGCGAAGCGACGGGATTTTCGAAATCATAAAACAGACGCCTTTCATGTTCGTGACGCTCGGGATCATGCGCGGCCTGGGCATCGACGAAAAAGAGATTCAGAACAAACCGCTTATAGGGATCGCGAACAGTTGGAACGAAATCAATCCGGGACACGCGCACCTGCGCGAGCTCGGCGAGTTCGTGAAGCGCGGCGTGATCGAGGCCGGCGGCCTGCCGATGATGTTCAACACGATCGCGCCGTGCGACGGATTCGCAAACGGCCATGAGGGCATGCGGTTCATCCTGCCGCAGCGCGACATCATCGCGGATTCCGTGGAGGCGATGGTCGAGGCGCACCGGCTGGACGCGCTCGTGACTCTTTCGAGTTGCGACAAGATCAACCCGGGGATGCTTATGGCGGCCGTGCGGCTGGACATTCCGACGATCTGCGTGCCCGGCGGCCCGAACATTTTCGAGATCGAGTTCATGTCCGGCTATAAAGGCGTCGAGAACAGGGAATACGATGACATTTTCCGCAAGATCAAATGCATTTCGTGCGCGACGCCCGGCTCGTGCAGCCTTATGGGCACCGCCAACACGACCCAGTGCCTGATGGAGGCGCTCGGCATGACGCTGCCGAACTGCGCGACCGCGCCTGCGGTGTCGACGATGAAACAGATTTTCGCCAAGGAGTCCGGCAAGCGTATCGTTCAGATGCTGCGCGAGGATTTGCGGCCGTCGAAGATCATAACGCGCGAGGCGATGCTGAACGCGGTCATGGTCGACCTCGCGATCGGCGGCTCCACGAACTCCGTCCTGCATCTGCCCGCCATCGCCGCAGAAATGGGAATCGATCTCGACATCGAGGTCTTCAACGAATACAGCAAAATCATTCCGACGATTGTGAACGTCTCGCCGTCCGGCAGCTTCTCGATATCCGACCTCTACCGCGCGGGCGGCATCCCGGCGGTTCTGAACCGGCTCAAGGATTTTATCTATGGCGACTGCCTGACGGTGTCCGGCAAAAAGATCGGCGCAATCGCAAAATCAGCGAAGGTAGAGAACGACGTTGTTATCCGGACGTTCGACAATCCGGTGTATCCCGAGGGCGGCACGGTTGTGCTGAAAGGCAACCTTGCGCCTGAGGGCGCGGTCGTGAAGCAGTCGGCGGTCGTTCAGTCCATGCACGTGTTCGAGGGGCCGGCGCAGGTGTTTGAGTCAGAGCGGGACGCGATAACCGCCGTGGCGGACGCGAAGGTGGCGAACGGTAGCGTGATTGTGATCCGCAACGAAGGCCCCAAGGGCGGCCCCGGCATGCCGGAACTGCTGGCGCTGACGTCGACGCTGATGCTTGCGAAACACTTGGACCGCGTGGCGCTCATCACCGACGGGCGCTTCTCCGGCGCGACTCAGGGACCGTGCATCGGCCACATCTGCCCGGAGGCTTACGTCGGCGGCCCGATCGCCGCGTTGCGCGACGGCGACATCATCAAGATCGACATCACGAATCGCAAGCTCAACGTCGCGCTGACAGACGCCGAGATCGAACGGCGCCTCTTGGATTACAAACCTTTCGAGAAAAACATCAAAAGCAAAACGCTTCTGAAATATCGAGCGCTCGTGACATCCGCCGCAAAAGGCGCCGTGTTGGAATATTAAAAGGAAAAGGCGTTTGGCCTTAGGCGTTGGACTTTGGCGTTGGGCGAAAAGTAATGTACAGTTAACTGTCTCTTTCGGACAGCAAGGGTACGTTCATGCCTGCATATCTTTCTCTCAATGCGATTCTGTCAAAATACAACACTTCATGTTATAATTAGACGTAGATGAAAACGACGCGGTATTTTGAAGAACAGGTATTGCGTAAACGAACAAATATTCTTCGTGAGTGGTGTGAAGAAGCGTTGAAAAGACCATTGCGCAAGGAGCGACAACCGGACGGGCGCATTCGCCATTGGGCTTACATTAACGAACAGGAGAAATATCTTCGAGTAGTCACTTTAGAAGATGGCGAAACTGTTCACAACGCATTTTTCGATCGTGGGTTCAAGGAGAAATAACTATGAAACTTAATTATTACCCCGAGACGGACTCACTGTATATTGACCTTTCGGAACGGGCCAGCGCTGATTCGAAGGAAGTTGCGGCCGGGGTTGTGCTCGACTTCGACGCCGATGGGAACATCGTCGGCATTGATATTGACAATGCGGCATCTGTCGTCAACCTGACCCGCCTCGATGTAGAATCTTTCCCTCTCGCGACTTTAGCTTCGAAATAATTATTTCAAAAGCATTAATTATATTTACTCTGATCGATCAGATAATCTTATTTCCGCGCGCGCAGGTGGCCGTTGCAGAGGCGGACGCATTCGCCGCAGTTGTAATAGAGGCGCCGGCCCTCGGAAAACGAGGTGAGCCAGCCGGCTGCGGTGTCCCCGATTCTTCCAAAGTTTTCCTTTATCGTTTCAAACGGAGCCGAGATGAAATTCTCGCGCAACCCGCTTAGCTTTAAACCGCTGAATAAGTATGACGCGCATGCCGCCATGTCGTAAGCGCCTTCGGAGTCGAACGCGCCGCCGGGACAGTTTTTATAGCAGGCTCCGCAGTCGTCGCACAGCGATTCGGACAGCGGCTTTCCGGCTTCGAGTTGCGCGTCGGTTATGAACGCCGACATGCGGACGCGCGGCCCGAATTTAGGAGTGATCAGCAACTGGTTGGCTCCGATTACGCCGAGCCCGGCCGCCTCCGCCGCCTTCTTGATCGACAGAACCTTCGCCACTTTTCGCGTCCGGTCCAGAGTGTGCGTTGATTCGCGTTCCACGCGCGCGGTGAAAAAGCCGTTTTCCTCAAGCGCCGCGCGCATCGCAGCCGACGCGCCGTCGGCCTTCATGTATCCGGGGAACGCGATCCTGGCGTAAACGAAAGGATCCTTCACATGCGTGATATATGGCGGATCGGCGACAACGGCGATGACAATAGAGCGCGCGCCGCATAGAAACCGCTCGGCGTCCATCGCCGGGTCCGCCTCCCGCAGCTTTTCGACATCGCAGATTCCGACAATGTCCGCGCCGGCCTCTTTTCCGATTTTCTTGATTGATTTTGCATCCAGCGTCTTTTCCATGATCTCTTCTCCGCTATTCTGAAACAACGCCTTGAATTATAAATGAAAACAAGAGAACTGCGAACATATTTTTGTTAATCCAAAATCAGCAATAGGATTTGGGCGCAATGGCTCAGATTGGATGATGATCAATCCGGTCAAACATTCAATATTGGCATAACGGCAACATTGCCGTATAAACCTGTGTTCAGCGTCGCATTTTAATGCGTAAAAGATACGTAATTAATGCGTAAAAGATACGTAAAAGATGCGCCATTCATGCGTAAAAGGTGTGTGAAAAGTGCGTAAGAAGTGTGCAGCAAACGCGTTTTGGAGCCCTCAAACTGCTTTTTATTGATCATTTTCCCCATTTCCGTCGCATATTTCCCGCTTTTCGCTAAGTTTTTGTAACTCAATCCGTATTCAATAGTTCTGTACTCAGAATACCGATCCTAATATTTACGATTTTCTGTTGTTTTAAGCTTTTGCGCGTAGCGCTTTGGAGCGCGGTGGTCTCGACACCGCTTTGTCATGTTGCGGATAAGCGAGGCATTCTCGTCGGAATGCTGACAATACCGCTTCGCGGTCTGCTTTAAAGCTTTTCGCTGGATTCTGGATTCTGTGTTCTCTGTTTTCGCAGTTTGCTGTTTTTACGCTTTCCCCTGTCTGCTGTTTACTGTCTGCTGTCTACTGCCTTTTCAGCTTTTCCCTTAGCGAAGCATCGTCACATATATACAATTTATCCGCATAACGATCCGCCCGAAAGAATCGTAGACGTATTTCTGGACGATGTGCCCCTTGGCATTCGTCAGGTATGAAACGGAGCCGCGCTCGTCATAGTGGTAATAGAAAACCTGTTCGCCAGCCTGCATGGAAAGCGGGCGGTCCATCGTGCCCGGAGCATGATTGTATCTCACGAGAGCATTGTTGTTTTCATCCAACTCGGCGATGAGGTTGAGGCCCTGATAGGCGTAGCGGGTGTGGCGCATTGTTCGCCGCCTCCACCCACAACGAGGTTGTGTGTGGCGCCTCCGCTACTCACAGCCGAAAAAGCATCACTGCCCGTAACGTTTATTGTTGTTGATTCTAAACATGGCATCTTGTTACTATTCAGCAACTATCAGATTTACATATCAATTTTTTGACTTGAATTAAGTATGCTGTCCCCGGAACTCTACCGTGTACGTGTAACTCCACCTCTTGCCGAGCTGGTTCAAAACCGACTTCACATCCCCCGAATCGTAGTAATCGTAGATTATGGATTCTATTCGTAATTTGTTTATTCGCGGATGTTTGTATTGTTGCCGCTTAGCTACTACTATTTGACTCGCTTCACATCGTCAGTTCCCAATTCCCGGCCTGAACCCTTCCCCACATGTAGCCTTACAGCAACTATCAACTTCATATGTCAATTTTTTGCTTTGAAATGAATTACCCCGGACTAAAGTCCGAGGTATCTAATTCAGTCGAAAGAAAGTGAAAGTTGAGGAATTCTAAACACTTTTTTGTAACTCATTCCCTGCCCCTCAACATACTGTTGGACT
>JBAYJY010000235.1:0-6104 GCA_041664945.1 bacterium | reverse complement strand
TCGGCGGCCTTGTCATGGGCAGCAAGGGTTCGCTGACGACTGTAAATTCAATTTCGCTCGATAAAAGCAGCAACTCCATAATCTACGTTGGCGAGGAAAAAATATACGAACGGTTTTACAACCTCGTCCAGGGGCTTGATGTCGCGGAAAGAGCGACCGTCATAAGGACGATTCCGTTGAAATATATCCTTGTGCGCGATCTTGCAAAGGTGGAACCTATCAATACCATTCTTGTTTCCAGCGGCGGCGGATTGGCTGCGGGAGGCGAATCGTCGGAAAAACTTCTTCTCAGCGAGCCGACAAATTCTGTGACTTACATAGGGAACGAATCCGGATATGAACGGACTCTGGGCATTATTCGTTCTCTGGATATTGCAGACAGGCAATACGTCACAAAAATAATTCAGCTTAAATATGTCAACGCTTTGGAATTGGCAAATTCCGACCTGCTGATGAAAATAGGATCATTGCCGGGTTTCGGCATCAGGGGCATCGGATCAAAGGAAACGACCGCAAAGTCCTCAACCGGGGAAACTGAAGTTACTAACATTACGACGGATCTTCAGACGAACTCAGTAATTATTTCATCACAAAAGCAATACATGGATCAGCTCGTAGAGTTAATCAGTTCTCTGGATGTCAGCATATTTAAACAATATCAACTTGAAACAATGAATTTGAAATATATAAACTGCGCCAGAGCGTGGCAGATTATCGGCAACATGATGGAAACTGCAAGCAGCAGCGGCGGTGGCGGCGGTGGCGGCGGAGAGACGTTCCCCTACGGCGAATTTTTCGCCGGCGTTAAAACAACAGCCAAAGAAAATTATAATGACTCAAAAGGTCTTTATCCGCAATCATATAAGTGGGTGGTTGTTCCTGACGCCTCAAAGAACGAACTTCAGGTTTTGGCGCGGCCGCAGGAAATGGAAATGATTAAAAAGATTGTTGAAAAGATAGACAGGCCTTATCCGCAGCTCAAACTCGACGTTCAGATTGTCGAATTAGATGAGAGCAACGGACAAACCTATAAATTGGGATATGTTACAAAAGATGGGAAAATATCACAGGGTGGAAATGTTCCCGGAGTCGAATCCCCTGATGATTGCGAAAATCCGTTCGGCTGTCCGGATGTCAATGGGATTACCGGCATGTTTTTCGCATACGATACTCTCCAGAATGCCGTGGCTCCTTTCTCAGGTTCCCTTCAGTCAATTGTCCAGAAGATCAATGGACGCATTGTCGCGAACCCGTCAATGATCGCCCCCGAAAACACTTCTGTTTATTTCGATTTTTCCGACGTGCATACTTATGTTTCCAGCAAAACGACAACCACTACCGGCGAAAATGTATCAACAAGTAAAGCTTCTGAAGGGTACACCCTAACCATTACATCACACTTCAAGGACGATTATGTAGTTCTTATGATTGATGTAAGCTCTAACGAGATTAAGGGGTATGATGGCAATATACCCATTGAAGGAAAACGGAATATAAGGACGGAAGTAAAAATTAAAGACGGTGAACCGGTTATCCTCGGAGGCATGGTGAAATACGTTGAAAAGCTTACCTCATCCGCGATGCCGCTTGTTTCCAGACTGCCTTTCATCGGTTCGCTCTTCAGATCAAAAGATAAGAATGTCAGCCAGAGCGAAACTGTTTTTGTCATCACGCCGACAATTTTGTATGTTAAGTAAATAGTTATAATTCCTGTTTTGAAATATGATTATCATAAATCCCGCGGCCAACCGCGGGATTTTTATATCCGCTGTTTTCCTCGCGCGTTATAAGAATCCCCAATCCGCGATATGCAAGCAGGCGTGGGAAAGCGCATGCAGCGCCCGTCATATTTATAAAAACACATTTTGAAATTGGCTAGGGAGAGATTCGAACTCTCGACGCCACGGATATGAGCCGTGTGCTCTGACCAACTGAGCTACCTAGCCGTGTTGCTTACTTATTATAAAGCTTCAGGCGGCCGATGAAAAAGGCCACAAAAAAAGATGGGAAGGTCTTAACCCATCCGGCCTATTATTATAGGATCGCAAGTGATTCAAGTCAACCGGGTAAAAAGAGAATATCGATGTATGGCCGGGAGACGGCAGAAAGCAGAGAAAAACAGTAGACAAAATACGGAACGCAGAATAAAGCGAAAAGGCTTAACCCCTAATCCTAATGGGTCTCCGGCGCTATAACATTCTTGCCGCATCTCGACAAACTTCGACGTCAGCGGATCTTTGTTCGATATTCTTGTTCAAATCTCAGTTTATGTTTGGGATAAATCGAAGCGTCCATCGCGCAGAACGAGCTTGCGCCGCGCGACGCAGCCGACGCCCGGATCGTGCGTGACGATGATCAGCGTCTGGCCGCTTTGCTCGTTGAGGTTAGTGAGCAGCGCGATGATTTCCTTCGCCGTGCGGGAATCGAGGTTGCCTGTCGGTTCATCAGCCATGAGAACGGCGGGTTTGTTGGCGAGAGCGCGCGCTATGCCGACGCGCTGCTGCTCGCCCGCGCTGAGTTGTGATGGCCTGTGCCCCGCGCGGTGGGCGAGCCCGACCGATTCGAGAAGTTCCGCCGCGCGCGCGCGGCGCCCGGCCTGCGCCACGCCGGCTATCTCAAGCGGCAACTCGACGTTTTCGACCGCCGTCAGAATCGGAATCAAATTTATGCGCTGGAAAACGAATCCGATGCGCAGCAGGCGGATTCGGTCCAGATCGCGGTCTGAAAGCGAAGAGACGGCGCTGCCGCCGACGAGGACTTCACCGCTTGTCGGACGGTCGAAACAGCCGAGCAGGTTGAGAAGCGTCGTCTTCCCTGAGCCGGACGGCCCCATGATCGAGACGAATTCGCCGGGCATGACCGAGAACGATATGTTGTCGAGCGCGCGCACTTCCGTCTCGCCCATCATGAACGTCCGCACCAGCGATTTTGTTTCGAGTATCGGTTCCATGATAAATGTTTTCCCAGGAATCATTATATTCATACGGCGGGCGCGGGCGCAACTGTCAGGAGTGAAATATGATGCCGGGAACTGAGGCGGAGCTTTCAGCGCTTTCCTCGTTGCGCGGGTTGAGCGGCGAGTCTGGCCGTCCTTTTTCCTTGTTGGTGAGGAAGACGCCGATTTTTTTGCGGATGAATTTGTTCGGGCGCCCGAGCAGCGCGGCGAAGGTTATGGAGGAGTCGCCGTACCGGTCTTTCACGCGGTCCATGGCGGCGAGCGCGTCGCGGCGGCGGTGTTCGCCGTCGAAGGAAAGCTGGGTGAAGCGGTCCGGAGTCAGGTTGGAAAGGCCGACCCCGAGGAGGCGCACTTTCATGCCCGGCGGGACGTTCTCGCGGAACAGGTCGAGCGCGGCGTCGCGCATGGCCTGTCCGGTGGCGATGGGGAAGGGGAGCGTGCGCGAGCGGGTGAAGCCGGACATGTCGCTGTTGCGCACCGAGAGCGTGACCGTGCGCCCGTGGTAGCCGTCGCGGCGCAGGCGGCGGCCCACCCGGTCCGCCAGCCAGAAAAGGAACCATTCGATGGTCTCCGCGTCGTCCGTGTCGTAGGGCAGCGTGTAGCTGTGCCCCATGGATTTCACAGTGAGGAACACTTCCGGGTCCACCGGCGAGTCGTCCGCCCCGTTCGCCCACTGGTGGAGAAGTTCGCCGTAAACGCCGAACTTGCGTGTAAGCAACTCAACGTCGTAGTCGGCGAGTTGCACGATGGTTGTGATGCCGAGCGCGCCGAGTTTCGCCCGCATCCGCCGCCCCACGCCGACCAGTTCCTCCACCGGGAACGGCCTCAGAATGTGCGGCAGCTCTTCCGGCCACACCCGCGTCAGCCCGTCCGGCTTCTGCCACTCAGCCGCCATCTTCGCCACAAGCTTGTTAGGCCCGATGCCCACCGAGCAGGAAAGCTCAAGCTCCTCGCGCAGCCGCTCTTTTATCTGACGGCCAATCTCCTCCGGCGTTCCTAAAAGCGACTGCACGCCCGTCAGGTCCAAAAACGCCTCGTCTATCGAGAACGCCTCCACGATGTCCGAAAACTCGCGCAGAACCGCCACGATGCGGTAACAGTAGTCGAGATATTTCGTTGTGTTGCCCTCGACGATCACCGCGTTCGGGCACAGCCGCAAAGCCTCGAAATAGGACATCCCAGCCTTGATCCCGTAGGGGCGCGCCTCGTACGACGCGGCGGTCACGATCGAACGCTTGGTCGGACTACCCCCGACAAGAATCGGCTTCCCGCGCAGCGACGGGTTGCAAATCTGCTCGACCTGCGCGAAAAACGCGTTCATGTCAACGAGCGCGATCACCCGCTCCGCTTTCGCGCCTTGCGCCGCGCTACCGCCCTTAACCGGCTCCCCGCTCAAAAACGGCGCGCGCCTCCCGCATGTTTTTTTCGATCCGTTACTCATTGGGTTAAATGCGATTTTACTCCTCGTTCCCACGCTTCGCGTCCTGCTAAAAACGCATACAGTTTAAAGACCAGTTCCTAATTGCTGATTTTTATCTTTAGCCTAACGCCGCCTTTCTTTTTCATCCCGGATCGCCCACCGTGAAACGGTCCAGATACCACTCCATTCGCTTTGTGTGGAACGAAAGCTCGTAAAAGGTATCTGTCTCTGACGCGACCGAAAAATGATAGATTTTGTACTGCCCGTCGTGTTCGGACCAGCGGCCGGTGACTGTCCGGATGCGGCACAGGCGTCCCTCCCATTTGAAGCGGACCGGCTCGAACCTGTTATCCCTGAACCGCGCGATTACTGAAACTTTTTCTCCTATCTCCTGTGCCATAAGGCGGCCTCCTTTCCCTCTCGCCGTCCGGCGCCGAAATCCCGCTATCTCCGCCGCCGCCGGCCTATCCCGGTATCTTAACCACCGCCTGTGACAATTATGCTGTACATAAATACAGTTGTCAAGAATTTCGAGCTTTGCGCTTTCTTTCGAACGGTGTCCTTGGGAACAAATATCGAAAAGACTTTGTTTGATAAAAATATAATAGGTTTACATTATTTTATATTTATTCAACGCGTTATATGCGCTATGCGCAGGAAAGGAGATGTAATGGAAAAGAAAAAGAAACTCACCAACAATGCCGGAGCGCCAGTTGCCGACAATCAGAACATGATGACGGCCGGACCGCGCGGCCCGGCGCTGCTTCAGGACGTCTGGTTCCTTGAGAAACTCGCCCACTTTGACCGGGAGGTGATCCCGGAGCGGCGCATGCACGCCAAGGGCTCCGGCGCTTACGGCGTCTTCACCGTCACACACGACATCAAGCAATACACAAAGGCAAAAATATTCTCCGAAGTGGGAAAGAAAACCGATCTCTTCATCCGGTTTTCAACAGTCGCTGGTGAGCGAGGCGCGGCGGACGCCGAGCGCGACATCCGCGGTTTCGCCATGAAATTCTATACCGAGGAAGGGAACTGGGATCTTGTCGGCAACAACACGCCCGTGTTTTTTTTGCGCGATCCGCTCAAGTTCCCCGACCTCAACCATGTAGTAAAGCGTGATCCGCGAACCAATATGCGCAGCGCAAAGAACAACTGGGACTTCTGGAGTTCGCTGCCGGAGGCTCTGCATCAGGTCACCATCGTCATGAGCGACCGGGGCCTTCCTTATTCTTATCGCCATATGCACGGATTCGGCAGCCACACCTTCAGCCTCATCAACGCGAATAACGAAAGGTTCTGGGTTAAGTTTCACTTCAAAACGCAGCAGGGCATCCGTAACCTGACCGATCAGGAAGCTGAGGCTATTGTCGCGAAGGACAGGGAAAGCAACCAGCGCGATCTATACGAAAGCATTGAGAAAGGCGATTTCCCGCGCTGGACAATGTTTATTCAAATAATGCCGGAGAAGGATGCGGCTACTTGCCCGTACAACCCATTCGATCTGACTAAGGTCTGGTTCCATAAGGATTATCCTCTAATCGAGGTGGGCTTTTTCGAGTTGAATCGCAATCCGGAAAACTATTTCGCGGAGGTTGAACAGTCGGCTTTCAACCCGGCAAACATTGTGCCCGGCATCGGTTTTTCGCCTGACAAAATGTTGCAGGGACGTCTGTTTTCCTACAGCGACGCCCAGCGTTACCGGCTCGGCGTGAACCACCACCTGAT
>JBAYJY010000234.1:0-6180 GCA_041664945.1 bacterium | reverse complement strand
TGGATTTCAGGCGCCGGGCTTCTGGTTGAAGCGGCGCGCGAAGAGTATGCTTGCCATTGCGAGACGCAGCATCTGCACGGTTCCGCCGGCGACCCGCCACGCGAGCGCGTCGCGGTGCATCCGCTCCACCGGAAATTCCTTGCTGTATCCGTAGCCGCCGAGCACCTGCATCGCGGCGTCCGTCACATCAACCACCATCTCGTTAGCGAAACACTTTGCCATGCCGGCTTCAAGCATCGACGGAAATCCGCGTCCGGCGCCAGTCACCGCGCGGTAAACCAGCAGTCGCGCAGCATCCAGCTTCATAGCCATGTTCACTATGCTGAACTGCACGTCCTGAAACTCGCATATCGGACGCCCGAACGCTTTGCGCTCCATAGCATACGCTTTCGCTTCCTCAAGCGCGCCGCCGGCCGTGCCGAGACACATCGCAGCGTTTCCACACCGCTCGACATCGAATGTCGTCATCAGATTTTTAAACTCCCCCATCTTAAGCACGATGTTTTCCCTGGGAACCTTCACGTTTTCGAATATGAGGTCGCATGACGGCATGCCGCGCAAGCCCATGAAGTCCTCCTGCCTGCCGAACGTGAATCCGAGCGCGCCCTTCTCGACAAGCGCGGCGCCGATGCCTTTATAATCGGGGACGTCGCCGTAGCGGCAATAGACGAGATAGTGACTCGCCTCGCCGCCGCCGGTGATGAACGTCTTGCGCCCGTTAAGCAGATAGCCGTCGCCGTCCTCGGTGAGTTTTGATGTAAGGGACGTGAGATCGGAGCCGGCCTCGGGTTCGGTCATGCAGACCGAGACGCTTTTTTCTCCCGCGCACACGCCGGGTATGATCGCCTTTTTCTGTTCTTCTGTCCCGAAAGCATTGATCACTCGCACCGGGCCGATGTTGGACTCGAAAACCGGCGCGGCGATCATCGGGCTGAACTTCGCTAATTCCTCGATCGCGAGAATCGCGTTGATGTTCGGCTGCCCGCCTCCGCCGTAGTCGGGCGAAAGCGTCATGCCGAGAAGGCCCAGATCAGCGTACTTTTTCATAAGAAATCCCGGGAATTCGCCCGTCTTGTCGATCTCCGCCGCGAGCTTCTTGAAGTTTTCGCGCTTGCCCATCTTGCGGAGCATGTCCACCAGCATTTGTTGCTCTTTGTCTAAGTTAAAATCCATTCCTGCCTCCCATTGACGCTCAGATTAATGACGTGAGCTCGCGTATCGAGCCGACGTTTTCCATATCGAGAACGAGCTTTATGATTTTTTCCATATTGCCGCTTTTTCGGTTCGCCGCGTATCGTTTCAGTTTTTCGGCGATATCGTCGGCGCCCATCGAATTCCGAGGGTCGCCCTTCGGAATATCCACCTGCCGCGAAAGCGCGCGCCCGCCGGCGAGCAGGACTTCCACGCGACTCGATGTCTTCTCCGGGTATGCCTTGTTCAACTCCGGATCAATCGATAGTTTCACTTTATTAGCAAGCGCTATAATCGCCTGGTCGGAGATGCGTTCCGATTTCAACTGCGCGGCGCTCATATCGCCGTCCGTCAGGCAGGCTGCGACGACATACGGCAACGAGAACTGCGCCGAAACAAAACTGTCGCCGGCGCCGATTGTCTTCCCTACGGCCACTGTCGCAATGGCGTAAGTGAAAACATCGATCTTCTCGATCTCGGCGGCGGAAAAAGTCTCATCCGCTTTGAGTTCGAGCGCGGCCTGCGCCGCCCCGTGCGTGTGCCGGCAGGAAGTGTATGGTTTGAAATAAATATCCATTATCGTATATTTATCGCCAATGTTCTCCGTGACTTTCTTAATGTCAGCGGAGCCGCGGGTTGTGATCTGCGTGAAGCCGCCTTTGAGATGCGAACCTTCGAGCGTATACGGCGGCGCGGTTATTCCTGCGCCGGCAAGCCCGGCGGCGGTCAGCCCCGCGCTCGCCGCCTGCCCGCCCTGCACTATCTTCGCCGTGTAGCCGCCCATGAGATGCTCCGCCATAGAGATCGGAAGAATGAAACCCGCCGCGCCGAGCGCGTTTAACGTCGTTTCGGCGTCGTAGCCCATCAGCTTCGCGGCTGCCGCCGCAGCGCCGAAAGCGCCGCAGGTTCCGGTCGGCAAAAACCCGGAGAGCGTATGATGCGGGTGAACCGCCGCGGCCGGCCTGTTCGCCGCCTCGTATCCGGCGACAACCGCTTCTATAACCCGCGCCCCGCCCTGCCCGTTCTGTTCCGCTATCGCAAGCGCAGCCGGAATCACAGCCGCCCCCGGATGATTGCCGCCGAACCGCAGTCCGTCCTGCGATTCAATGGCCTCGCCGGCCGTTCCGTTCAAGAACGCCGCGTTATGGACTCCAGTCCGGAATCCGCAACCCAACGCCGCCGCAGTGTCCGGCCCGCCGAGAGACCGTATATATTCCGCAACGCGCTGAACGGCGTCCAGTTCGAGCGAACCATAAACGTTCGCTATGAAATCGAGTATGCAGAGTTTTGTCTTGTCGATGACTTCATTCGGAAGTTGCGAGAGCGTGACGCCCGCGCAGAACTCCGCGAGTTTTCCGGTATAGCTTTCGTTGATTGCGTTCATATATATATCCTTATATCACATTTTTCGCAATTCTTCCGTAGGGGCAGAGCATGCTGTGTCCCAGAAAGCATGTCAGATCACACGTATCCGCGGCTGATGTAGGCGGCGATCATTCGTTTCGGGTCGAGAACCTCGCGAATGACTCTTAGCTCCTCCACTGTAGGCGGTTCGGTTTCGCATACGTCGGGAGAGACGTTCAGTTTCCACGGAGTATTTTTCACAACCTCGTCGACGCTTGTGTCCGGATGGTAGGTGGCGAGGTAGGCTTCGCCAGTAGATTTGTCAAAGCGCATCACAGCCTTGTTCGTGATAATCGCATGCGGTCCGGTGTCCGGCGGGAGTCCGCATCTCTCGCGGGCGCCGGGTCCGTCGATGTAACCGGGCGTTGTGATGAAATCAACTTTTTCCGCAAGCCTGCGAGTGTCGTGCAGCGCGATGATTAGAACGCGCTTGACGAGCGAGCCGATCGGATTCGCGCCGCCGCTGCCCGGCAGCCGACTCTTCGGGTTGTCGTAGTCGCCTATCGCCGTCGTGTTTATATTTCCGAATTTATCCACCTGGCTGCCTGAGAGAAATCCGACGTCAACGTAACCCGCCTGCAAGGCCATGCCCATTATGTCCAACAGGCCGCCGATCATCGCTGCTCCGGGGTTGAGGCATGGATCGCCGACAGAAAGAGCCGGGCGTTTCGGTTGCGCATCGTAGACGCCGGATTCCTGCATGAGGCGCGCGTTCGGCGCGTGCGTATGCCGCGCTATGTTCGCCGCCATCGTTGGAAACCCGGTGCCGACCAGCACGATGTCGTTGTCCCGAATCTCGCGCGCTCCGCAACATGCCATCAGTTCCGGCTTGATGTACCCCTCAGGTTGTTTCGCCATGTTTTTCCTCTGAGTCTTCGTCTGTCTTAATATGCATTCTCCGCCAACTCTTTGGGCATAGCATGCTATGCCCCTAGAAAACATCCGGGTTAGTATGCATAACTTACCGGGTATCCGTAATCGAATTCCGCTTCGAGATTTTTGAACGTCGAGTACCCGAACCGCTCTATGTAATGCTGCGTGTATTCCGCCCTGTTTTTTACTCCGAACACCCATTCGTCGAGGAACTGCTTGAAGCCCTCCTCGGTTGCAGATGCATTTTTATATATATTGCCGAAGTTAAAATCCGTATCATAGAAACCAGGCGTGTATCCGGGATGCGAGCCAAACGGCTCCTCGACAACCGCCACTACTTTGAAGTCCGGCACGATTGTGCGCGACGGGTCTTTGCCTATGACATCACGGCTTACGATCCGCTCGCAGCTCACGATTACCTTTTTCGCGGCGTTCGCGCCGTACTGGCAGTCGCCGCCGATTCCCCACATCTGCGCGTTTCCCGTTTCGTCCGCCTGCTGAACGTGGATGATGGCGACATCCGGCAACAGAGCCGGAACCAGAACCGTGGGCGCGCCGTCGAACGGCGACTCAATGACTTTGTATTTATTCTCGCCCATGAACGACTTTACTTTCATCAGGTCCGAGCCGGCCATGTCCCTTACCGGCGCGAACGGCATCCCCATCGCTCCCGCCATCAGCATCGTCGGCAGCGACAGGTTTGTATACTCCTCGACTTCGATCTTGTGCGGAATGCCCTTCTCGATCGACCGGCGGTAGCAGCGGCCGAGCCCGAAAAAACCAAGCGAGAGAAATGTCGAGATGAACCGCTTCACCGCGCCGGCGCCGATCAGCATGTCGAAATCGTCGGCGGCGTTGCTTCGCGTGATCGTCAATTCCTTAACGCCCTGCCTGATTATCTCGTGTATCGCGGCGAACGGCGTGCGGCAGATGTAGCCGCCTATGTAAACGAAATCGCCGTCATGAACGTGCTCCGCGATCGCCTTCTTAACTGTCATCACTTTCGACATTTCAGTTCCCCCGGTTTATTACATCCCGCATCATAGATCGTATTCAGTGCGGCTGATTATCTCTTCCTGCGCTATTTCGCTGAGACCCGTGAAAAGCGCCGAGTAACCGCTTACGCGAACAATAAGGTCGCGGTATGTTTCCGGATCGGCCTGCGCCGCGCGCAGAGTCTCCGTGTCGGTCATGTTGAACTGAATCTGAACGCCGCCGTTCTTAAGATACGATTTCACGAACGAGTAGAAGGTGTCCGGATTAAGACGCGAAGGATTGAAACGCATATTGAGATTGACGCCGTTGAGAGCCAGAGACAACGGCATTTTAGCTACTGAGTTCGCCACCGCAGTCGGCCCTTTAAGCGCGTTGCCGTTTGTCGGCGTGATGCCGTTGCCGAGCACGTCGCCCGCCCGGCGCCCGTCTGCGCTCGCTCCCGCGAACGCGCCCATGGCTACATGGAAGCCGACCGAAAACACGCCCGGCCAGAAGCTGCCGCCGCGGAAATTCTTGTGTTTCACAACCTCGGCGCAGTAGTGATCCATCACTCTCGCGGCCATCGAGTCCGCCGCGTCGTCGTCATTCCCGAATTTCGATATTTTATTGAGCAGGTATGCCCGCTTGTCTTCCGCATCGTCCCAGTCCGTCGCGAGCCATGTCGCTATTTCGCCCATCGTCGCCGAGCCGTCTTCAAACACCGCTTTTTTGATCGCGTGCAGGCTGTCCGCGACATTGGCGAACCCGATAAGCTGAACGCCGGTGGAATTGTAAATCGCTCCGCCGCGCGTCAGGTCGAGCCCCTTTTCCATAGGCCCGTCGACAGTCGCCGACGCGAACGGCGACGGCAGCATTTCAGCGATACATTCGTCCATAATCGCCATTCCGCGAACCATCTGGTTCATGAAATGCGACACCTGAGCCGAGTATGCGTTCCAGAGATCGTCGAACGAATCGAAGCCCGCCGGGTCGCCGGTTGTCAGGCCGGAAGTGTATCCGAAAATATTGTCCACGCCGTCGCTGAGCGCGAATTCGAGACACTTGATTCCGCTGAACTGAACGGCGAACGTCGAGCCGAAAGTTTTTCCCTGCGCGTTCGGTTCGACGCATCCCACGAGTCCGTAGTCGCGCGCGTCCTCAAGCTTGTGGCCGCCGCTGACTAACGATCCGATAACTTTGCCGTCATTGAAAAAATGCAGAAGCGCTCCCTTCTCGGCATATTTGGCTGCCTTCAGAAAAAAAGTTTCCGGCGCGTCCGGCCCGATGCGTACGGAAAAATTCGGCTGCACCGTGCAGATGTCCGCATAAGCGTCGAGAGCGATATAGCTCAACTCATTCGTCGCGTCGCGCCCGTCCCTGCCGACACCGCCCACCGTAACATTCTGCGTCGTTTTCCCTTCAGGCCCTTCGCCTCCGGGTATGAACGCCTCTTCAAGCACGTTCCAGATCTCATTCGTTTTGATGTATAAAAGAGACAGCAGCTCGCGCGCTTTCTCCGGAGTAATCCGCTCAGCGCGCAAATCCTCTTCGTAATACGGATACAGAAATTGGTCGATTCTGCCCAATGAAATCGAATTGCCGCCAGTTTCTATCTGCGAAATCAGATGCATGAAATAAACAGACTGAACAGCCTCCTGGAAAGTCTCCGGCGGTCGCTCCGGTACGTGGCGGCATATTCGAGCGATCTCCCGTAGTTCCGCCGCGCGCGCCGGGTCG
>JBAYJY010000233.1:0-6181 GCA_041664945.1 bacterium | reverse complement strand
AAGCCACCATCGGCTTGCCGACTTTGCCCTGCACGCTGAACTCGCGGAACAGCCGGTCGACAATGATCTCCAAGTGCAGCTCGCCCATTCCCGAAATGATCGTCTGTCCCATCTCTTCATCGAAGTTCGCCCTGAAAGTGGGATCCTCGCTCGTCAGTTTCTTGAGCGAATCAGCCATTTTCTGGTATTCCGCCTGACTGCGCGGCTCGATGGCGACAGAAATAACAGGTTCGGGAAACTTTATGTTTTCAAGAACTACTTGTCTGTGTTCGGCGCAAAGAGTGTCGCCGGTTGTCGTTACTTTCAGTCCGCTTATCGCGCCGATTTCGCCAGCTGTGAGAGCGTCACGGTCTTCGCGGTCGTTCGCGTGCATTCTCAGGATGCGCGTCGGGCGCTCTCTCATTTTCTTATTGACGTTATATACGTTCGTTCCTTTGGCCAGTTTGCCTGAGTAAACTCTGATGAATGTCAGGTAACCGAGGAACGGATCGTTCGCGATTTTGAAGGCAAGCGCCGCAAGCGGTTCGCTGTCGATCGGTTTGCGGATTTCTTCCTCTTCTGTCTTCGGGTTGATCCCCATGACCGGCGGAACATCGAGCGGCGACGGAAGATAGGATATGACCGCTTCAATCAGCGGCTGAATCCCTTTGTTTTTGAGCGATGAACCGCAGAGAACCGGAACAATCTTGTTCGCGATTGTGCCTTTGCGGAGCGCATTTATTATCATTTCCTTCGTTATTTCTTCTTCGTTGACAAATTTTTCGGCGACTGTGTCGTCGATGTCGGCGAGCCTCTCTATCATATTCGCGCGCCATTCCTGAGCCACCTGGAGCAGGTCATCCGGAACCGGACCGACATTCACCCCGACTCCGAGATCGTCTCCGTAAGTTATCGATTCCATTGTGATGAGATCGACGGAGCCGGTGAAAGAGCCTTCCGCGCCGATCGGGATGGAAACCGGAACGGCGATCGCGCCGAGTTGTTTCTTTATCGCCGCCACTACGTGGAAGAAATCGGCGCCTGTTCGGTCCATCTTATTAATGAACGCGATGCGCGGTATTGAATAGCGATCCGCCTGTCTCCAGACTGTTTCGCTCTGAGGCTGAACGCCGCCGACAGCGCAGAATACAACGATCAGGCCGTCAAGCACCCGCATTGAGCGCTCGACCTCGACCGTGAAGTCCACATGGCCGGGAGTGTCTATGATATTTATCGAATGATCTTTCCATGAGCAGTAGGTGGCGGCAGAGGTGATTGTTATTCCGCGTTCCTGTTCCTGAACCATCCAATCCATGGTCGCGGTTCCCGAATCAACCTCGCCAATGCGATGCACGCGGCCGGTGTAATACAAAAACCGCTCAGTCGTCGTCGTTTTGCCCGCATCTATGTGGGCGGCGAGACCGATATTTCGCGTGTTTTTTAGCTGCTGCTCGTCCATTTTAAATCTTTCCTGACACGAAAACCCGCGCTGGCTAACTTGAGCGCGGGCATCGGTTAAACCCTTCTTTTTAGAACCGATAATGCGAGAATGCTTTATTAGCTTCCGCCATTTTGTGTGTATCCAGCTTCTTCTTAATGGCGCCGCCCCGATTTTCTGAAGCGTCAATAATTTCTTCCGCGAGCCGGTTCGCGAAACTCGAACCGCTTCTTGCGCGGGCGAAGTCGAGAAGCCAACTGATCGCGATAGCCTGCTGGCGATCCGCTGAAATCTCGATCGGCACTTGGTATGTCGCGCCGCCAACGCGGCGGGATTTAACCTGCACTGCAGGCGAAATGTTTCTGACCGCCGCCGCATAAACATCGCGCGGGGGTTTGCCTGTCTTTTTTGCGACTATATCAAGAGCTTCGTACATCATGCTTTCGGCAATGCTTTTCTTGCCTCTTTTTAGGATCCTGTTGATAGTGGAGCCTATGATTGGATCGTTATACAGAGGATCCGTGGGAATTCTTTGAACTTTTTTATATTTTCGTCGCGGCATAATCGTTTTTTCGCGCCGGCCTCAAGCTGAAGAGTGGCCTGCGTTTACTTCGCACCTCCCGTGGTTTTCTTGGGACGGCGCGTTCCATATTTGGAGCGCCCCTGTTTGCGGCCGTCGATTCCTGCTGTGTCGAGGACTCCACGAACAATGTGGTAGCGGACTCCGGGGAGGTCCTTCACGCGGCCGCCGCGCACCAGCACGATCGAGTGTTCCTGCAGGTTGTGGCCCTCACCGGGAATGTAGGCAGTGATCTCTATGCCGTTCGTTAATCTAACTCTCGCAACCTTGCGAAGGGCTGAATTAGGTTTCTTGGGCGTAACTGTCCAAACACGCGTGCAAACTCCGCGTCTCTGCGGATTATCCTTCAGCGCGATCGCCTTAGATTTCTTTCTTTGCGGCTTCCGCCTTTTGCGCACTAACTGATTCACGGTCGGCATCTTATTTGACTCCTTGTTTTCCCTTCTGCGCCGATCTTCGGGCGCAAAGTAAGAGAATAGCAAAACTGCCTATTAATGTCAACTTTCTTCGAAAACTTTTTCTATCTCTTCATCTATGCCTTCGGCATTGAAAACGCTGGCGTCAACGCCTTCCTTGGTCAAAGGCTCCAAATGAGCTTCAATATCGTCCCTGTCGTCCAAGTCCAGACCCTCCGGCGGGTTGAACGCAAGCTTGAGGTCCCTGTACGGGGGCAAGCCGGTCCCGGCCGGTATCAGGTTGCCTATGATAACGTTCTCTTTCAGCCCCATCAGCGGGTCAACTTTCCCCTTGACCGCGGCGTCTGTCAGAACGCGCGTAGTCTCCTGGAATGAGGCCGCCGAGAGGAAGCTGTTCGTAGAGAGCGAGCACTTGGTGATTCCCAGCATGATAGATTTTCCTGAGGCGGGCTTTTTGCCTCTCAGTCGCATCTCGCGGTTCACGCGGTCGAACTCGAACCGGTCCACGAGCGACTGCGGAAGGAATTCCGTATCGCCGGCGGTCTCGATCCTGATTTTTCGCAGCATCTCACGCACTATGACTTCGACGTGTTTCTCGTTCGTGTCGACTCCCTGGCTCTTGTATACCGCGATGACCTCGTTCACGAGATGTTCCTGCGCTTTCGACAGGCCCATGACGCTCAGCACTTCGTGCGGGTTCAAGTGGCCGTCGGTGAGCGCCTGCCCCATGGTCACGCGGTCGCCGTTCTTTACTATCATCATCGCGTCATCCGCGACTTTCAATCTAATCTTTTTCGCGCCGTCCTTCGTGGACTGCGGCGTGATCACCAGTTCGCGGCCGGTTTCGGAGGAAACTATCTCCACCTTTCCGTCCAATTCGCTCATCAGCGCCTGCGACTTCGGCTTGCGCGCCTCGAAAAGCTCCTCGACGCGCGGAAGGCCCTGCGTGATGTCCGCGATATCCTCGGATGAAACGCCTCCGGTGTGGAAGGTGCGCATCGTCAACTGCGTGCCCGGCTCGCCGATGCTCTGCGCGGCTATGATCCCGGCCGCGTCGCCTATCTGGGCGACTTTGCCTGTGGCGAAGTTTCGCCCGTAGCACATCGCGCAGACTCCGAATCGCGTCGCGCATTCGAGCGTCGACCGTATCTGCAGCGGAGCGGATATAAGCGATTTTTTGACGTTCTCGTAATCTTCTTCCGTTATTTCCTCGCCCTTCGCAACGAATACTTCGCCCGTCGTCAAGCTGAAAACGTCGCGGGCGGCGACACGGCCGATAATCTTTTCGCCTATCAGTTCCTTAACGTGATTTGTGAGAATCGTGAAATCGATCCCGATCATGTCGACGAGCTGCGACTTGCTATCCTTTTTAACGCCGACAACCTGCCGGAATTCGTCTCTGACCGGGAATATTTTCTTAAGGAAAACCTTTTTCTGTTTTCCCTTAACTTTTATCGTGGGATAAATCTCTGCGATTTCAGGGAACTCATAAACCTTTGCCGCGCGGATTTCGACCGGCGCCTTCTTGGTGACCGGAAGATCCTTGATCTTGATCTCATGGGACAGCGGCGTGTCTACGCCGTTGACGTAAACCGATTCGACCGGCAAATAACGGTTCGTTCCGCAATCGAGTTCCTGAACGATGACATCCTGCGCGACATCGACGAGGCGGCGCGTGAGATAGCCGGAGTCGGCTGTTCTGAGCGCGGTGTCGGCGAGACCTTTGCGGGCTCCGTGCGTGGAGATGAAGTATTCCAACACGGTGAGGCCTTCGCGGAAGTTCGTCTTGATCGGGAAGTCGATCGTCCGTCCCGTCGGGTCATTCATGAGACCGCGGAGTCCGGCGAGCTGTCTGATCTGCTGCGGTGTTCCGCGAGCGCCTGATTTCGCCATCATGTACAGAGAGTTGAACCGCTGTTCCTCGAATATCTTGTTGAAGACCTGCATCATCTTCTCGGTGCGATCCTGCCAGAGTTCGACGCGCCGCTGATAGCGTTCATCTTCAGTGAGAAGTCCGCGATCATAGTATTCGTCGATCTCTTTCTCGATCTTGTCGCCTTCCTTGAGCAGCGCATCGCGTTCCGGGGGAATGACAACATCGTCGATCGAAATCGTGAGGCCGGACCGCGTGGCGAATTTGTAGCCAAGGGCCTTAACTTCATCGAGGAGGCGCACGGTTCTGTGCTGCCCGTAGCGGCGCAGGCAGGCGCCGATGATGCGGCTGAGTTGCTTTTTATTGATTACGCCCATTTCAAACGGCCAGCCGGTCGGCAGAACATTGTTGAATATTACCCGCCCGACTGTTGTTTCGAGTATTTCGCCATTCAAGCGTATCTTTATTTTAGCGTGAAGCGAGACATAACCGAGTTCATACGCGGTGTTGATCTCGTCAACGTTTCTAAACAATTTCCCTTCGCCCTTTGAACCCGGCTTATCAAGCGTGAGATAATAGACGCCGATAACAATGTCCTGAGAGGGCGCGACAACCGGGCGTCCGTTTGAAGGCAGGAGCAGGTTGTTTGTGGAGAGCATGATGAGGCGCGCCTCAGCCTGCGCTTCCAGCGACAGCGGAAGGTGGACCGCCATCTGGTCGCCGTCGAAGTCGGCGTTGAACGCCGCGCAGACGAGCGGGTGAATCTGAATGGCTTTGCCCTCGATCAGAACGGGCTGGAAAGCCTGAATGCCCAAGCGGT
This sequence comes from bacterium, assembly GCA_041664945.1. Classification (GTDB taxonomy): domain Bacteria; phylum UBP15; class UBA6099; order UBA6099; family UBA6099; genus JBAYJY01. Next base: position 1,075 of record JBAYJY010000233.1, on the reverse strand, counting down.
GCAGAGTGGGCGCGCGGTTCAGCAGAACCGGATGGTCCTGCACTATCTCTTCAAGCACGTCCCACACTTCGTTGTCCGCGCGCTCTACGACTTTTTTCGCGCTCTTTATGTTCGGAACGACGCCTCGCTTTACCAGCTCGTGCATTACGAACGGCTTGAACAGCTCGAGCGCCATTTCCTTGGGCAACCCGCACTGATGCAGCTTGAGTTCCGGCCCGACAACGATGACCGAGCGGCCTGAATAGTCTACGCGCTTGCCGAGCAGATTCTGGCGGAAACGGCCCTGTTTGCCTTTCAGCAACTCGCTGAGGGACTTCAGCGGCCGCTTGTGCGAGCCGGTGAAGACGCGGCCCCGGCGGCCGTTGTCTATCAGAGCGTCTACAGCTTCCTGCAGCATCCTCTTTTCGTTCCGGATGATGCTCTCGGGAGCTTTGATCTCTATGAGTTTTTTCAGTCTGTTGTTTCTGTTGATGACGCGGCGGTAGAGGTCGTTCAGGTCCGACGACGCGAAGCGGCCGCCTTCGAGCTGAACCATAGGCCTGATGTCGGGAGGAAGGACCGGGATTACGTCCAGAACCATCCACTCCGGCTTGTTCTTAGATTTTCGGAACGACTCAACAACCGTCAGCCGCTTGATCAGCTTCATCCGTTTCTGTTTCTTCGCCTTGATGATCTCTTCGCGAAGTTCGACGGAGAGCTTGTCGAGTTCGAGCGAGTTGAGAACGGTCTTCACCGCCTGCGCGCCCATGTCGACCTGAAAAACGTTGTTGATCGATGTGTCGTTATAACATTCGGACAGATAGCGAATGAGAGTCCGCAGTTTATCGTACGGACGGGGAACAAAGAAGTCGAGTTCATAAACTTCGTCGAAAATGTGATTTTCTTCCTTGAACATGCGGCCGTCGCTGAATTTGAACACATTTCCCAGAACGCCGGTCTGCAGAGTCTGCATCGGTTCGAGCGACTGAAGAAGCGCGAGGCCTTCGTCAAGATAAATGGCGGTATAAACGTCTTCGCATTCCTGGAATCTTGTGTTCAGGTTGCGCATGACGGCTTGCGACATGGCTTTGTCTTT
>JBAYJY010000232.1:0-6270 GCA_041664945.1 bacterium | reverse complement strand
CGATGCGGTACCGCACGCGCATGTTGTTTTCCTGAGGTTCGAGGTGAATGTCGCTGGCTCGCTCGTTGATCGCGCCGTCAATGATGTCGACAACGAGCCGCACAACAGGCGGGCTGTCGACTGTGTCCATGATTTCGTCGATCACAAGGCTTTCGCCCTTAACCGGGCTGTAATCCTCAACATGCATGTCGACGATGGTTTGGCGAGTTCGATGGCGGGCGCTGAAATTTTGATTCAAAAGCAGTTGAATCTCATCAGCGGTGGCGACCGACGCCTCAACTCCGTATCCGGTCGTGAGTTCTATTTCGTCGAGCACTGTTGGATCGACCGGCGGGAAAATAGCAATATACAGCGTGTCATCTTCGAGCTTGAAAGGGAAAATATTGTGGCGGCGCAGAAAGTCCTCAGCGAGCAAGTGCGGAACTTGTGGATCAACCTCTATGTCTTGCAGATTAGCTCGCGGCAGAGAAAGCTCCTCGCAGAGAAGCCCTACAAAATCCTCGTGCGAAAGAAAGCCGAGATCAACGAGAGCCTGCCCGATCGCCTGATCGCCGGGACCTCGAGAGCGCATGCGAGCTTGCTCATACTGGTCGGAAGAGACCAATTTTCTCCCAAGCGCCAGTTCAGCGATGGTGGATCGCGCCATTATTCCGACTCCTCGCGTCCCGTTCAGGGCATTTCGTCATAATCCGATTCTTCGTCGCCGGGCTTCCGAACTTCAAACAATTCATATTTTTTCATTTTATTATGCAGGCTTTTACGGCATATTTTCAATAGTTCAGCAGTTTTGGTCCTGCTCCAACTCGTCAACTCAAGCGCGTCAATGATGATCTGGCGCTCTGCGCTTTCTGCGATATTGTCCACAATTTCCTGCAAAGAACCTTCGAAAGGCTCCATTTGTCCGGTCGTTGATTTGCGCGTCGATTCGACAATCTGAGACGGCAGACATTCGTCGTTAATAATGTCGTCCGGCGCAAGCAGCACGGCGCGCTGGACCGCGTTTTCAAGCTCTCTCACGTTCCCCGGCCAGTCATAATTTAAAAATCTGCGCATTACCGACCTCGATACGCCGCGGACATTCTTATTCAGTTTCCGATTGTTTTCTTCGACAAAATGGTCCACAAGTAGAGAGATGTCACCCTTCCTAACGCGCAGCGGCGGCATGAAGATCGGCACCACGTTCAGTCTGAAATACAGATCCTCTCGAAAACGTTTTTCATGCACCGCGCGCGGGAGATCCTGATTAGTCGCGGCCACAATCCGGATATCCACGGGGATAACTTCATTCCCGCCAAGCCTCTCGATTTCGTGCTCTTCGAGCACGCGAAGCATCTTAGCCTGCGTCATGAGGCTCATGTCGCCTATCTCATCCAGAAACAACGTGCCGCGGTTCGCCTGTTCGATCTTTCCGATCTTTCTCTGCGTCGCGCCGGTGAAAGCGCCTTTCTCGTATCCGAACAATTCGCTTTCAAGCAATGTTTCTGGAATCGCCGCGCAGTTTATCTTCACCATAGGAAAATCCTTGCGCGGGCTTTTATAGTGAATGACGTTGGCGATCAGCTCCTTGCCGGTGCCGCTCTCGCCGTAAATTATCACCGTGATGTCGCTTTTATATACTTTCGAGACGAGTTCATAAACCTCGGTCATTTCCCTGCTTCGCCCTATGATGCCCTCGAAATCGTATCGTTCCTCAAGTTTGCTGCGCAGCTTTTTGATTTCTTCCTCGAGTTTCTGCTTCTCGAGCGCTCGCTTCACGACAATGCGCATCTCATTTATGTCGAATGGCTTAGTGAAAAAATCGTAGGCGCCCTTGCGGATCGCCTCCATCGCGACCTCTTTGGTTCCATAAGCAGTCATGAGTATCACGGGAATTTCAGGGTCGATCGCCAAAAGGGCCTCGAGCGCTTCAAGACCGTCCATCTTAGGCATGCGAATGTCGAGCAGCACGCAATCGAAACTATTCTCTCCAAGAAGCGCCACCGCCTCAGCGCCGTTTTCTGCCGTGACAACTTCGTGGCCTTCCTTAACGAGAGCCTCGCGTAGAAGAAAGCGCATGTTCTTTTCGTCGTCAACTATTAGAATTTTATGTTGATACGTCGTGTTCAAGCCGCTTCGTCTCCTTTGCGTCCTGTTTACGGATAGGCAGCCATATCGTGAAAACCGTTTCCCCTCCGGGAGGGCTTTCAACCCTTATCCTGCCGCCATGAAACTCAACAGTCTGATGCGTAATGGCAAGCCCAAAACCGCCGCCGTCTTCCTTTGTGGTAAAATTCGGGTCGAATATCCTCGCGATGTCTTCCGGCAGGATCGGCGGCCCGGTATTCGAAATACGCACGCATATCGACCCGTTATCGCTCTTGTCGTCGTCATCGTCCTGCAGCGTCCATATCGTAACGCGACCAAAATGTTCGATAGCCTGAAACGCGTTGACCATTATGTTCATCAGCGCCTGAATCAGATTCTCCCTCTGGCAAAGAATCCTCGGAAGGTCGGTCGACAAATCGCATACCAATTCAATGTCTTTTTTACGGATCTCGTGCTTCGCAAGCACGAGTGTGTCGTCAATGATTTCGTTGATCGATTCGTATGTCCAACCTGTAGAACTCGGCTGAATGAACTTGAGAAGCCGGTCTATCACCCGTTCGATACGGTCGACATCGCTCAAAATTACATCTGAATAGTCGTTCAGCATCGGGCTTTCGCCGGCGTTTTCCTTGAGTAGCTGCGCCAGCCCGCGTATCGAACAAAGCGGATTCCTGACCTGATGGGCTATTCCCGCGGCAAGCCCGCCAAGAGTCGTCAGCCTGTCCAGTTTCAGCATCTGTTCCTGCACTTTACGCAGATGCTTCACATCTTCAAATGAAATTATCAGCCCTATAAGCGTATCGTCTTTATTCTGAAGAAACGAGGTCGATATCGATATTGGAATGGCGTTCCTGCTATCGGTGGTCACCGTCATTTCCTTGCCGACGAACGTTTGCCTGTTTTGAAGAGCGCCTTGTATGATGTCGTGAAAAGCCCGGTTTTCCTTTGTGTCTGGAATCATTTCCTTTATGTGCTTGCCGACGTATTCGCCGGCATTTACGCCGAGAATGACTTCCGAATCCGCGCTCATCGCCGTAATGGCGCCTTTTTCATTGATGGTCACCACGCCTCCGGACATGCTCTGTAAAAGATATTTATTAATGGACGTGACCATGTTGTTGAAAGCATAGCCCAGCATTGCGATCTCGCCTTCGCCGCTAACGTGTATTGTACGCGTCAGATCTCCGCTGGCGATTGATGCAGTGTCGTATGTTAACTTCCTTATCGGCGCGGTAATTCCTACTGCGAGCACGAGTCCTGCAAGCAACGCCAAAACTCCGAAGCACACTATCACTATCGTTGTGCCGTTGATCGTGTTTTGTATACGCTGAACGTAATCTACCATCGTCACTGGCAGTTCTTTATTATCCAGCAGGGAGCGGTTGTCTAAATCGATAATGATCAGGCCGAGTCCGAGCACAAGCAATGTCGTCATAGCCGGGATCGCGATCATAAGGCGAAGCCTTATTTTAGTGCGTATTAGCAAACTTGCCGCTCTCTATTGCCGCCTTGCCGATGAGAGCCTTCGCTCGAATGCATGCTTTCAGCGGACGGCATTTATTTTTTTAAGAACTTTTTATTTATCTTGTCCATCAACACGCTTGGATCGACGGGTTTCACAATATAGTTTATTGCGCCAAGATTCAGGGCTCTCTCGATTGTTTCTATCTCGCTCCCGTTCGCGAGCAGAAATACCGGAACTTTTTTTAACGCTTTCGATTCCTTGACCGCTTTCAATAGCGAAAACCCGTCAGCGCCAGGCGTGTTGTTGTCCATCAATATCAAGTCAGGAACAATTTTCTTCAGAGATGCGCGGGCTTCATCTCCGCTGCGCGCGCAATCCACTTTATAACCGGCATGCGTCAGCCTTGTTTTTAGCATGGAATGGATAATCTCGTCAGAATCAATGAGGAGAATACTCTTTCTTTTGCTGCGTATGTTTCCAAACTTCACATTTATCATGCGTGTAATGTCTTACACTTGTATTTCAGCCATAACAAATTTAACATATATTTCGTAATATACAATATAAGCAAATGAAATTTACTTCAATGATAATAATTTACTCCAGGTTTATTGTCTGATTTGTCGTTATTGCGCGGCAATACTTCAACTGAGGCAGACAACTTGAGAACACTGCCTGCAAATCGAACTCGCGTGAAGCTTGTAGAATCAACAAAACTTAATTCGCTCAGATTGCGTTCCCGCAATGTTCCGGTGTAAGCGAAAACAAAAAGTTCGCGCGGCGGTTTTGTTCCCCACAAATCCCGTCTTACTTTGAACATTAAATACTGTCCGTTAACTTTGCATGTGACTGGCGTAGTGTCGAGAACGGTCGTTTTGTTTCTATAAATGACAGCTCCACAGCTTTGTGCCATGGAAGGAGCTTCTTTCCCCATGGGAATATACCGGACCATAACGCCGGAAAGAGGAAGGACGCCATCGGGAACAGGCCCGGCGGCTTCAGGATTGAACATCATGACTGAGTATTGATTCAAAACGGTCGGAGTGAGGCTGCCTTTTGAATACTCGCCATCAATCATCATTCCGAAATAGATATATTTAGAATCGTAACCGATGCGAAAATCGAAAATATCGAGATCTTCGCCGATGCGTGAAGAAGAATCGTCGATCGGCGGTTCCTCCGAACCGGAGGCAAAAAAACAACCTTTGGGTTGCCTGTCTTTCATATCAAAAAAACCGGACGTCGGCGCGGGCGTCGAAGACATCATGCACGCTAAATCAACCATTGAGCCGCCGAGGACGTTTCTCGCGTAAAACGACGCGAGCGTCCCAACGCCGGAGTTCGCCGTCATTTTCGCCGCCCAATGATCCTGCTCTACCTGAGCCAAATCATACGTTTTCCAGCTTTTTCCTCCGTTGGCGCTCAGATACGTCTTCACTTCCTTCGTAACAGTCGTTTTGCCGTTAATCATCCGGCTGGTTATTCCTGAATCGAGCAGCCGCTGCGACCCCGGAATTATCTTCGCCCAAACGACCGTCGGCAGCGCCTGATTCTTAATCCAGTCGACCGATCTGAATAGAACAGCTCTCGGCATCAGCGTCGGCCCGCCAAGACCCAACTCATCCTGAGAAATTGCTTTCGCGGCAATAAGCGCTGCAAGTATAGCAGCAGCAAACACAATGATATTAGTTATTCGTTTCATTTTGAATCGTCTGGAATCTGGCCGGATAGTTGCGCGCCTGCCATTGTTATGCGTTGAACTTTTTCGATTCACGCGCTTTTTCATCATCTCCATTTATTCAGTATAATGGCATAACTCATAATAGCGACCGCCCCGCGACTCCCGGCGTCTCGAACCCCATTATTTTTCCGATAGTCGGCACGGCATCCACAAGTCGCGCGTATGGAATCGACTTATCAGGAATGCCCGGTCCGGAAATCACAAACGGAATCAGCGAGTCGGCCGCGCACAGGTTTCCATGCTCGCCTGCCTTCACCTTGTCTCCGTAATAATAGCCCTTGGAATAATCCAGCAGAACTGTCAGGTCGCCGCTGCGGCTGCAGTTCACTCCATGAATCCTGTTCACCGCGTCCGGGTAGGCGGCTTCTTTTCCGGCGAAAAACTTATCAATGCCGATAAGGCTCCCATGTTCATAGACCTCGTAGTCGGCTCCGAATTCGCGCCGCAGCAGTATTAGATCGACGAATGGCAAATCTCCGGTTTTGTATTTTTCGAACGTTTCCGCGGCTGGAATCAGGTCTTCCTCGAATCTCGGCTGATCTGCCCATTTGCCGGTCGCTCGGTTCATCAGATGGACCTGCGCCGTTCCGGCCTCGGTGCATATCACCGCGGTGTCGCCCTCCCTAACCTGTTTCCTGTCGAAAAGTTTGAAACCGCCGCCGCCAACGAGCGCCAGTATCCCTGCCTGAATATCGTTGTTAATAACGTATTTTTTGTCTCTGATAGTCTTCGCCTGACAGTGGTCGGATGTGATAATGAAATGGAACTCCTCGATCGGCCTGAATTTTTCGAATTCCTTTATAAAGCCCCCGAACAGAGGATCAACCACCGAGCGGAAGTACTCGCGCTGATTGTCCGGCCCATTTTCGTGGCTGTTGCTGTCGTGCCCCGAGATGTAAAAAACCAGAATGTCCGGCAGCGGTCCCTTTTTCAAGTCTTTGTAAAGATGCCTGAAAGTCGCGCGGTCCCAGCGCCGGTT
>JBAYJY010000231.1:0-6318 GCA_041664945.1 bacterium | reverse complement strand
TCTCCGAGAGATAGCGCCACCGCCGCAGCCGCAGCAGCGTTGTACACCGTTCCGCGGCCCGGAAACGGAACGCCGGCTTCAATTGTTCCGGCCGGAGTCTCGAGTGTGAACCGCGCGCCGTCCAGCGAAAAATGTATGTCTGTCGCCCGCACATCTCCCGCCTCTATACCGAAAGTCGTAATCTTCGCCTCCGTTTTTTTCATCAACCTCGGCGTCCATGCGTTGTCAGCGTTCAAAAACGCGAAATTGTCACGCCCGAGCGCTTCAAGCAGTTCGCCCTTCGCATCCGCAATCGCTTCGAGCGACCCGAGACGCCCGATGTGAGTCGACTCGATGTTGGTTATCAGTCCGTGCGTCGGCCTCGCTATAGACGCCAAGTCCGCGATCTCGCCCTTTGCCCGCATCCCGCATTCAATGATCGCCGCCTGCGTTTCGCCGTCCATTCTCAGAAGCGTGAGGGGAACGCCGACTTCGTTGTTTTCATTTTTTTCAGTGCGCGCCACTTTTCTATTGCCGAGAACGTTCGAGAGCAGATTCTTCGTAGAAGTCTTTCCGCAACTGCCGGTGATAGCGATAACCGAAACGTTGTATCGCAACCTGCTCGCCCGCGCTACGGCCTGATAAGCTTTCAGCGTGTCTGCCACCCGTATCAGAATAAAATCCTTCGGCAGGTTGGCTTTTATATCTTTTGAAATGAAAGCGCCAACAGCGCCCGCCGCGGCCGCCTGTTCTATAAAATCGTGGCCGTCGAACCGCTCGCCGGCGAGAGGAACGTAAAGAGCGCGGGAACAATCCTCGCGGCTGTCCCTCACGATTCGCGAAACGCGCAGCGCGCTATTGCCGTTAAGCAGTAGACCGCCGCTGGCCTCGACTATGGCTTTAACTTCCATGGCGTCCATGCGCCGTTCGCTCCTTGATCAGATTGCGCGCGACTTCGCGGTCGTCAAAGAATATCGTCCGGTCCTTGAAGATCTGGTAATTCTCATGCCCTTTGCCGGCGATTATTATCACGTCGTCGTCCTGCGCGTTCTCGATAGCGTATCGGATAGCCGCGAAGCGGTCCGGCTCGACGATGTATTTGAAGCTTGGCGGAACGCTGTTTTTCAACAGCGCCTGTTCGATTCCAAGAGTGATCTGGTCGACAATTCTTGAGGCGTCCTCAGTCCGCGGATTGTCAGAAGTCACAATGACAAAATCGGCGTTTTGAGCGGCGGCGGCGCCCATGAGCGGCCGTTTTGAGCGATCCCGGTCGCCGCCCGCGCCGAACACAACAACGAGACGCCCGCGGCATATCTCGCGCGCCGCACGCAAAATGTTGAGAAGCCCGTCCGGAGTGTGAGCATAATCGACAAACACTCGATAAGGCTGCCCCTCATTAATCCGTTCGAAACGGCCCGGAACTCCGTTCATCGACTTCAGAGTTCGGGCTATAATCTCAGCGCTCGCGCCCTGCGAAAGCCCGTACGCCACCATCGCGAGCGTGTTGTAGACATTGAACATTCCCATCAGCGGGGATTCGATATCGAACGGCTCGGCAAGCGTCGAAACAACCGTGTAGCTTATCCCGTCGAGCGTACACTTGACCTTTTCAGCCCTGACTTCCGCCGCCGGGTCAATCACTGCGTATCGAATCGTTTTGCCTTTAGCTCCGTTAGCGATTATCTTAGCCGCCGGGTCATCGCTATTCAGCAACGAAACGCCTTCGTCCGACAGATAATCCGTGAAAAGCTCTTTCTTTGCGGCGAAATACTCGTCCATGTCTTTATGAAAATCCAGATGGTCCTGAGTGAGATTCGTAAATATTGCGGCGTTGAAAGCGCAGCCGGCGATGCGTTTGAGAAAAACAGCGTGCGATGACACTTCCATTATCGCCGCTGAACACTTCTTTTCCACCATGCGCGCGATAAGCGCCTGAAGATCGAAGGCTTCGGGCGTCGTTCTTTTAACCGCCGCCATCTCGTCGCCGATCCGGTTTTCGACGGTGCCGAGCAGCCCCGAACACTTGCCCTGTTCCCTGTGAAGGGCGTCGATCAAAAACGCGACCGACGTTTTTCCGTTAGTTCCGGTGACGCCGACTAAATTCAAAGCGCGCGAGGGCCACCCGAAGTAATTCGCCGAGATAAGGCCCATCGCCTCGCGCGAATCAGTCACGCGCACAACGGTCACGCCTTCCGGCGCGTCAACGGATCTCTCGACAATCAGCGCCGACGCGCCTCGCGCCAACGCTTCCGGCACGAACTCGTGCCCGTCGACTTTGTATCCGGGTATGCAGAAAAATAAAGTGCCCGGCGAACACTCGCGCGAATCATACGCAAGCGCCGCGATTTCAACAGCGTCGGAGCCGCTTTCGATTCTGTGCTCCACGCCGGCCAGCAATTGTTTGAGTGATTTCGATTCCATCATATCGTCTCCATTTTAGAAAGCTACGGGTTTCGGCTTATCCGTCGTCGTCGACGGCGGCACATTTAGCCTCCACAGCGACTTCATCATGATCTCCTTGAACGCCGGCGCGGCGACCGCGGCCGCATAGTATACAGGCGTCGGGCGCTCTATCGTCACCATTACGAGCAGCCTCGGATTTTCAACAGGCGCATACCCTACAAACGACGCGAAATACTCGCCGTTCTGATAGCGGCCGTCGCGGACGATCTTCGCCGTTCCCGTTTTCCCGGCGACCGTGTATCCCGGGATCTGCGCGCTTTTCCCTGTTCCTTCCTCCACAACCATGCTCATCATATACCGCAGAAGCTTCGCCGATTCTTCCGTTATCGCCCTGTTAAGCGCTCTCGGTTCCGCAACATGAAACGGCGAACCATCCGACTTCACCACTTTGTCCACAATCATAGGCTTCATGATCAGGCCGCCGTTCGCAATCGCCGCAGTCGCCATCGCCATGTGCAGCATGCTGACGGATATTCCGTAGCCGAACCCGTTGTTTGCAATTGTCAGATCCCGGATATTGTTAAAATCCGGAAGCATGCTGGGCTGCTGGCCGTTTAAGGGAAGCGGAAAGCCCTTATTAAAATTAAAATTCTCAACCATCGACTTTATTCCCTTGCCGCCAAGCATAAGCGCAATTTTAGCGGCGCCTGTATTCGAGGAATGAGCGATAACATATACAGGATTTTTGAAACCCGGGATTCCGATTCCGTGATCGTCCTTGATAGGCTTGCCTGAAACAAAAAATACAGGCTCGCAGTATATCGTCTCCTTGAACGGTTCAATCAATCCTTTATCGAGCGCAGTCGAAACGACAAGCGGTTTCATAATGCTTCCCGGCTCGAACCTGAACCACACAACCCGGTTCCGAAACGATGTCGGATCCGATTTGAGATATTCTTTATAATGGTTCGGATCGTACGAAGGATAGGAGGCCATGGCGAGAATTTTGCCCGTTTTCGGTTCTAAAACAAGCGCTCCACCGCCTCGCGCATTGAATTTCTTTACAGTGTTTTCAAGTTCTTCTTCAGCATAGTGTTGTATCGTGAGGTCGAGCGTCAGGTAAACATTATTTCCGTGATATACCGGTTTTGTCTCACGAATAGATTGCGGAATATTTCTGCCGAGGTGATCTTTTTCGAGAAGCACATAACCGTTTCGCCCTCTAAGAAGAGCATCGAGCGTCATTTCTATGCCCTCGATGCCGCCGCTCTCGCCCACAAAGCCGATCACCGGCGCCGCGGTTGTCTCGTTCGGGTAAACCCTCTTCTGCTCGCGTATCGCAACGATGCCGTTCAATCTTAGTTCATTAACTTTTTGCGCCGCTTCCTCCGGAGCAAATCGTTTGATCCAGACATAAGGCTGCCTTTTTCTCGCCCCGTTGAGAATGTTTTCAATTTCCTCAACCTTCATATGGAGCGTGCCGCTTAACGCGACTGCATATTTGTGATTGTTTTTAATTATAGACGGCACCGCGAAAACAGACATGTACGGCACATCCATGGCAAGACGTTTGCCGTTCCGGTCATAGATGTAACCCCGGCGGGCCTGAAGCGGAATTATTCTTTTGCTTTGGGTAAGCTGCCGCTCGCGAAGCATGACGCCGTGAACCTGTTCCACATAGATCGCGCGCAGAACAATACAGGCGTGCATCGCCGCAAGGACGATCAATAAAGTTTTTATACGGTTCTTAATTTGCAGGGACCGGTTCATGCCAACACACCTCGAACGTGTCGGCGCCCCGGATCACTTACTGTATAATACTGTCAGGCCGAGGCGCCATTAGCTCAGCCTTTTCCACCTTGGATAGCCCTTCGTCGAGACTCACGTAGAGAGGTTTCTGGGGAGTGGCGGTTGTGTAACCCGCTTGTGTCAATACGCGCTCTACTCGCTGATAATTTTTTAGTGTCGCGACTTCGGCTTCGAGTTTTTTAATCTGGATGTCTAATCGGTAATTCTGTTGTTTTATTTCGTCTATTTTCATGTATTTGCAGTCTATGCTGAACTTCAGATACACGGTGTATATTCCTATTAGTGTGACACAATAGGCGAAAACCAGCAGAATCCCAGCCATCCTTACGCCCTGTTTCCTACGGGCGTTGCTTTGATCGGCCCCCTGCGCTATCGATAATCTTCCGTATGTTTTTCTGGTCTGATTCATATACGGCTCCTAAATCGCCTCAGCCACGCGCATCTTTGCGCTTCGCGATCTTGCATTGCTTTCGACCTCTTCCAGAGAAGGCATAATCACCTTTCTGGTTACAAGTCGCGCGGCCGGCGGGTTCGAGCAGGAACATTCATCCGGCGGCAATTCACATCTGCAGCCTTTCGATGCTCTCCGCAGCAGTTCCTTTACCGTCCTGTCTTCCTCGCTCTGGTACGTTATCACGACGAGTCGCCCTCCCTTTCTCAGCAGTCCGAGAGAAGCGGTCACCGCTTCCTCTATCGCTTCTATCTCGCGATTCACTGCCGATCTCAACGCCAGAAAAACCAGCGTCGCGGGGTTTCTTCCGGGCTTCGACGGCGCCGCCTTGGCGACTATATCCGAGAGCTGCCTGGTAGTCTCTATCGGCTCTGCTTCACGCCGCTCGACTATCCTTCGCGCTATCCGCCGCCCGTGCCGCTCCCCGAATTTGAAAAACAGATTTCTCAGTTCTTCCTCCGAGGCGCCGTTCACGTATTCCGCGGCTGTCGGTCCCGGCTCGCTCGGGTTGTACTTCATCGTCAGGGGCCCATCCTTCTGAAAGCTGAATCCTCTGTCGGCTGCGCCTATCTGGTGCGATGAGAATCCTAAGTCGATCAGAATTCCATCAGCGGGCGACAATCCTTCCCGCTCCCACACCTCGGCGATCGTTGAGAAATTCTCGTTGATGATTCTGACCCGGCTGTCGTTTCCGATTAGCCGGCCCAGCTTCTCCGCCGCTATCGGGTCCCTGTCGAATGACACTATCGTTCCCGTCGTGAGCTGCTCTAAAATTTTTGTTGTGTGGCCCCCCCTTTCTCCCGCGGTTAAATCCGCGTATATTCCTTCAGGTCTTATCTGCAGAGCCTCTAACGACTCTCTCAGCATCACCGGTATGTGTTCTGATTTCTCCTCCACATTGTCATCTCCGAATCAGGACTCTTCTCTCTTCTTCGCGTACTTGCTCTTAAGTTCGCCCATTCGGATTTCCATGTTCTTTACGTTTATGTGCCTGTCGTATGTGTCCTTCGACCAGATTCTGAATGTCTCCCCTACTCCCATCACCATCACTTCGCCCGTCCCGATTCCAGCGAAATCACGAAGCTCCTGGCTGATCAACACCCTGCCGAGCTTGTCGACTTCGCAAACTTCCCTGTGACCAAGTATGTATATTCTGAGATCGTTCGTTTCGTCGTTGTCTTCGAGGTTTTTAAGCCATTCCTTGGTTTTGTTCCAGACATCAAGCGGATAACATTCGATGTGGCAGGTCCGCACCCCGCGCGTCATGACTATGCACTGCGGCTTTTCTTCCGTCTCGTCTTTTTCGGCCTTCTTCTTTTTTTCGCCGCCGCGGCCGGTTACGCTCTCTTCAACTTCGTTTTTTCCGAATTTATCGTGCCTTACGTGCAAAACGTTACGGAACTCGACAGGCAAACTCATCCTGCCTTTGGGATCGACCTTGAATGTCGACACCCCTCCGAATTGATCTTCTTCTACGAAATTTACCATTTCGCCACTCTTGTCCGGCTTCGCCGGAGCGGGTTTTCAGACAATATCCCGCTATCCACCTACAACATCCCTGACTTATAAACCTATTTTACCAGTCAAATTGCCACAAAAAACCACTATTACCGAAACTTGTTACTTTATTTTCCTCTTTTTTACACTATTTCCCACTACTTTGTCAAGCGGGCTAT
>JBAYJY010000230.1:0-6328 GCA_041664945.1 bacterium | reverse complement strand
GAGCCGTCTTTCATGTCTGAGTTGCTTTTTTCACGTAGTTGGAGCGACGGCGGCAGGTTGTACAAATGAATCTCGCCGTTTGCGCTTAGAAGAACGGCGCGCTCGATGCAGTTTTCGAGTTCGCGAACATTTCCCGGCCAGTGGTAAGACATCAGCGCGTCTATCGCGGGCGAGTTGATTCGAGAGATTTTCTTATTGAGTTCGGCGGCGTATTTTTGGACAAAATAGTCGGTGAGCAGCATGATGTCTGCGCCGCGCTCGCGAAGCGGCGGGATGTGAATGGGGAATACGTAGAGCCGGTAGTAGAGGTCTGCGCGGAACTGGCCGTTTTTGACAGCCTCTTCGAGGTCTTTATTTGTTGCGGCAATAACGCGGACGTTGACACGCACCGGCGCGGCGCCGCCGACGCGCTCGAACTCGCGCTCCTGAAGAATGCGCAGGAGTTTTGCTTGCGCTGAGAGTGACATGTCGCCGATCTCATCGAGAAAGATCGTGCCGCCGTTGGCGAGTTCGAAGCGGCCTTTCGAGCGCTCGCCGGCGCCGGTGAATGCGCCTTTTTCGTGTCCGAAAAGCTCGTTTTCGAGCAGCGTGTCGGGCAGCGCGGCGCAATTTACGCGCACGAACGGCCCTTCGCGGCGAGGACTGAGATTGTGTATAGCGGCCGCGGCGAGTTCCTTGCCCGTGCCCGTCTCTCCGGTAAGCAGCACGGTGGTGTTGCTGTCCGACACCTGATTTATGAGCCTGTATGTTTCGCGCATGACCCGCGAGCCGCCGATCATGTTTTCAGGCTGGAGTTTGCTTTCGATTTGCTTTTTGAGGCTTATGTTTTCGCGTTCGAGCCGCTCCCGGTCTTCTTCCTGTTCGCGCCGCGCGTTTACGCTTTGCGCTATGATGTCCGCCACTGCGCTGAGGAAAGCGACCTCATCTTTTAGGGCGCCGGACTCGCCGGCGACGGTGTCGGCGGAAAGAGCGCCGATTACCTGTTCGCCGTGCATTATCGGGACGCAGATGAAGGCGAGCCGGCTGCGGTCGATCTTTTTGCGCGCGCCCGTTCTGTCGAGAAAGAGGGGCTCTTCATCAAGCCTTGGTATCGCCATCGGGCGTCCGGTGGCGATGACTTTCCCTGTGACGCCTTCGCCGATGCCGTAGCGAATGTTCGGTATGTCTTTCTGGGTGACGTCGGGCGCTATATTCAGTTGCACTTCCTGAACGCCGCGCATGAGTATGGTGATCATGCCGCGATTCATGCCCATCTCGTCGGCGAGGAGCCGTAGGATGTCCTCGAGCATCTCGCGCAGATCGGTTCTTGTGCTGAGCAGCCTCGCTACTCCATACATAGTTGTAAGTTCTTTAATATTGAGGGCTGACTTGTCCATAAACATATTATAACAAACAGCACAAAATTGTGCCACATATTATCACAACACCATAATTGTATCAAAAGAAACGCTTTATTGGACATTAAATTCGCGGTAAACAATCAAGTCCTAATGTTTCGCATTGGAAGAAAGCTACGATTGGCTAAATAAACGATCAAACAGTTCCCGGATAGCACATAATTGTATCGTTAAAATATAAAAGATACATAATGGTGTCAATTAATTATAAGTTGCGCCAAGCGCATTATATGCGGCTAATTGTAATTATAGCTTTCATTGCTGGTTTATTTGGATGCTCGTCAAAAAGCGCGCGGTTTATTTTCATGCTGGCACGGCATTTGCATATATAGGTGAAACGACGAGAACGGCATTTCCGCAATTAGAAGCGGAAAAAAATCGAAAGCCGCCTGAAATCCAAAGGAGGATTTATGAGAAGCTACAACGTGAGAGAAAACCACATCGAAGCGAGAAGCCGGCGAAATGGAAAGTCGCGCATGGCGGAGGCGATTGAAAAGGGCTTGAAGACGCTTGCAGTTGCGGCGTTTATGCTTATCGCTCAAAAAGCCGCCGCCACGCCGAGCACGCAAATCTGGATTCCATCGACGGACATACAGGCGAAGGGAACGTATCACCTTGGAATAGACAATTATTTCACCGCAGGGACCGATAATACGTGGTCGATGCCGACGGATGTCGGCCTTGAATATGGCGTCGCGAAAGGCTGGGAAGTCGGGTTCGATCTTCTTGGAGCTTCGCGAAAGCCTTTCTATTTCAACTTTAAATATGGAATCCCCGAAAAGGGCAGCCTGCCGGCGTTCGCCGCGGGCAGTTGCTTTATGGGAACGAGCCGCAAGGGCGCGTCGAGAACGGATATTGACATGTATTACGCGCTTGTCGCCAAGACGATACCCGGCGTATCCGCGCGGTTATCCCTCGGCGGATATGTCGGGAACGGGAAACTTTTGGTAGACACCAACGGCGACCGCGAGCGCACTGGCATTCTCGCCTCGATCGACAAGCAGTTCACGAAAAAGATCTGGGGAGCTGTCGACTATCAGGGCGGTGAAAACTCCTTAGGCGCTGCGAGCATCGGCGTGTCTTATGCCTTCGCGGACAATGTGAGCCTGTTAGTCGGTTACGACTTTTTCAACGAGAAGAAGCTCCAGCCGGCGCCAGCGAACACGTTCACGACGCAACTTGACATCAATTTCTGAGCCGTAGATTTAGACGTCGTGGAATACAAATCCGGAATCTATCCGAGAACCGGTTTTCATAAACATAAATATCAACTTGTGGAGGCAAAATTCCACGCCCGGCGAAGCCTTGTCTCCGAACGGGCGCGGTGGAGAGGAAAACACAATGAGAAAAGAAAACTTGAAAATGAGAATGGGGATAGTGACGTTCCTGATGATGATTGTCACTATGTGCGTTGTCGGGTTGGCGGACAGCGGGCCGAAATCCGACCCGTCCGGCGCATCCATTGGGGTGGCGGCGGATGTAGTGGGCGCGACGGAGAACGCGCCGACGGCGGACGACCTGAAACTGGCAGAGAAAACCGAGCCGGTAGCGGTTAAGCTCGCGG
Organism: bacterium; assembly: GCA_041664945.1. Classification (GTDB taxonomy): domain Bacteria; phylum UBP15; class UBA6099; order UBA6099; family UBA6099; genus JBAYJY01. The sequence goes on along the minus strand of JBAYJY010000230.1, from coordinate 3,367 downwards.
ATGTTGTCGGGCACAACCGGGTCGCGATCAACATGGTCTGGATGCTGATCTGCGGTTTTCTGGTGATGTTCATGCAGGCAGGGTTCGCGATGGCTGAAACGGGGTTCACGCGCGCCAAGAACGCGGGCCACACGATGGCGATGAATTTTATGGTATACGTCATCGGGATGCTCGGTTTCTGGGTGTGCGGGTTTGCGCTGCAGATGGGCGGTTCCGGCGGCGCGGCCAGTCTCGGCGGCGGCGGGGCGCTGAACGGAGAATTCGCGCTGCATCTGTTCGGCAAAGATTTCGGTCTGTTCGGCACGAAGGGGTTCTTTCTGTCGGGCATGACGTACGATGCGGTCATATTCGGGATATTCCTGTTCCAGATGGTGTTCATGGACACGACGGCGACGATTCCGACCGGTTCGATGGCGGAACGCTGGACGTTCAAATCATTCATCATATACGGGTTCTTCATATCGGCGATAGTGTATCCGCTGTATGCGAACTGGGTGTGGGGAGGAGGCTGGCTGTCGGCGTTGGGCCGCAACTTCGGGCTCGGCCACGGCCATATAGATTTCGCGGGATCGAGCGTGGTTCACATGACGGGTGGCGTGGCGGCGCTCGCGGGGGCGATGGTTCTCGGGCCGCGCATCGGCAAGTTCACGAACGGCAAGCCGAACCCGATGCCGGGCCATCACATACCGATGGCGATCGTTGGTTGTTTCATCCTCGCATTCGGGTGGTTCGGATTCAACGCCGGCTCGTCGCTCGCGGGCGGCGACCTGCGAATAGCTGTCATAGCGGTAAACACGATGCTGGCCGGCGGGGCGGCCGCGTTTTCGTCGCTGCTGTACATGTGGATGCGTTACGGCAAACCCGACATCTCGATGTCGGCGAACGGACTGCTTGCGGGCCTGGTGGCGATAACGGCGCCGTGCGCTTTCGTCAATTCTGTGTCGGCTGTCATCATAGGTCTCATAGCTGGAATTCTCGTGTGCTTGAGCGTGTCCTTCTTCGAACGGGTGATGAAAGTTGACGACCCGGTCGGCGCGATATCCGTCCACGGGGTAAACGGAGCGTGGGGCGTTCTCGCGCTCGGTCTGTTCGCGGACGGCACGTACGGCGGCGGGCTGAACGGCATCGCGGCGCCGGTGCGGGGCCTCTTCTACGGCGACGCTTCGCAGTTCGCGGCGCAGTGCATCGGAATGCTTGTCAACATAGTTTTTGTCTTTATCATAATGTATGTATTCTTTAAAGTTCTGAACAAAATCACGCCGCTGCGAGTGCCGGCCGAGCAGGAGATTCAGGGACTCGACCAGTTCGAAGTGTCGGTGTCGGCATATCCCGATTTCCCGGTTCGCGTCACATATATGTGAGGGCCGGCTGATAAAAACAAAGGAGGACGGAAACATGAAAATGATAGTCGCATACATAAAACCTAATAAGCTTGATGACGTGAAGAAAGAGTTGTACGCCGTGCAGGTGTTCAAGATGTCGGTCATCAACGCGCTTGGCTGCGGCCGCCAGCAGGGGCATACGGAGATGTACAGGGGACTTGCGAGGGAAGTGAATCTGCTGATGAAGACGCGGCTTGAGATCGCTGTGAACGAGGACTTCGTCAAGCCGACGATAATGGCGATAATCAAAGGGGCGCAAACCGGCAACATCGGCGACGGAAAGATATTCGTCACCGAACTGGCCGACTGCGTCCGCATAAGCACGGGCGAGACCGGCGGCGAGGCAATCTAAACGCCGGCCACGCAGTATCGCTAAACCTTCACGCTGAAAACGGCGTCCCCTCTCTATAGCGGGGACGCTTTTTCGCGCCTGCGAATTGAAATACTGGGCATTTCCGTCGCTAATTGGAACACACAATGAAATCCAGCGATTCCGCGTTTCCGAGTGAAAAGAAATTATTCCGGTGGGTTGCCGTTTTCCTTCGAGCCGGAGCCGGTGTAGATCTCGAACTGACTGCCGGTGAGTGGGCGGATGTGGGTGAGCATGAGGAAGATGTCTTTAATCTCCGGTTTGCCGACTTTGCGGACTTCGTGGACAGTTGGCATGAAGAAGAATACGTTGAGGAATCGCAACAGGCCGGAGAGGACGAAAATGAACTCAAGCGATGAGAAGAATGTGATTCTGAGGGCGCCGGTGTCGATGAACTTCGGGGCGTGAATGCTGAGCACGGCGCCGAGCAGGGCGCCGAGGAAGATGCCGGAACTGTTGAAGAAGTTGAGGTAGGCGGCGCAGCGCGCGCGTTTCGCGGGCGTAACGGCGTCGAACACGAAATTCGAGGTTCCGAGCAGCCAGCCGGCCCACACGGTTCCGGCGAAAATTTGTATGGCGATGATGTAGTAAAAGTTTTTCGAAAACAGCCACATGATCGGCAGCAGCGGCAGAAACGAGCCTGTGATGCGCAGGATGATGCGGTTGCCGAACCGGTCGGCGAGCGGACCCCAGCGGCGCATCATCATGAACTGCACGATCTGGAACACGCCCTGCGCGATCATGTAATCGACGTAGCTGAACTTAAGGTCGCGCAGCATGTACACCGCGAAGAAGGGCGACGAAATCTGGTTCGCGAAACCCATGATGGCTTGAAAATAGACGAAGTGGGCGAAGTTTGATTTGGGGCTTCTGCGAATGAACTGCATGAATGAAAAATATGAATCTTTAACTTTTCTGTAAGGGACGTCGAAGTGGCGGACGAGCGAATATATGGAACCGAGTCTGCTGATAAGCGCAGCTGTGAGCACCCATGCGAAGCCGGTTAGCGGCTTGCCGAGTCCCGCGAAATGCTGGAGCGTGAGCCCGCCGGCGGCGACGGCGGCGAATGTGATCGGCCCTGAGATGCTGCTCCGGCGGCCGAAGTAAGAGCCGCGGTCCTTCGCGGTCGTCAGGTCGCCGATCAGGCTGTTCCAAGCAGGCATGACCATTCCGTTAGCCGCGAAGTATACTGATCCGATCGCTATCAGAAGCCACGGATCGAAATTGCCGGTCGACGTTTTATAGAGAATGAAGCCGAGCGCGGCCGCCTGCGCAATTACGCCGCTGACGATAATTTTCTTGCGCTTTCTGTATTGCTCGACGAGCATCAGCGATGCGAATTGCGTGATCGCCACGCAGAGCATCGGCGCGGCTGTGAATATTCCGACCTGAAAGCTCGTCGCGCCGATCGCAAGCATCAGCGGCACGAAGTAGGTTTCCGCGAACCCGACCATGGCCGCGTAAAAGCTCGCGTCCCAGATGCTGAAACGAAGGCTTCGCCGCCGTTTCGCTTCCGGAATGCTCACAAGTTCCTGTTTCGCCGCCGTTGTGTCCGCCATCAACTCGTCCGCCGTTTTTTCTCAAGCATATATATTTTGGGACGGGTTTTAATAAT
>JBAYJY010000229.1:0-6348 GCA_041664945.1 bacterium | reverse complement strand
TGTCGTTTGCGAAAATCCATATCAGTTGAGCTGCGGTTTTGAATCGGGTTGTGATTTCTGTGACGCGACCTGTCATTACGACACTAATAATATTCCGCCCGCCTGCTGCGGCGACGGCAACATTCAGGGAGCAAACGGCGAGGAATGCGATGACGGCGGAGCAAATACGGATACGCCTTGCGATCCCAGTTCAGGCACATGCACTTATTGCGATAATTTCTGCCAGTCGCATACGTTAATAAACACAGCAGGAGTATGCGGCGACGCTGATATTAACATAGGTGAAGTATGCGACGACGGCCCGGGCATGAACGGCGTTGCCTGCGACCCGGGATACTTCCCCTATTGCGAAAATGTTTCCTGCCAATACTGTGAATCAGATTGCTCTACATACGTGACTGTTTACAACATGGCATGCTGCGGCGACAGTGCGTGCGACAACGGCGAGAATACAACTTCATGTCAACAAGATTGCTGCGCATCTCCGCCTTATGATGATGGTTGCTCTTGCTATAGCGGAACAGAATGCGCAAGCAACTTCTGTAACGTAGTCTGCGCTCAACCGAATTGTTTGGTTATACCGTACGACGCAAACTGCGCTTGTTCTGACCCCTCGGATTGCGGAAGCGGATCATGCATGGACAACTTTTGCACTTCGGGCGTGTATTGATAACAGGAAAAGTTAATTAACAATACAAAAGCGGCCTGCAAAGGCCGCTTTTTTTTTGCCGTGTTTTTTTGTATAATCATCGTCATGAAAAAAACCGCTAAACCTATTTTGAGTTTTTCTGAAACACGATCCTGTTCCGACATATTATTGACGGATGGATTTTGCGGATTCAAGACGGATGCCGCCGAACTGCTGGCCTCATTGCTACGCGACATGGCTGCCGATATGAAGTCGGCGTCGGTTGCGCTTACCGTTTCTGCGGATCAAGAGAATACTTACGAGACATGTTTTGCCGATGCCGCGGGCAAATTATGTTCAATGCGTTATTCCGTGGTGAAAGAAAAAGATGATTTGAGAGCATGGGTTATAGTGAATAAAAAGGGAAGAGTTGTTGGGGGATTTGACGCAGAAGAGCAGTTCGATTTCAAACAGATTTTGAAAATCGCCCGTAAAGCGTCATGCGCGGTTTGCGTTCCTGTCGAGTTCCCAGGTGGAATAACGGGCTCATTGATTGCTTTAAGAAAAGATGGAGACAGGCGTTTTATAAAAAGCGACGAGCGAAAGCTTGCCGCTATAGCGGAGCGGATGAACAGTCTGCTTCTTACAACGCTGTTGCTTAATAAATATCAGACGCGCACCGGACAGTTGGAATCCTTTATGCGCGTCAGCGCCTTAATCAATTCCAGCCTCGAACTTGATGTGATACTCGATTCGGTATTGAGAATCGCAACGCATCTTGTCGGCGCCGAGGCGAGTTCAATCATGCTTGTGAATGAAGAGTCGAAAGATGTCTTTTTTAAAACGACAATCGGGAGCAAGGCGAAAAAACTTAAACGGTTCAAGCTTGAGCTTGGAAAAGGAATAGCGGGATGGGTGGCGCTTAACGGCTTGCCGGCGCTAGTGCCTGACGTCAGGAAAGACCCGCGATATTCAGCTCACATAGCGAAGAAAATCAATTTTGTCACCCGTAATATCCTTTGTGTGCCAATGAAGGTTAAAAATCACATCATCGGCTCGATAGAAGTGATAAACAAAATCGGCGGCCGCGGCGCATGTTTTGACAATGAGGACTTGTATATGCTTTCCGCTATTGCGTCGCAGGCGGCCATAGCTATAGAAAATTCGCATCTATACAATCAGGCGATCACGGACGAACTGACCGGCCTTTATACATTCAGGTACTTCCAGACAAGTTTTCAGCGCGCGTTCAGAAGAGCCGGGCGCAGAGAATCTTCTATATCGCTGCTTATTCTCGATCTGGACAACTTTAAGGCGTTCAACGACAACTACGGCCACGAAATGGGAAATCATCTCCTGCGCGCGATCGCGGAGCCGCTGAGAGACTGCGTCCGCGATTCGGATGTTGTGGCCCGCTATGGCGGCGAGGAGTTTGTTATCATTCTTCCCGATGTCGATAAAAAATCGGCGGTTGAGATAGCCGAACGGATAAAAGCCGAAATCGGAACGATGAAGATACTGGACGTAAAGCTCGGCAAACTCGGAGTTACGTGCAGCATAGGCGTGGCGTCATACCCCGAAGACGCGACGGACGAAGAAGCGCTGTTCTTCAACGCCGACAAAGCGCTCTACAAAGCAAAATCAGACGGCAAGAATAGAGTCAGAGCTTATAAATAATACTGATATTTTGAAGTTGTTGTTATCGTTTAGCATGGATTAAAGTATTTCGGCTATTGTGGGGCGAAGTTCGTCCGAGCCGTGTTTTGCGAATCCCGATTTCGAAATGAAGTAATATGAGACAGCAGTAGTTAAAAAGGCGGCGAGCGCTGATTGCCATTCCTTGAGCTTGAAGGCGACGATGCAGAGAATTAGGGTTGTGATAAATGTGAGAGCTGGGATCCCATAGGCGATCAGCGCCACTTTAATAAAAACGTTGTCGTCGAAATCAAGTCTGACGCTATCTCCGGTTTTCACACCGAGAGTGTCCTGCGCTTCAAGCAGCATTGTGTCCGGGCCTGTTGTTATGCATGCGCCGCAATGTTCACAGGATTCGCTGCGTTTGATTTCTATCCGGGCGATCCCGTTTTCGACAGATTTAACAGTTCCGAATTCGTTCACTTTTCAGCGCCGATTGCGACCTGTTTTTTGCCTTTGAAGAGAATAGACTTCTGCGGACATACTTCAGCGCATGTTCCGCATGATGTGCATTTATTATAATCGATTACGGGCAGATTGTATTCAATAGTGATTGCGGTCTCCGGACATTTTTTCGAGCAAAGGCCGCAGGCGATGCATCCGACGGCGCAGATGTCCTTAACCGGTTTGCCCTTGCCGCGCGAGCTGCACATGACGATGACGTCGCGGTCGGCGGGCATGATGGCGATAAGCGATTTCGGGCAGGCGCCGGCGCATTTGCCGCAGGCGATGCATTTTGCGGGATCCACTTCGGGAGTCTGTCCGTCCCTGAGATGAATGGCGTCGAATCTGCACGCCTTCACGCAGCTTCCCATGCCTACGCATCCGTAGCGGCAGTGGTTTGGGCCTCCGGCAAGAATCACGGCGGTGGCGCAGTCCTGTTCGCCCATATAGTCATATTTCGATTTTTCAGTTGTGACGCAGCCGGCGCACCTGACGACAGCGATCATCGGCTTGGATTCTTCTATGACAATGCCGAGAATCTCGCCGATCTTTGCGCGTTCGGCTGGTTTTACAGCCGGGCACATCGAGCCTGAGGCGCCGGCCAACACCATAGCCTCGGCGTATCCGCTGCAACCGGGAAAGCCACAGCCGCCGCAGTTGGCGCCCGGCAGCAGTTTTTCGATGGCTTCAACGCGCGGATCGATCTCGACGGCGAAAACCAGCGCGGCTATCGCAAGCACGACTCCGAACACCAAGCCGAACCCGCCAAGCAATGCAATTGGATATATCAGATCTGTTGACATGACTCCCCTATAAAAGAACAGACTAAAAAATATTCAAAATAACATCCGCGACCGCGGATTAAAGCATGCCTATGAAACCCATAAAAGAGATCGCCAGCAAACCTGCCAAAACAAATGTGATCGGCACTCCTCGAAGAGAGGGCGGAATATCCGCATATTCGAGACGTTCTCTTATTCCGGCCATGAGCACGAGCGCCATTGTGAATCCAACCGAAGCTCCAATTGTGTGCAGAACCGTCTGCAATAACGTGTAATTGCTTTGCACGTTAAGAATCGCCAGACCCAGCACGGCGCAGTTAGTCGTTATAAGCGGCAGATATATGCCGAGCGATTTATAGAGCGCCGGAGCGATCTTCTTGATAACGCTTTCGACAAACTGAACGAGGGCGGCGATAATCAGTATGAATACGATAGTCGTCATGTATTCCATTTTCATGGGCTGAAGCAGGTAGAAATACGTCAGCCAGCAAGTGACGGAAGCGAGCATCAGAACGAAGATGACGGCGATGCCCATGCCTATCGCATCGCCAAGTTTTCGGGACACGCCGACGAACGGGCAGATGCCGAGAAAACGCGCCAGCACGAAATTGTTTACGAATATCGCTCCAATGACGAGAACTAAGATGTCGTTCATCATGATTTTCTATTCTCCATCCAGTTCATAACGCCTATCATAAGGCCGATGGTGAGAAAAGCTCCGGCCGGAAGTATAAACATCAGAAACGGCTGATAAGCCGGTCCGAACAGTGATGTTCCCAGGATCGTTCCGTTGCCGAGTGTCTCGCGAATGCTGCCTATGAAACTTAACGCTAATGTGTATCCGATGCCCATCCCGATCGCGTCGAGCGCCGACGCCACAGGACCGTTCTTAGAAGCAAATGCCTCCGCTCGTCCGAGAATGATGCAGTTTACGACAATAAGCGGAATGAATATTCCAAGGCTCTTGTGCAGGTCAGGGACGAACGCCGCCATGCTGAGGTCTGTAATGGTGACAAATGTGGCGATAATTACGATGAATACTGGAATGCGAACTTTCCCAGGAACAATGTTGCGCGTCAGGGACACTAAAATGTTCGAGCATAAAAGAACGAATGTCATCGCGATTCCCATGCCTAACCCGTTCTGAAGCGATGAGGTGACGGCAAGGGAAGGGCATGTGCCGAGAATAAGACGCAGCAGCGGATTTTCTTTGAAGATTCCTTTTGTAAGTTCATTTAGCATTCTTCATTGCCTCCACCGCTTCCCGAACGCCGGCGGTTACGGCTTTCGACGAAATTGTCGCCGCTGTTATCGCGTCTATCTCGCCGATCTTCGCGTCCTTGGCTTTAAGATAAAGTTGATCGGCGGTTTTACCCTTAAACTGGCTTGTGAACATTGGATCTTTTGTCTTTGCGCCAAGACCGGGTGTTTCAGTCATTTCGAGTATCATTATTCCGGTCGTTTTGTATTCAGGGTCAACTCCAACCATAATTGATATCGGCCCGCTATAACCTTTGCGGACCGATTTCGTAGCTTTGCCTATCATCTTTCCTTCGGAGTTTTTGCCGATGAAAAGCTTGGACCCGTCGGGGAGGTTCTTTTCATCGAATTTCGCCGCCCCTGGCAAAACATCTTTGATTGCCTGTTCCTGAGCGACTCGCTTCTGCTCGGCGATAAGCGGAGCGGTTGTCTTGTTAGTGAGCGCGAGCGCAAGAGAGGCGATAACGCATATCGCCATAAGAAACACGCCGATCTTGATTATCTCAAGGTTTTGTTTCATTTCTTCCGCCCCCGCACCTTGCCGAATTCGCGCGGCACAGTGAATCTGTCTATCAGCGGCGCCACTGCGTTCATAAATAATATCGAATAACATACCCCTTCAGGGTATCCGCCGAAGTTGCGTATTATATATGTAATCAGGCCGCAGCCGGTTCCGAAAATCAACTGTCCCTTCCGCGTGAGCGGAGATGTGACCATGTCTGTGGCCATGAAGAACGCGCCGAGAATCAATCCGCCGGCCAGAACCTCGAAAAGCGGGTCGCGCGACGGCATCAACGCCGAAAGCGCCGCGACGGTCGCTATGAATGACACGGGGATGTGCCATGTTATAATTTTCCTGTATAGCAGATATGCCGCGCCTATAAGCAAAAGAAGCGCCGAAGTCTCTCCGATGCTGCCGGCAATATTTCCGGTGAACATGTCCCAGTATCCGGGCATTGGAACGCTCGTCATCTTTTCCTTGATTATATTGAGTGGAGTGGCTGTGGTGACGCCGTCGATGGGAGACGCCCATTTTGTCATAAACACCGGCCAAGACATGAGAAGCATGGCGCGACCGATGAGCGCCGGGTTGAATATGTTCTGCCCAATGCCGCCGAAAACCATCTTGCCGAAGAATATTGCGCAGAATCCGCCTATAGCCGCCGCCCATACCGGCGTTCCCGGAGGAAGGCAGAATGCAAGCAACAGTCCGCAGAGAACAGCGCTCCAATCGTCAATCGATATCCGTTTTTTGAATAGCCACCTTGCGCATGCGTATTCTGTCGCAACTGATGAAATGACGCATGCGGCGATCACTTTCACAGCGTCGAGCCTGAAGAAGTAAATCGCGCCTATGAGCGCCGGCGCCAGCGCGATCAGCACATCGAGCATAACGCGCGGCACGTCTACGCTTGTCCGGATATGCGGAGAAGCCGAAACGGACAGCCGTATCTGATATCTTTCAGGTGTTTCTATTGTTTTTTTTGCCATATCAACAGCGGGTCCTTATTTATTTTCCACGGATGCGGCAAGTTTCTT
>JBAYJY010000228.1:0-6369 GCA_041664945.1 bacterium | reverse complement strand
GTTTCCGGTAGAGCGCGAACAGCGCAAGCCACCAGAACGACACGAACAGAAAAACATAAAGCCATCCGCCAGCCGTGCGCCCGAATATATTGAACATCGTATTGTATAACAGTTGCTGCACCGTTATCGTTTCGCCTCCTGCGAGTTACCATGTCCACTCTCTCAAAATGTGGATGTTGATCAGAACCGGCCCTACGAACACAACCAATGCGTTTGTTCCCATCACCAAAAGCGGGAATGCCCATTTGCGCAGCCCGCGAATATCTATCGCCCAATAGAACAATCCGAGCAAGAAAGCTCCCGTCCCAGAGGCGAAAACAGCATACGACGCGGTCCACAGCGACTTCCTGAACGGCACATCGAGATTCCACAGCAGCCCGGCCGCCGCGAGCGCGACTCCGCCGGCCATCAGCCCTTTCCACTTCCGCTCCGGCGCTATTTCCGCGCGCTTCATATAATCTCCGAAAATCGTTCCTATCAGCGCCAGCGCCGCCGCCGGCCCAACGGACAATATTCCCTGAAGCCCATACGCCTCGAAATAATTCTTATTCGCATATCGAATCAGATTCAATTTCTCGGTGAACACTCCGGCGCCCACTCCCGGAATAGGCATGAAACGCACCGCCGCCCAGTGCGAAACAAGAAGCGCGAATGCTATTCCTATCCGCCAACCCGGCCGCATTCCGCCTGCGAGCGCGGCGAAGAAATACGAAATGCCTATCAACTGCAGAACTCCGAAATCAAACAGAGGCTTGCCGGCATAGCTCGAATTAATCAGGCATCCGAGCAGAACCAAAACAACCGCCCGTTTTAGGATGCCGGCATAATGCCTCCATGCCGCGCCTGCCTTGCCCGAATACGGCACGACAACGCCGACTATGAATATGAACCACGGGAATATCAGATCGGCGAAATGAAGCCCTTCCGACCATGAGGCATGCGTTAAATGATCCGGCGTCGGAACGCCGGGAACCTTATTGTTGACGACCAGCATCGCAAGTATCGTGAATCCGCGAAACGCGTCTATCGAAACGAGCCTCCGGGCGTCCGGTTTGTCCCGCTTTGCTTTGTTAATTCTGGTTATTTTCGTTTGTTCAGCCGTTGCCGTTAGAACAAATTTTGCCGCTGTTTCTTTTTTGGGGTCCGTCAACTTATGCTCTTGCCGATTAACTCCAGGCGCTTTGCTATTCATTATGCTTAAACTTCTCTCCGGACGGCCTTCTATCCGCCCGACTACTTACGGCGCTTTCAATTTATTCTTAAAGCGCTTTTTCAACCATAAATAATAAGACCCAATAAAAAGTTTTCAAATGTTTTTCAACCGGATGTCCTGCGCATGTTCTGTCAATCCGTTCAATGCGAAAGCGCCTCAATCGTGTATATTTTTCAAGCCGTCTTTGTTTTGATTCATTATGAGAGTAAAACATAACCAACAATAAATATCAGGATAGAGATATTGGCGGATCAGATATTTATCATCAGAAACAAAAAATCCGGCGACGACGAGGCGGCGGCCCGCCTTGTGGCCGAAGCTTTTCGCGGCAAGTACGACGTTCTCGCTGACGGCGACTGGGACAAGGCGTCCAAAATCGCAGAGGCGGAGATGAGATGTCGCGGGCGGATGGATAACTTTTTCGTAGCCGTCCGCGGAAGCAGGGTCATCGGCGCCATCGAGATCATCAGCCCTGAGATTCAGGGCATACCTTCAGGCGAAATGCTCTCCATTTATTTCAAACAACTCGGACTGGGCAAAGGATTGAGAGCCTCGTATCTGCTGTCTCTGCTGTCTCGAGTCGTCGATTCCGATGAAGCGTGCGTATCGAGCCTCGCTGTCGCCGACGAAGCGCGGGGGCGCGGAGTAGGCCGCGCTCTGCTCTCTTCCGGCGAACAATTCGCCCGCGAGATCGGCAAAAAATCGCTCACCCTTTGGGTTACGGAAACAAATTCCTCCGCTATAAAACTCTACGAATCGGCCGGATTCGAAACCATCCGCCATTCGAATTCAACTCATCTGAAAAAATTCTTCGATCTCGAATCGTGGAGACAGATGTCGAAAAACTTGGAAACAACGATATAAATAATTGTTGAGTATTTGAAGCTATTTCGGTTCAGTCGAATCCGGATTTATTTTTTTTTGTTTTTCGCCGGTTCTGTCATTGCCACGCCAGCCCATTTTTCAACAAGTTCCGCGAACAGGTCCGCTCGACGCTTCTCGCAGTGGTTGACGCTGTACGCCCTGCCGTCTCGATACATGATGAACGGCGATGACATCAGCGGAATGACGTCATCGAACGAGAAGCCGGAGAATTTTGCGACTCCAAGTTCGTCCGCGAGCGCTATGAAAGTGGAAAGCCTGAGCACATCACGGTATGATAACCGGTAAGAACGCATCGCATGGTCCAGCGCGCGCGGCAGCAGATTTCTTACTCTGTTCACTTCGCTGGACTTGAAATCCCCGCGCATTTCCTGCTGTTCAGCGACAAGTTTTTCCGCGAACGCGAATACTCCGCTCGCTATTTCCTCCGCAGTGCGGCCGAAACCGACCGGACTTGAGACGCGGAAGAAACCGTGATGTTCGAGATTTTTGCCTCGGAACGAATCGAGACGCACGCATGCGTTTTCTGCATTCTCGGGCCAGAAAAGCGTCCGCCCGTGGAAGAAGCTGTACGGAAGATGAAGCAGAACCGAGACCGTTAGGCCGGTCCCTATATGTTTTGGCGCGGTTGTCAGATAACCGAAACGCTGTGAGAACGCCAGCTCGGCGCCGCTCTCCAGTTTTTGCAACTGGCTCCGCGCGGCTTCGAGCGCCGCCAGAGGATCGCGCTCCCCGCTCCACGCTCCGGCGGTCACGTGATCCGCATCGTTTATCAACACGGTCGAGCCGGTTTCAGGATTGATCATCGCCGTAGCATTCGGATTCAACCTCCTGTGGAAGAAACGCTCGCCTATCGCGAATCGTTCGATCGGCTTAAGCTCGCTGAGTTCTATCCTTCCCGCTCCGTAACTCTGCTTGCGAAGATATTCGAATATGTTGTTCTTAATCTGAAGACATTGAACTTTATCAGATTTCGTTGGAAATTTGAAATCGGCCAAATTGCGGCGTATCTCGACCTGCGAGAGCAGCCAGTTATCGCGCTTGCCCGCCGAACTCCGCGTATCCAGCAATATCCGCGATAAGTCCTCCGGCGACGCCGCAGGCGCGGACACGCGGCTCTTTGCGCCTGTTTCGACGCTCTTTTTCCGCCGCGCGGTTATCTTCTTCTCGTGCGCGTTCAGGGCATCCCTGAACTTCGCGGCGCCGGTGTAATCCTCTTTTACTATCTTTTCGTTTATTTTGTTGTGTATCGCATGCAGCTTCGAGCGCTCCGCGTAACATTTCGGCGGTTCTCCCCGGTAAAATCCGAGACTGCCGTCCTCGCCCGCGCCGAGCAGCGTCAGATAGTTCGATATTAAAGAACCGAACACGAGGCTGCACTCGCCGCATCCGAAGAGAAAGCGCCTCTCGAACTCCCTCAGCGTCGTGCCGCATGACTGACAGCAGTCCGCGAACTCAACAGGCGCGCTGATTTCCGAGGCAGAAAACAATCCGCCGGACTCCAGCCCGAATCCGTGCATGAGCGACTCGACTCGCCTCAAAGCCGCGAATATCCCCGCTTCTTCCGCGCAACTCTCGCAGAATCCCACCTTCGGGCCTGATCCGTCGCTCCACGATATGAAGAACCCGGCGTCACTCTTTCCACACTTACGGCATTTCATTTTTACCCGCTTCCCGCCACTCGCGTTTCGCCCCTCGGGCTTCGGACGGTCTCAATAGTATAATTCCCATATCCACTGTCATTCAATCTCTTGCCCTGATTTCTGCAAGTAAGCCCGCGTTTCCTTATTTTGATTATAATATGTTGCTGTGACAGACTAACTCGGATGGAGCGCCAGTGTCGGATTTCGGACTTCACATCAGGTTTCAGGGACTGCCCTTATGGGTTCTGATTCCCATAGCGGCGCTTTCGGTTTACGTGCTGTGGCGCTACCGCGATTTCCTTTTGAAAGTCGAGTTTCCGAAACCTTTCGCTCCTCTCGCGCTCCGCGCCGGCGCACTTTTCTTTCTGATTCTCCTCGCAGCGGGTCCCGTGATTTACATGAGGGCCCGACGGCCGACCCCTCTCCGCGCAGCCATCGTTATCGACCGATCTCAAAGCATGCTATTGAAAGATGGAACCAACACAACCCGTTGGGCTCGCGCTCTCGCCGCCGCTCGCATTGTCGAAAACGAGCTCGAAACGACTGCGTCCATCTTTACCGCCGACGACGAGTTGTCTCCTGTCCCCTCCATTGATTCCACGCAGAAACTATCTCCAACGGGCGCTGAAACTTTTTTAACTGATATTCCGGAAAAAATTCGCGCCGGGACCGATGAGCCATACACCGATATCTTTTTATTCTCCGACGGGCGCAATACATCGGGCGCGCGCCCGGCCGGCTTTGGCGCAGGAACGCGCGTTCACGCCATCCTCATAGGCAAAAAGCAAAATGACTATAACGCCGGAATCGGCGAGATTCATGCCCCCGATTACGGATTCACCGGCGAGAAAATCAATGTCGCAGGATATGTCTATGCCGTCGGCGTTCCGGACGGAGAATCAGTCGGCATTGAGTTGTTCGACGGCGGTGAGCGCGTGGATCAAGGCAAAGTAACCGTCAATGGCCGCAGCGAAGTCCGCCTTCCGTTCAGCCTTAACTTCACGCCTCAAACATCCGGGCTCCGCGCGATTTCCGCGCGCGTCAAACTCAGCGGCGGCGAAACTGTTCTCGACGATAACGAACGGACGGTTTTCATCGACATTGTTACGGAAAAGAGATCAATGCTATATATTGACTCTCCGGGATGGGAATCACGTTTTCTGAAACCATATCTTGCCGGGGTGGAGAAGCTGAAAGCGAATACGATAATGCTCGGACCGGGCAGTATTTATACTGGCGAGGATATTAGAAATACGCTCGGGAGCGCGGCGGGCCTTGAGAAATATAGGATAATAATCATCGGGGATGCGGGCGCTTATCTCACGGAGCGCGAGCGGGAATCGCTTGCGGAATACACGAAACGCGGCGGCCAGACGGTCACGCTGGGCGGGATGAGATCGCTGTTCACGGTCGGCGGCGAATGGGGTTCAACGCTCGGCGCTCTGGACAAAGGCGCCTCGGCGGGTTCAAAAGAAGGATTTGAAGTCACTCCGACCGCAGACGGCTGGACGAGCGACTTGCTGCGCCTCGCGGACAACGGAGCTGAAAACCGGCGCATTTGGAAATCTCTACCTTTCGCGCAAACTTTCTACCGTGCGGCGCCGCCGGCAGGCTCGCTTATTCTTGCGGCGCACCCTTGGCTTCGCTGCGCCGGCGGCCCCTGCCCGCTGATCTTCTCGCGCCAGTGGAATCAGGGTCGCGTTCTCGCAATCAGCTTCGAGGGTCTCTGGCGCTGGAAGTTACGCGAAAAAGAAACCGACTCGCAAGTATATGACAGACTTTGGAAAAACATATTCGAAAACATGCTTGAATCCGAGCGCCGCTCTGCGCTGACGCTACGGCTTTCCGCACGGACAATCACGCTGGGCGAAAAGGTGACAGCAACCGCGCGCGTCTCACCGGAGACGTTTAACAAATCCAATGCGGCGACTTTGAGCGTAAAGCCCCCGCAAGGCGCTCTGGAAAATATAACCATGACCCCTGTTCCGGGACGAGCAGGCTTTTTCAGCGTCGATTACACACCCGGTTCCGCCGGCCGATACTCATTCGCCGCTGAAGCCGCAGGGCGCAGATCGGATGCCGAGCCTATGGCCGCACAAGTCTCCCCAGCCGAATTCAGATGGGTCTCCCCCAACGGAAATTTTCTTCGGGATTTCGCCGCGCTTAACGGCGGCGCCTATTCAGACGAGCGAGGCGCAGCGCGGATAGCGAAGCAAGCGGTAAAAAATCGAGAATACCGGACAGTTCGGTTGAAACGCTCGCTGCTGACATACCCGATCCTTCTTTTTGTTCTTGCCGCGCTTCTTTCAGCCGAGTGGATCATACGCCGGCGTGGAGGTCTGTCATGAAAGCGAGCCGCCTGAATTCAATCGTTGCTTTCATCCTTCTATCGCTTCTTTTTGCCGCCGTGTCCGGCGCTGCCGCTGATAAAAACAAGCAGGAAAAAGGCGGCGACAAATTTTCGATCGCTCAAATTCGCTACGGCGGCGGCGGCGACTGGTACGAAGACCGCACATCGATTACAAGGCTTCAGCAGCGCGTGCAGCGCGATCTCGGCCTGACATCTTCCGCCGAAAGGAAAGTTGTAAAACTGACTGATGAGGACTTATTCTCATATCCCATTCTCTACAT
>JBAYJY010000227.1:0-6382 GCA_041664945.1 bacterium | reverse complement strand
CGCGTTTCAAAACAGGATATGGAACCTTCATTGGAAGAAACTCACGAAGGCGCCATTAGATTTTTGGAACTCAAACGGCAGGTCCACAATAATTTTCTGCCGCCAGGTCCGCGCGAAAAAAAGCTCAATGAATTATACGGATCGGTCCTTGATAAATACGCGCCAGACATTATTCACATACATCATTTGAAAAACCTGCCGTCAGGCTGCCTGCCTATGTCTATTATTTCAATGGCGCGAACTGTCTTTTCGCTACAGGATTATGAATATTTCTGCATGAAAACGCACCTTGTGCGAAGCAATGGCGATTTTTGCGAAAGCTCAGGCGGCGGCGCAAACTGCGCGATACACTGCCTTCCGAGAGCTTTACGCGCTAAAGCGATTCTCTCTCAGCCTTTTAAGTCCATCACTGGCGATCCTGACTTCGTTAAATTCCTTCGCGCGACAATTGTCAACAGACAGACCGCTTTCAAAAAAATTCATTGCGTTCTCGCCGCTTCGCAATATGTCATCGACCGATTCAAAGCCGAAGGGTTTGTTTCAGCGAATATCAAACTGCTGGAACTCGGAATAAATAATTTCGAAGCTATGCCGAAAGAACCCGCGAAACGTCCGGTCAGATTCTTATTTCTGGGAAACATTAACCACGAAAAAGGAATCGATCTTGTTCTCGAAGCCTTCAGGCAAATTTCGCCTCAGGACGCTTCTCTCACGATTTACGGAGGTTTCGTTTCAAAGGAAGCGCGGCCTCTGCTCGACTCGGCGGTCAAGAATCTGTCTCATGTGAAACACGCCGGCCCCTATGAAGAAAGCGAACTGCCGCGGATTTTCGCCGGCGCCGATTGCCTGATAAATCCGACGCGGCGGCACGAAACCTTCTCTCTCGTCCTTTCCGAGACATGGATGGCGAAGACGCCTGTTATCGCCGCGGCATCAGGCGCGCTCGCCACACGCATCGTGAATGGAAACGGCGCGCTCCTTTTCCCGCCCGGAGACTTGAATGAAATGACTAAATGCATTAAATCCGTCATTGATAAACCGGAAATCCTCGACAACCTGCGACAAACCATTCCGGACGTCATGACCATCGAAAAATACTACGAACAAATTGAACGAGTCTATAAAAATGAAGATCGTAATTGATATCGAGTCGTTGCGGCACACTCGCACCGGTCTGGCTCAGTATACTTTCCGCCTTATTGACGGACTTAACCGCATTAATGGCGGCGAAGAAATCATTCTGCTCAACAATTCGTTCAAAAAAGGACGTGAAACCCGGCCGGAACTTCCACTGCTGGACAATCCGAAAATTGAATACCATAACTTTAAAGTCTCTAAGAAGATACTTAAGCCGCTGTGGAATGCCATTGGTTTTCCGCGTCTTGAGCATCTGATAGGCGGGTTTGATGTCTATCATGCTCCGACTCACAACGAACTCCCCTGCACTCACGCTAAGAAAGTTCTAACCATCCACGACCTGAGTTTCATGAAAGGCGACTATCATCTCCCCGAATTTAAAGAATATCTATCGTCATACTTTCCCAGCGCGGCGGCGGCGGCGGATGTGATTATCGCTGATTCAGAGTCAACTCGCCGGGATGTCATAGAGGTTCTTAAGGTTCCCGAAGAAAAAGTCAAAACGGTTTATCTTGCCGCAAGCGTTATTTCGCGGCGCATTTATGACGTCGCGGCCATCAAAGAAGTTTGCCAACGGCACACTATCATCAAAGACTACATGCTGTACATCGGAACGATTGAACCGCGAAAAAACGTGGCCAACATCATTAGAGCATACAATATTTTTCGAGAAGGCCGTAAAGAAGCGCCGGCGCTCGTTTTATGCGGCGGCAAAGGCTGGATGTACGAGGAGATTTTTTCAACACACGAGTCTTCGCCCTACCGCAACGACATAATATTTACCGGCTACACGCCCAATGAAGACCTTGCGTTTCTATTGAGCGGCGCCCTTTTCTTTCTCTATCCGTCTCACTATGAAGGATTCGGCCTGCCGGTTCTCGAGGCAATGGCATGCGGCGCTCCTGTGATTACAAGCAATGTTTCGTCGCTTCCTGAAGTCGCGGGCGACGCGGCGATTCAGGTAGCTCCGGACGATGTCGAAGCTATGGCTGACTCGATGAGAAGACTGACTGACAGCGCGTCGCTGCGCGAAGAAATGCGCCAAAAAGGCTTCGCTCAAAACGCTGGATTTTCATGGGAACGTTGCGCGCGAGAAACAATGGCGGTTTACCATTCGCTTTGAATAAAAACTAATTAGGCGGTTGAAAATAAATGAGCGACACACCAATGATCACGCTGCTGAAAACATTAAGAAACATGCGCGGCACGAGAGCCGGCAAGGCGCTTGCCGTAAAACCGATCTACAAAAAGCTTATGAAATCGTATTTGCGGCGCAACGCTTATGATTTCGAAGGTTTTAAACTCTTCCTTAATCCGGACGATTCAATTATCACCGACTCGCTCGTTTCCGGCGATTACGAAACGATGGAATTGCATCTTCTCGAAAAACTTATCAGGCCGGGCGATGTGATACTCGATATCGGCGCAAACATAGGCCTATATTCCATATATTGCGCAAAAGCGACAGGCGCGGCGGGCCATGTTTACTGCTTCGAACCCGAACCGGTTAATTTTTCATTTCTGAAAAGAAACATCTC
Source organism: bacterium (assembly GCA_041664945.1). Lineage (GTDB taxonomy): Bacteria > UBP15 > UBA6099 > UBA6099 > UBA6099 > JBAYJY01. Next base: position 3,707 of record JBAYJY010000227.1, on the reverse strand, counting down.
ACTGAACAAGCTAAGCAACATTACGCCCTCCGACACGGCGGTGTCATCTCAGGAAGGCGAACATACATTTTATTTAAACCCTCTCAACAAGGGCGATCACAGGTTGCATGGCGACGAAGCGCACACTTCCACAATAACGGTCCGAACGATAACGATCGACGGATACCTGAAGGGCCGGACTGAGAAAGTTGATCTTATTAAAATGGACATACAGGGCGCGGAAATGCAGGCGCTGCTCGGCATGAAGGAAATCTTGTCCGCGGCCGGAGGGCCTTGCCTGCTTATGGAATTCTGGCCTTATGGACTTAATCTGTCCGGCAGCGACCCGAAAACGCTTCTCGGATATCTCGAATCCCTCGGGTTTCACTTCTACACGATCGAGGAGGCCGATAATAAGCTTCAACCGGGAAACATTGCTGATATATTGAAACGCGCTAAGTGCGTGGAAGGCGAAGATTATAAATTCGAAAACTATTTGAATCTATTGTGCCTAAAAAATACGGAGCGAATGCCGGAATCGCTATAGAACAGGCGCCGCATACTTACATGTTTTGAAACGTAGGCGCAACCGTCTTCTTTAGTAAATAATGCGCTCCATCCTTTCATGCCGGCCTATGTCTTTCTTGACAATCGCATCGTTTCTGATAAATCATATTCCCTGAAAGGTATATGAATGAATAATCGAAGAGTCCTATTTATTTCTCCGGCGCGGCAGGGATTCGCAATGTCCGGCCATGCGCACCGGGGTCTTGCCATTCTCGCCCGCAAGCTGCTTGACGCAGGCTTCGAGGTCAAAATACTCGACTACATGATTGACCGGAATATCCCGTCGGTCAGAGAGACTATTGAATCGTTCAAACCCGGAATCGTCGGCGTAACAATCAATACGGCATTCTGGTCGCTGGCGGATTCAATACTCGAAGAAATCTCTAAGTTTCCGGAAATCAAAGTGTTGGTTGGCGGGCCGCATCCGACTCTATATTTCGACGAAATGGAAAAGGACAAAAGGGTTCATTACATATTTCGGGGAGAATCAGAGGAGAGCATAGTTGCCGTGTGCGAGAATCCGGTTCTGCCTGAAAAACCGGTTGTCATGCAGCCGGCGCGACCTGAGATGGGCGACATTCCGATTCCGGCATTCGAATGCTGCGTGAACTCAGAAAAAATCACTGAATACTGCATGCAAACCAGCCGCGGCTGCCCTTACGGCTGCATTTTTTGCGAAGTGTCGACCATCAGCTCCAAGAAATGGCGCCCGATTCCGCTCGAAAACACTATAAAGGAAATTAAGCTGGCAAAAGCCAACTATCCGAACATTAAGCTGATCGAAATCATAGACGACAACCCATCGTTCGAGAAAGATCACCTCAAGGAATTTTTAAGGCTGTATATACAGGAACGCGGCGACTGGGAAATTCGTTTGGACAATCTGCGGGCCGACAGTTTCGACGCCGAAATCGCGGAACTGCTTGAGCGGGCGAACTGCCCCTCCGTCTGTATTGGCGTAGAACACGCGAACCCGGAAATGTTTAAAAGCGTCAACAAAGGCGAAACGCTCGACGAGATTCGGGAAGCGGCCCGGATCGTTCGCAATACAAAAATGAAGCTCGGCATGTGCTTTGTTATCGGCCTACCCGGCGATTCATTTAAAAAAACACAGGACTCTATAAGATTCGCCAGAGCCAACAAAGCGAATTTCATGTATTGGAACGTCCTCGTTCCGCATTGCGGAACCAAGGTTAGAAAGTGGTTTGAGGAGAATGGCCGCATTTACAACGATCACGACTTTTCGCCGAACATCGAGGACTCCATCTACACTAATCCGCCAGTTTGCGACTGCGACGCTTTCCCGGTCGAGGAAATTCTCAGAACCCATTTTTACGCTGTTCTTGCCACCAACAACTACAGAATGACAAAAAAGAACAGGCGGCACCTGGTTAAGAACGCGTTGCGCTACGGTTTCTACTATCAGCTCGCGCGTTCGATTCTCATTCAACTCTATAGAAAAAATTTCGTTAAGGATTGAACGCCGGATCGGGCCGGCGGCATAATGGACTCATATCTTCAGCCCACTAAAACCGGTTATAAAAAGACGAACCTCAACGACCGTCTTAAGGACTTGAAGGTAAAGCTCTACTTCGATTCCCCTTTCAGTTCATCGATTCGCGATCATCTAAGGAAAAGCAAGCCGGATAAAACGTTCACGCTCGACGGGCGGACATATATTTACTTCAGACATTACCATAACGCCATAAGGAACGAACGCGCTGTCGAAGTTCCCGCAGTATGGGCGGAAGTGAGAAATAAAGCGCCGAAACGCATTCTGGAAGTCGGCAACGTGCTTTCATACTACTTCCGTTTTAAGCACGATATTGTCGATAAATACGAATCTTCCGACGGCGTGATTAATGAGGACATCGTCAATTTCACTCCAAAGGCCGGATATGATATGATCGTATCCATTTCCACGCTCGAACATGTCGGCTGGGACGAAGAACCTCGGGAACCGCGCAAGATACTGAAGGCGTTCGAGAAACTGAAATCCTGCCTTTCGCCCGGAGGAACGCTCATAGTCACTATGCCGATCGGCCACAACACGGAAATGGATGGAATGATCGATTCGGGCGAAATATCGTTCGACAAGACATTGTTTTTAAAGCGCGTCTCCGAATCCAATCAATGGGTTCAGGTTGACTGGGACGAAGCTAAGAAAGCCCGGTACGGGCATCCATTCATGTACGGCAACGCCGTGATAATAGGTTCCACGCGCAAATGATCCGCCCTTTCCGGCGAAGATTATTTATCCATTGTTCTATTTATCAAATCCGTTGGGTATAATGTTCAGGTTCATTTATGCAGGGTGTTTGAATGTTATTTAACAGCTACGAATTCCTGATTATTTTTCTACCTTTATTTCTGCTCGCTTACTTTTCGACTTCACGCCATAAGACGCTCGTTCTGACAATCGGCAGTTATATTTTCTACATGGGCTGGAAACCTTCCGGCGCGATTCTTTTGTTGATGTGCACTTCCATCAATTACTTATTAGGCAAGGCGATTTTCAATTCATCATCGTCCGGTTTCAGAAAGATTCTCTGCGCCGTTTCGGTGGCTGCCGACCTTTCGATTCTCTCATATTTCAAATATCTCGGATTTTTTGAAGGAGCTATTAATTCGATTCAAGGCCACCAAATAATCAAACCCGCTGAAATAGCGTTGCCCATCGGCATTTCATTTTTTATCTTTCAATGCATCAGTTACACCGTGGACATTTATAGGAAACGCGTGAACCCGACAAAAAACTTTTTGGATTTCGCATGTTATGTTTCCCTTTTCCCGCATCTGGTGGCAGGCCCGATCCTGAGATATTCCCTGATAGAAAGCCAGCTTAGAAACCGCGAACATACGGCGAATAAATTTGCCGAAGGCGTAGCCTTCTTCATTGTCGGACTGAGCAAGAAAGTCCTTATCGCCGACACGCTCGCGACTGCGGCAAATCAACTTTTCGACGGCGGCGCCTTAGGCGCTTACTCCTGCTGGGCCGGGTTAATCGCCTATACGCTACAAATATTTTATGATTTCGCCGGATACTCAGACATGGCGGTCGGCCTCGGCCGCATGTTAGGCTTCTACATCCCGCAAAACTTCAATTCTCCATACCTTTCGACAAGCATTTCGGATTTTTGGCGACGCTGGCACATGACCCT
>JBAYJY010000226.1:0-6474 GCA_041664945.1 bacterium | reverse complement strand
GGCGGCCTGGATTTCCTGATCAACAACGCCGCCATCATCCGCGACCGCACCATCGCCAAGATGTCCGCCGAGGAATGGCAGGCGGTGATGGATGTGAACCTCACCGGCGTTTTCATCTGTTGCAAGCATGGGCTGGAAATTATGCGCGACGGCGGGGCCATCGTCAGTCTGGGCAGCATCGCGGCCATCCTGGGCTTCTTCGGTCAGACCAATTACGCGGCGGCGAAAGCGGGCGTGATTGCGCTGTCGAAGTCGGCGGCGAAGGAACTCGCGCGCCACGGAATCACGGTCAACGTGATCTCGCCCGGCCTGATCTCGACCGACATGCTGGCCGGCATGGAGCCCGCCGTTCTTGAGGATTTAAAAAAGAATATTCCTGTGGGACGGATAGGCGAACCGGCGGACATCGCCGGCGCCGCGCTGTTCCTTGCCTCGGACGCCGCCTCCTACATCACGGGGCAGGTCATCCGCATTGACGGCGGATTGTACATGTAATAATCCGAAACGTTTGTCACGGTTCGACGCTGATGTCGGGAGCCGGGAAATGTTTGCGGCTCAGCGCTTTAGGCATCTGCTTTTTCATGACTCCGAAAAGGAACTGGCGTCCGCGCGCCGTGTTGAAGCGTTTCGGCGTTTCCCCGGCGGCCATCTGGACCATCTCGAAGACGTGGAAGACGGGTTTGCGGGTCGGATAGACGGCGAGCCCTGCCGAGAATGACACAAAGCAACCGGCGCAGTAAGCCATAACTGCGTCAGAGCCGGCGCGGTCGGCCTCGTAAACGGCGCGGAGCGTCGCGCGGGTTATCGCCAGCGGGTGGTAGTTTTTCTTGGCGGGAAAGCCGCCGCCGATCCCGCAGCAGTAGGCGCATTCCTTGCTGTGGCGCATCTCTTTGACTTTGCAGCCGAGCTTTTCGGCGATCTTGCGCGGCAATTCATAGTATTCCGGGCCGATAACTTTCGCGTGGCACGACTCCTGAATCGTTACGGTCATGTCCAGCGGTTTTTTAACTTCGATCTCGCCGCTTTCGAGCTTTTGCCAGAGCCAAGGCAGGTATGAAGTGATTTCCATATTAGTTTCGAGCCCGTAGCGGGGTAGCACGTTCGTGAAGATATTGTATCCGGCGGTGCACAGAACCATCATGCGGCTCGCGCCGAGTTTTTCGAAGTAGAGGTTCAGGCGCGCGGCGGTCTGCCGGAGCTGGTCCAGCATGCCGGTGCGGAAGTACATCTCGCCGCAGCAGTAGTCGACGCTTCCGCGTATGTTGAGGTCCTGAAGGAATTTTGCCTGCGTGAGGTAAGGGGCGGAGCAGATGTTGCAGCCGGCGTAAGCGAACTCCTCGCAGGGCGACATGTCAGTCCATTTCGCGAGCAGTTTCTTTTCTGCCGGCGTGTGCTGCGCGATCATGTCCGCGCGGAAGTTGCCCGGCTCGTGCGGCTGGAAGTACTGCGACCATTCGGGCAGCCCGGCGCGCTGGTGTTCCTCGTAAAACCGCTGCTGGAAAAGCATCATCGGGTTCGCGCCGTTCGGGCACACGAGGTTGCACGCCATGCACGTCTCGCAGTTTTCGAGAACGCGCCTGCCGGGCCGGCCCTCGCGCATCGCCGTCATCTCTTTTTTCGCTTCCGCTTCCGAAAGCCCCATCACGGGACACTCCATCAGGCAGCGGCCGCACACCTCGCAAGCCTCTCGATTGTATGGTTCGAGCAGCGCGCCGCCATACTTTTTTACCGCTGTTTTTTCAGTAGTTTTGCTTTTTTTGTTCATATAGGCCACCGGCAACAGGTTTTTCAGAATCATAACCTCATAGCGCGGTCCGGTCCAGTTTCCGGCGCGGAAAAGATGGAATCCCGCATGGATTCATCCGGAATTATTTAAAAATAGTTGTAATGACAGCATTTTTATTTCGTGGTAAAATTATCGTGAGGCGTTTTTGCGCGTTTTTGGCGTACGCTTCATAGTTTTGGGTATATATATAATGAGATCGTAAAGTAACGGTCTGTTTTGCTTTGCATGTTTCATATTGCGGAGAGCGCATTGAGGGAAGCAAAGAGCAACCTGAGAAAAAACGCGGCGAGGCTGCCGTGTTTGATTCTTCTCGCCGTCGCGGCGGCGGCGATATTTGCCGTTCGCGCGCAGGCGATAACCTCGCCGTACACAGTGACATCAGATTACATTCTGTTCGACATAGACAAAAAAATATTGTACTGCGAAGGACAATCGGAATTTCTTTTTAAGAAATTGAGATTTCAGGCGAAAACGATCCGGGTGGACGTTAAGAGCAACGTGCTGATAGCCGAAGGTAACGTGGTGCTGACGACGATGATGACGGGCCCGGCGGCGACAGCGGCCGGAGCGCCGCAGGCGGCGGTCGCCGATGCGCCGGAACTGACGATCTCCGAGGAATCCGCCACGAGGCTCGATCAGGACGTGAAGAGCAGCGAGACGTCCGGAATGCAGAGTTACGAAGGCGACCAGCTTAAGTTTGACATAGAGCGAATGACGGGCGAACTTATACAGTCGCGCAAGACAGTGCGCCACATATATTTTCAGGGCGAGGCGCTGCAGGAAATTTCCGAGCTTCCGGTGATAGGCGAAGGCTTGTACATCTACGACGATCCGAGCATTCAGTCGAACGCTGTGACGGCGACCCGGTTCCGCGTATCGTCCGAGAATCAATACGAGGCGTGGCAGGCGAAGATGTACATAAAAGGCAACAAGGTTCTGGCCCTTCCGTACTATACGAACACGGCGAAGAAACTCACGCCGGGCAACCTGCGGCTGACTAACGTCAAGTACAGCTCGAACAGCAGTTGGGGCGGCGGCGTGAGCTACAGATACAAGGAAACGCGCGGCAAGCAGGGCTTCATCGACACGATTTACAACGCCGACAGCCCGAACAGGTACACCGCCAACGCCAAACAGGCGTTTAAGCTGAACAACAGCACGAGCGGCGGGGTTTCCATCTCGAAACTGTTCAGCGGCGATTCCGGCTACTCTTTGAATATGATGCGGCACAGCGGGAGATCGCGTTCCGCAAACGCTGATATCAGTTACGCGAAAGACAGGCCGTTGACATTGCGCCTCGGCGGCAACACCGTATGGAACAAATCGAGACTGCGCGGTTATCTGAACACTTCAAATCAAAAACTGTACGATCAGGCATCCGTGAACGCGCTGATCAATCTCGACAATGACACGCGGTACATCGGCAAAAGCCGCAAGCTCGGCTACAACACGAACGCCCATGCGGACTTTAACAACGAAAGAAGCATGGACTCGCGAGGCAGCTTCTTCGTCGGCGTCAGCGCTTTCAGGTCCGGGGTCAAAGTCACCGATCACTCGCACATGAACGTTTCCGTCTCGTCCGGCCTCGGCGCCGACACAACGGGCGGCGCCCGCGCTTCCGTCGGGACCGCCGTCAGATACAACTACAACATCAGCCGGGGCAAGCTCCTGAACTTCAGTTATAACGTCCGCAACAGCCGCAGCTATGGGTCGAGCGTCGCCGAGCAGTCGGTTTCAGCCGGCGTCTCCATCGCAGGCTCCTCCCGCTGGAACTCCAATATCTCAACAGGTTACGATCTGCGGCAGAACAGGTTCGGCGAACTTTCCACAACCGTCGATTATACTTTCAGCAAGAAATGCAGGGTCTGGTCCAGCCTCATGTACGACATTAATGCCAAGCATTACTCATATAAAAATTTCAACATGACATACAACCTCTACGGCACCATGATCAACACGACATGGGCGGTCGAGGGCAACGATTTCATGGTCGACTTCGCTTCAAATTTCCATTGATTTTTATTTTATAACTTCAAAAAGGCGCGCGTTTTTTCGCCGGCCGGCCGGCTTTTTGTTCGGGTTTCATTATTCGCTATATGTCGATCTGTTTTTCTTTGCGATAACGTTTCTTAATATATTCCGTTGGCCCGTTAATTAAGTTTTTTGGAAAGTATGAAAACCTTTTTCTCAAAAAAGGTTTTCGTGCTTTTAAAAATCATTTAATTTCAAACCCGTCGAAATGAGCGCGGCAGCGGGCGATTTCTGATTCGCTCATCCATTTCGGTTCGTCGTAGGCCCGTTTCTTGCCGAGCATCGCGGGTTTCTTCAGCCACGTGGGATTATAGGGCAGCAGCGCGACGGATTCCGCGCCGCAGCCGCGCAGGAACGCCGCAATAAGCGACAGATTGGCGTCAGTGTCCGTTATGCCGGGAACGAGCGGAACTCGCGGCAGAACCGGCGCGCCGCCGGACCGCGCCGCCTCGCACAGTCGCCGGAAATTATCGAGAATCTTCTTGTTGTCCACGCCGCAATACTTTTTGTGGCTCTCGCTGTCGATCAGCTTGATGTCGAAGTAAACCGCGTCGAGCAGCGGGTAAACCTCGGCGCGGAAGCGCGATAGGTCGAACTGCCCGCACGTTTCGAGCATCGTGTGGACGCCGAGCGCCTTGCATTCCCGCAGCAGTTCGGCGCAGAACGACATGTGCATAGTCGGTTCGCCCCCGGACAGCGTCACGCCGCCCCCGGATGTCTTGTAAAAAGGAATATCCCTTTTGATCACGGCCTTGATCTCCGCGATCTCCATCGGTTCGCCGACGCGCGTCATCGCCTGTGACGGGCATTCCAGCGTGCACTTGAAACACAGGTTGCATTTCGAGCGGTCGAGGTAGTCGATATTGTTGCGGTCGATCGCCTTGCGCTTGCAGGCGTAGATGCATGTGCGGCAGCCGATGCACTTCTCGGGATCGAAAGAGAGTTCGGCCTTCGCGGATTTGCTTTCCGGGTTATGGCACCAGACGCAGTCGAGCGGGCAGCCTTTTAAAAAAACAGTCGTTCGGATGCCAGGCCCGTCGTCGAGGCTGTTGCGTTTCAGATAAAGAATTTGCGTTCTCGATCTGACGCCCGATCCTGCGGTTTTCTTTGCGGCAGCGTTCAATTCGTTTTCTTTCATGGTCACACGTTGTACTCCGCTCTTTCGATTAATTCAAGCTGCATGTCGCGATTAAGCGTTACGAAGTAAGCGTTGTAACCCGAAATGCGGACCAACAGATTGCGGTAATTCTCAGGATTCTTCATGGCGTCCCGCAGGATCGCAGACGTCACCACATTGAGCTGCATCTGCATTCCGCCGAGGTCGAAATATGTTTTTACATAGGAGAAGATGTTGTCCACCGCGCGCGCGTGGGAGTCCTGCGCGCCGGGAACGATTTTCACGTTGAAAGCGATGTTGTTGTTCATGTGTTCGGGGTTCAGGCTCGCCACATCGCGGATCGGGTCGAGCAGGTTGTCGGAAGCGGCTGGCGCCGGAGTGAGGCCCGGCGTGAACGGTTTGCCAGCCAGCCGCCCGGAAGGCAGCGCGCCGGAAAGGCAGCCGAACGCGACGTGATTCGACATCGACCAGAACCCGGCGGTGTAGCGGCCGCCGCGAAAATTCGTGTGCGAGCCGAAACAGTCGTGCGAGAACTTGGCGACCCGCGCCGCCATCTCCAGCGCCTCCGGGTCGCCCGACCCGAACTTCGGAACTTTATTCATTATGTGCGCCAGCAGCGCCGTGTCGTTCTTGAAATTCGTCTCCACCGCCCGGCGCAGTTCCCGAAACGTGAAACGCTTTTCGTCGTAAACAAGCTTTTTGACCGCCATCAGCGAGTCCGTCACATCCGCCAGCCCGATGCAGGCCGCGCCCGACGAGTTGTACATCGCGCCGCCCTTTGTAGCGTCCCGGCCGGACTCCACGCAGCCCTCGATGAACGCCGAAAGCAGCGGCGTCGGCCGCACCACGCTGTGCGCCCGCCCGAGCATGTTGTTGTATTCGCATGCGTTGTCGATCAGAAACTTGTATTGCGCCTCGAACGCCGCGAGGAACGAATCGAATGTCGGGAAATCGCCATCGCGCAGGCCGCCTGTTTTCGGGCCGAGATCCCAGTCCATCACCGGGTGCCTGCCGTCGTTCAGCGCCATCTCCAGCGCCGCCACCATGTTCATCATCATGCAGTTTGTGTGTCCGATGTGGCGTCCGGAAATCGTCGGTTCCACGCAGCCTGTCGCCGACCAGTTGCGCAGATGCTCCGCCGGGTAGTTGAACTCCGCCAGCGACGCCATCACCGCGTTGTCGTTGTGCATCGATGGCGTCGCGGTTGTGATCAGATTCACCTCGCACAGCCGCTTGAGATAGGCGTCCGAGTTGACGCCCGGCGCGAACCGCGCGTTCACGTTCGGGTCGCGGATGCTGAGCATCTCCGTCACTTTCAAAAAGATGTAAGTCATATCGTTGACGGCGGATTTGCCGTCCGGCGTTAGGCCGCCGAGAGTTATCGCCTGATCGGATGAACTGCCGCCGAATAGGAAATTGCCGACGTCCGGCACGAGCGGCAGGTGGTCCGTGCAGCGCATGTAGAAACAGCCGACGAGCTCGATCGCGCGGCGTGTGTATTCCTCGCGCGCGGCGGGGTCGGTAATCTTCGACATGTCGG
>JBAYJY010000225.1:0-6492 GCA_041664945.1 bacterium | reverse complement strand
TGGCCAGTTCCCTGTCATATCCGCGCCGGTACAAGTCGAGCATTTTCTGTGAGCCGGATTCTATTCCCATATAAAGCCTAATGCAGCCCGCCCGCCGCATGAGCGGCAGGACTTCCGGGTCTATGGTGTCGGGGCGGCTGAGACAGGTCCATTCGAGTCGAATGCCGGAGCTGATAATGAGTTCGCATATCTCGGCGACGCGTTTTGTGCGCACGTTGAAAGTGTCGTCGAGAAAACGCAAGGCGCGTATGCCGGAGCCGGCAATGATTTTAATTTCCTCGAGAATATTTTCGGGGGAACGGAAAGACATCTTGTCGCCGTACGTTGAAATGCAGTAAACGCAGTTAAACGGGCAGCCGCGCGAACTTAGCATTGTTGTGAATGGCTTTTTACAGAACGGTTCGCCATATCGGCTATTGTCGATGAGCGTCCTGTCGGGAAACGGAAGTGAATCTATGTTTTCCATGCGGAGCCGTGGCGGACCGACTGATAGCCGCCCTTCGGGAAAGGAAAATAGGCCGGGCATCTTTTCCGTCGAATTCCCGCTGTCCAGTTTTTTGCAGAGTTCGGAAAATGTTTCCTCGGGTTCCGATGCTATTATGTAATCCGCTATGCCGTCGTTAAGGTATTCCTCGGGGAAGACGGTTACAAGGTGCCCCATCATAACAATGCGAACATCGGGCATGGCGAGTTTCAGCCGCCTGATCTCCGCCATGTCAGTGTTGACGCTTTCTACTCCCGTGATGGTCGCGATGAGGTCGGGGCCGAAAGATTTCAGCTTATCCAGAACCTGATCGCCGTTAAGCCCTTCAGCCACGGCGTCTATAACAATTGTTTTTTGGTTGTTCCATTTGCGCGCGACTGCTTCGAGGTACATCAGTTCAATAGGCGGCAAAAGGAAAGTCGGGGCATTGTAAGAACATCTGTAGCGTCTGACTATAGGAATCGGATACGGGAGATTTACGAACGCAGTTTTCATAAGACTACAAACAGATATCCCTTATTTTGACTCTAATGATAAGCTTATTGCAATTCATTATCAAGCCGCGACGGACCGTCTTTAGTTCCCCCATACATCTCATATTCTTATAAGAATATTAACTATAACCAATTAGTTATCACTTTATACAGGGCCGCTTCCAGCCGGTTTCAGAAACTTGACTTTCAAAAAAAATAATGGGATAGTTGTTATATGGATAAATATCCTATTGTCGAGAATAAGAATATTGATTCTGCAAACACCTCTCTCTCAAGAGAATTTCTCGTTTCCGAGTTGAGAAAAGCAAAAGAGCGGCTTAAACAAGAGATCGAAAAACGGGACAAATTCGAGGAGGAGTTAAAAAAAACAAAGGACTTCCTGCAGTGCGTAATCGACGCGATTCCGATCCCGCTGGCCGTCAAGGACCGGGAGCATCGCTGGATATTGATCAACAGGATCATCTGTGACATATTTCAGAAACCGCGCGAGGAATTGTTGGGCAAGACTGACCACGATTTTATACTTGATGAAGAAGCTGACGTATTCCGCAAAATAGAACTTGATGTATTTAATACAGGACTTCCAAATATTAATGAGGAGATGTTCACTGAGATTAACGGGCGCAAGCGTTGGCAAATAGCCCAAAAAGAGATGTTCACAGATAGTGATGGCTCCCAGTATCTGCTGGCGGTTGCCTATGATATAACAGATCGTAAAATTGTTGAAGAAGAGTTGGTTCAACATCATATACATCTGAACAAATTGCTTAAAAAACGAGAAGAAGAGCGGGCCGCTCTATCGCGCGACCTCCACGACGCCCTCGGCCAGAAACTCACGGCTCTCTCTTTCGAAATCAATAATATGACCGTCAAAACGCGCAAAGACGCCGCTTTCGGAGATTCGGCCAAAGCCATTATTAAAGACCTGCACGAGGAACTTAGAAGAATCTATAACGGATTGACCCCCGTTGCTCTGGAAAAATTCGGATTGTCATTTGCGATAGAAGACATGTTAATAGATTTCGAGAAGCGCTCTACGATTAATGTGAGCTCAAATATTGAGGTATTAGGAGCAAACGACATCGATTCAGCAAAAGCGATATGCATATATAGAATCGTTCAGGAAATACTCACAAATATTACCAAGCATTCCGAAGCTACAGAGGTTTCAGTTTCATTGAGTCGCGAACCGAATTGTTTTTCCCTCAAAGTAAAAGATAACGGAAAAGGATTCGACCCCAACGATGTCGAATCAAATAAAATGGGGCTCACGGGTATTCAGGAACGCGCGGAACTATTCGGAGGGCTGATAAAAATAGAAACAACTCCCGGCAAAGGCGTGGAAATTTATTGCCGGATTCCACATTAACGGAAAGTATCTCGCAAAGGTGGCGGAATGATAAAAGTTGCGATAGCCGACGACCACGCCATAGTGCGCTATGGCATTTCACAACTCATCAGTTCCCAAAAAGACATGCGCGTTGTCGGCGAAGCGTCCTGCGGCCGCGAAGCTATCGATATTGTGAACAAATTGAAACCCGACGCTCTTATATTGGACATAGAACTCCCGGACATCGACGGCATATCTGTGACTAAACAACTCCATGCGTCACAGCCCGATTCCGCCATACTCATTTTAACAATGTACGACAGCGAAATGATCGCCAAACACGCTCTGCGGTCCGGCGCCATGGGATATATCATTAAAGGCACGGACCCCAACGAAATTCCCGAGGCGATTAGGGAGGTTGCGAACTGCAAACCATATGTGACAAAGAGCATACGGGACAAAATGCTTCTCAGCATGTACCATAGCGACCACGATAATCCCGTTTCCTTTCTTTCAACCCGCGAACTGCAGATTCTCATAGAAGTCGCGAAAGGCAACTCAAACGCTGAAATTTCAAAAAAATTATGCCTCAGTTCCAGCGCCGTTAAAACTTACAAACAAAGAATGATCGCTAAACTTGGCCTCGACAATATAACCGAGCTCATCAGATTCTGCATGAGACACAGCTTGATAGATAAATATTAGACGCGTTTTCGCTTAACAATCACGCCATAGCGGCTAAATAAGTAATGCCGCCACAATTGTAGTCCGCCAGACTACGCGCGCCTCGTCCGGCAGACTACTATTATATGCCGATTAGACGCTATTTTATGTATACATCACACTCTAAAATAATCATATAATTAAAGCTTATAAGCTTCATCACGACAGGAATACAAACGAATGAATGCGTTTGAAGGCGACAAACCGAACACGACGCGGATTGAATACGCTGAAGGGAATAGCGCTGACGCGAAAACATTACTCGTTATAGATGACGATGAATCTGTCTTGAAGGTTAACGTAAGGATATTGCGGCAGCTCGGCTATGCGGTATATTCCTCATCAAGCGGCCCGGCAGCCGTGAAAATGTACAAAGAACAGCAAAAAGAGATCGCTGCGGTTCTTTCCGATATGATAATGCCGGAGATGAGCGGACTCGATGTGCATAAAGAACTTGTAAAAATAAATCCCGAAGTTAAATTCATCATTGTTTCGGGCTACTCAAATAACATAAAGAAAGATGTTTTGAAAGCTCTCGGCGTCAACGCTTACATATCGAAGCCATTTGCAATAAATGAACTTAACAATACAGTTCGTAAAGTGTTAGACACTTAGTTTTTTACGATTTCACGTTCGAATTCGATCTATCCAGTGACATCCGCTCAATACCCCGATGGCAACAAGAACAAAAAGTGAGCAAATCATCATACAGATAAGTGATATCTTGATTGCGCCCGGAGGGATTCGAACCCCCGACCCCCAGATTCGAAGTCTGGTGCTCTATCCAGTTGAGCTACGGGCGCGCTGCGTCAAACCTTATGCATTATAGAGTTATTTCCGTTCTTCGTAAACCCTGTCTATCTGCTTTTATGTCATCGCCGGCTTCGCTGTTCGCCGCTTCTTTTGCCGAATCCGGGTCAATCGAAATTCTCGTCAGCAGACATGTCGGACAGTTGCTGTTTGACTTCCTTGGTCCGGCTGTATAATTCCGCCATTTTCCCCTTCAGGCTTTCCAGCGCTTTTTTGGAGCCCTCATTTGTCTGATCCTGTTGCTTCACGGCGTCGTAAGTCGCCGAATACTGCGTGTAAGAATACGCAAGGTCCACAATGTTGCTTCCATACGTCCACGCAGCGCCGACAAGCGTTTTGTCCCAGCCTTTCAACCCCGTGATCAATGTGATTCCATCTCGAATTTTTTCAAGAGCTTCCGGCAGAGTATCTCCATTTGCGTAGGCCCAATCCTTAACGTCTTTGAAGCTCTTAAGGCCCTTAAGCGCAATCAGCATTTCCTTCGTGCGCCCCAGACGCTTGATAAGCGCTTCCGGCTGATCGGGCAGTTTCTTCGAGAGTTCATGCATCTGGGTATAGCGATCGAGCATCTTGCCCGCGGCCGCGTCCACTAACAGACCCGACAGTATGTCGGCGCACTTATTCATGCCGTTTTCTGCCACGCCCTGCCATTCCAAAAATCTTGTCTGGTCCTGCATTATCTGCTGGTTGAGTTTGGCGAGCTGCGCTTTGGCCGTATCCAGTTCCTGTTCCAGCTTATCTAATTCCGCCTTCAACTCTTCTCTCGATTTTGACGTTTTGGGTTTTGCGGGCGCCGCTGGAGCGCTGACGTTTCCGGCGCTTGCTCCCGGTGTCTGCGATGAGCCTGGTTTCGGAGAACCGGCAGTCGTCGGCCATGAGTTAATGTTGCTGATCGCCACAGTCATCTCGCCGATCCTTGCCGGTTCTTTCCGGACAGTGTCGAGAGCTTCTTTAAGGTCTCGCAAATGCTTTTCCGCCTGCTGTTGCTGCTGATTGGCGTATTCCCTGAGCTTATCGGCGTCCATCGGCGATGTCGCCTCGAGAGACGCCGCCTTCTCCATCGTGATCTTTGCGTTCTCTATCGCCCTCAGATTCTCATCGACAGTCGACAGCGTCTCAACGGACAGCGCCGCCGCCTGCGCCGGTTCGCCCGGCATCGGAATATCCAAGGAAGGCAACTGAGTCATGTCGATCTCGCCCGTCATCGCTCTTGCGCTCTTGTCCGCGAGGTCGCGGGCCTCTTCAAAATCGCCTGAATTGGCGGCGAGCGCCGCCTGACTCGCGAACGACTGGCTGGCTGCAAGTTGTTGAAGCGTATTCCCGGTTATCTCAACATTCGGCGTCGGCTTAATCCATGCTTCGCCCTCTTCTTCATCAAAAGCGGCGCCGCCCTCCGCTATCACCGTGAGCGAAAATTCATTTGCGTCTGCCGTGAATACGCCCTGCATAAAACCAATCGCCGTTGGCGACTGCGTCAGCCTTATTCCGGCAGCCCTGTCCGCCACTAAGCTGTAGTTGTTTGCTTTTGCCCAGCGCGCGAGCGCTATAAGTTTCTCAGCCTCGCGGAGTTTATGGAGTTCGGGGAATACTTTCGCGAGTTCATCATAATGCCGCGTCAGATAGTCTGCGTAACCTTCCGTTGAGTTTTTTATGAAATCTGTCACCGTGGCCGAGGTTTTTTTGCCGACGCTGGACATCACCCAGCCGATGATCTTTATCTGTGCGTCATCGAACGAAACGAGAGTTCCTTCCGGCGAGACATTCATCCTTACCTCGCCCGGTATCAGTCTGTGGCCGACCTCGGCTCCGGCGTCTGCCGGCACACGCACTCCGTATTTTTGCGATTCCTCGTAAATATATTCCATCTCCGTTAGAAAACCCGGCACGCTGTCTTTCACTTCAGGACTTGTACAGATGGATTTAAGAGCATAGTCAGCTCTGAAAAGCGTGTCTCCGAGAACTGAATCCGCAGGAACTCCTTTGAAAACAAGATTCATTCGCGGCGGCGGCACATTGTATAACTTGCTGAACACCTCGTGAGAAAGCGTCAGGCCGTTGAAAAGTTTCAGCCCCACTGAGTCGGCGAGTATAGCCGTCAGGCTATCCTCCATGAATTTCATCAGCTCTGCCGGATCCGTTCTTCCATTGAGCACGCTATTCGCTTTAGACGAGAATGAGGATTCCGGCACATTGAGACCGCGAAGCACTGCCGATACCATAAGAACAGTAAGCTCAATCGAAGCGCGATCTTTCGTAATCGCACCGGAATTGAATCTCGATACAATGGCGTCTTTTTCCGCGCTTATCCCGAGATGTTCAAATGCCATGCCCGAGCCGTCAGAATTGCTGAGCAATGCCGAGCCGACCTGATTGTATCCAAGCCCCATAAGAACTTTTCCCAGTATCGGCATCATCTCATCTTCGGAAACGCTTGATGCGTTCGCCGACTTCGCCAGAACTTTCTCCATCTCCTGCGCTGTGATCCCGAACGCCGAAGCCCCCTTGCTTATGAACCTCGCGCGGTCCTTCTTCAACGCCGGATCATTCAGGAACATGCCCAGGAGTCGCGTTGCCCATTCAATGCTGTAATTGGGTTGCGAATACATTCTCTTCACATCTGCTTCAACTGCGTTATTAATAACATTGACGTT
>JBAYJY010000224.1:0-6578 GCA_041664945.1 bacterium | reverse complement strand
TGCTGAACATCGTCAACCGGCTTGTGGACCGCGGCAACACCGTTGTCGTAATCGAGCACAATATAGACGTAATCAAATGCGCGGATTGGATAATCGACCTCGGCCCCGAGGGCGGCGAGAAAGGCGGCCAAATCATCGCCGAAGGAACGCCCGAATCAATCGCGAAGAACAAGAAATCCCATACGGGGAAGTGTTTGAAGAGCTATTTGTGAAGATAGGGTACGAAGTGAAGGGAACAGGGGGCAAAAATCAAACACAAAATGATTTTGTTGTTCTTTTACAAGAAAGTCATGCAATTCATGGGCATTTAAATACGGCACAATCCACAGCATTATACTTTACTGGCAAAAAGCCCCTATTGGTTACGCATATCTTGCATTTACTATAATCTGCTGCCGTGCCCTTGATTTCATAATCCAATCCGTTGTTAAGCGCTTTAATTGAGAAGTCTTTACAATTATTATTGATTCTTTCTCTCACCTTATGGCCACAGCCGTTGGGATTTGTGCATTCGGGAATCATGTACATTCCCAATCTTTCCAAATCAGGCATATCCACATATATTTGATTATCGGCAATATACATCTCTTCAGCAACTTTTAAACCGGAAAGAACTTGCAGGCAGCTATTATATTTCGCTTTATCCGTAGAACGTAGAAATGATGGATAATATACAGCAAAACAGATAAGAAAAATACATAACGCCATAAAGGATGTTGCAAGTACGTTCCAAACTCGTTCGGATTTTTCAAATTGAATTATATCAATATTTTTATTTTTTCTCCATGCGAGTTCATACGCCTTTAAATAAAATACGATTATCAAAACCAGATCAATTGCTAGAAAGAAAAGACCTAGGTAAGATTTTTTGTAAAAAAACGATATTTTATATATTAACCCTGTCGTGAAGATTGCTATTCCCCACAACCATAAGCGGTGTGATAAAGCCCAAATCCAATTAAACAGTAAAGGCGCAAGAGTATTTATTCTCATTTCCGGTGTGAATATAGGCCTTTTGTCAGTCATAGGAGTTGATGATGCGCTAATCGGCTCTCCACATTTATCGCACGCGCCGGCGCCGGCGGGCATTTTATTTCCGCATTTAGAGCAGATCATGGCTCTAATATACCCGATTACGCAATTCTTGCCAATGAGGGTGGAAATATTGGGCGGAACATAACAAAGCGGCGTCGAGCCACGGCGCTACAAAGCGCTTCGCGCAAAAGAAATATAAAAGCAAACTTAAAGCCCAATATGAGACTCGTAATAACGATAGCGATGCCGATCCAATTTATTAAAACCGCGACATAACAAAGCGGCGTCGAGCCGCCGCACTCCAAAGCGCTTCGCGCATAAGAACTAAAAAAAGAACGAATAGCTAAATAGAACAAGAATCAGCATACAAAGCGGCAATCGCTCGCGGCTCTCCAATGCGCTTCGCGCAAAATACACAAATAAATATAAAAAATAGAAAAGAGGGTAATACTCGTATTAAACCTATTTGCAATCTTAATGTGGTTTTATCTTTTGCGGCATAGCCGCTTTGGAGTGCGGCGGCTCGACGCCGCTTTCACATCCGTCTAATAATCCCGGAATCATTCCGTAGATACTGAACAAGAATGTTTGTGTCGAGCGCAATTTCTTTAGTCATTGTCTATTCGTTCACACGTTTCTTCGATCACGGCGAGCATAGCTTCAGCTTGTTCGTCAGTAAGAATCCCGGCAAAACGAGACCATTTTCCGCCGCTCTTGACGGTGGCGCTTTTCTTTTTGAAATCCTCAACTATCGAAAGAAACTCGTTGAGCTTCTCGTCCGGGATTTCGCCTATCGCTTCAATGATCTTTTCTTTTGTAGTCATATGCTATCACCACTCATATTTTAACTCCAAACCCGAAATGAAGGAATAGGCGCGTTTCTCAAGTCAAATCCAGACTATGGGCACTTAAATACAGCACAACCTGAAGCTGAATACTTTTCTGGCAAATAGCCCCTATTGGTTACGCATATCTTGCATTTACTATAATCTGCTGCCGTGCCCTTGATTTCATAATCTAATCCGTTGTTAAGCGTTTTTATGGAGAAGTCTTTGCAGTTTCTGTCAATTCTTTCGCGCAACTGATTTCCGCACCCGTTTGGATTTGTGCATCCGGGAACCATGTACATTCCCAACTTTTCCAAATCAGGCATATCCGCATACCTTTTGTTATCTGTTATGTACATCTCTTCGGCGACCTTCAAATTGGCTAAAGCCTGAAGACAGCGATTGTATTTCGGTCTGTCCGTAGAAAACAGAAATGATGGAATTTTAATCGCAACAATAACTAATAATACCAATATAACAAGAATAATAATCGCCGTTCTTGTCTTGATATTCGCTTTCTTCTTTCCCGACATTTTAGGTGTGCCGGCGGCGGCAGTAACGCTAACCGGCTCTCCGCATTTATCGCACGGGCCGGCGCCGTCGGGCAATTCGTTTCCGCATTTCGGGCAGATCATAGTTTAAATATACCCGATTACGCAATTCTTGCCAATGAGGAGGGAATATTTGGCGGAACATAACAAAGCGGCGTCGAGCAGCGGCGCTCCAAAGCGGCTATGCCGCAAAGGATAAACCACATTAAGATTTAAATAGATTTAATATGAGTATTGTCCTCTTTCCTATATTATTTTTGAATTTATTTATGTATTTTGCGCGAAGCGCTATGGAGTGCGGCGGCTCGACGCCGCTTTCTGCACAACACAATCGCGACAATTATTCACAGCAATTAAATTTCACTTGCTTAGAAGATATAAGCTGTAATAAACTTCATTCAATCAAAGATCGAGCCTATTATTTCGAGGTAATTTTATGTCGGATTGGCCTCATTCTCCAATTCATCGTTTAAACGATACCGGCGCATATATCATTACTTCGGCTACATATCAAAAAGTGAAGTATTTCAATGATCCGGAAAGACTTCAGTTTCTTCTAGATCATCTGTTTGAGATTGCGGAAGAATACCACTGGCAATTACAGGCGTGGGCCGTTCTTTCCAACCATTATCATTTCGTGACACTTACGACGGCTGAATCAAAATCGCTTTCCACCGGAATCTCCAAATTGCACACAATCACAGCAAAATGGTTGAACAAACTCGACGAAAAATCTGAACGTAAGGTTTGGTACCAATATTGGGATTCACATATCACGCATCAAAAATCTTATCTTGCCCGCTTGAAATATGTTCATTACAACCCGCAGCATCATGGAGTTGTTAAGAATGCCGAGGAATACCCATGGTGTTCCGCCAGATGGTTCGCTCGAAATGCGGACGATTCGTTTAGAAGAATTGTCGATAGTTTTAAGACGGACCGATTGACGGTACAAGATGATTTCTAATAAGAAATAATCTTAATTAGAACGGTGTAGACAAATCGAAACATAACAAAGCGGCGTCGAGCCGTGGCGCTCCAAAGCGCTTCGCGCAAAAGGAATTATAAACCTACTTACAAGCCCCAATTCAACAATACAAAATAATTGCAGCCCGAAACATAACAAAGCGGCGTCGAGCCGCCGCACTCCAAAGCGCTTCGCGCAAAAGAACTAAAAATAAAGACAAACAGCTAAATATGCACAAGAATCGGCATACAAAGCGGCGTCGGCCGTGTCGCTCCAAGGCGCTTCGCGCGAAAGAACTAAAAAAAGAACGAAAAGCAAAATAACTAAGGAATCGCAAGGCAAGGCGGCGATTGCTCGCCGCAGTCCGAAGGCGGTGTGCGCAAAAGACTAACCACAGAGGCGCGGAGACACGGAGAGCCTGAAGAACGACTTCGTCGCAAGGCAAGGCGGCGATCGCTCGCGGCAGACCGGGAAATGGGTGAATGCGGGTTAAAAGCGGCGCAAGATAAATAACCTTTTGCCATTGTCCATGTTGCGGGAATCTTATAGTATAATAACCTAATATTAAACGGATGGCGCCAAGGGCGTTATTAAGGGAGGGTAAAATGTTTGGAACAATGGATGAACTGAAGAGCTTCCTGAAGGGCAAGTGCGAGATTAAGGGAGACGGAATCTCGATAGTGGACGAAGCGGCGTTTCGCGGGGCCGCGCGCGAGCTGGCCGAGAATTCGGCGATGAACGAAGACGTCGCAGTGCGCGACGCCTGCCGCTGGGTCATCGTAGAGGGCGGACAGGAGCTGGGAATCATCATATCGTCAATTCACGACCTGTATTTCGCCGCCGGACGCGGCGAGGTGAAAGGTCTCTCAGTCCCGGCGATCAATATTCGCGGTTTTACATTCGACACGGCCGCGGCGGTTTTCCAGAGCTGCAAGAACAAGAACAACACCGCCGTCGTGTTCGAGATCGCGCGCAGCGAGATGGAATACACGTTCCAGAGGCCGCCGGAGTACACAAGCTCGGTGATGGCGGCCGCGATCGCGGGCGGCTACAAGGGCCCGCTGTTCGTGCAGGGCGACCACTTCCAGTTCCGCCGCTCGAGATTCCTGAAGGACAAAGAGCAGGAAATGACGGATATCCGCGCGCTGATCAAGGAAGCGATCGACGGCGGTTACTTCAATATCGACATCGACGCGTCGACGCTTGTCGACATCGACCAGAAGCTGCTGATAGAGGAACAGAGAAACAACTATGAGATGGCCGCGGCGATGACGAAGTACATCCGCGAGATACAGCCGAAGGGCGTCAACGTTTCGATCGGCGGCGAGATCGGCGAAGTCGGCGAACGCAACAGCACGGTCGAAGACCTCGAAGCATACATGACCGGCTACCAGCAGACGCTCGAAGCGGGCCTCGAAGGCATGAGCAAGGTCAGCGTTCAGACGGGCACGACGCACGGCGGAGTGCCGCTGCCGGACGGCTCGATAGCGGACGTCAACCTCGATTTCGACGTGCTCGAAAAGCTTTCGAAGGAAGCGCGCGAGAAATACGGAATGGGCGGCGCGGTGCAGCACGGCGCGTCGACTCTGCCGGATACGATGTTCCACAAATTCCCGTCCACAGGCTGCATCGAGATCCACCTCGCCACCGGCTTCCAGAACATCGTTCTGGACTCGAAGAATTTCCCGGCCGACCTGAAGGCTAAAATGAACGCGTGGATGGACGAGAACCTTGCCAAAGAGCGAAAACCCGACATGACCAACGAGCAGTTCTACTATAAGAGCCGCAAAAAGGTCTGGGGACAGTTCAAGAAGGAAGTCTGGGGACTGCCGGAAGACATCCGCGCGGCTCTGCGCGGCGAGCTTTCCGCGAAACTCGATTTCCTGTTCGACCAGCTCGGCGCCGTCAACACAGTCGACCTGATCGCATCGAAGGTGAAATTGGTTCGCACGAAATGGCCTGTCAGGCCCGCCGGCCTTTGATTCTAAATCTATCCTGAACCGGGCGGCTCTGCCGGTTCGCGGAGCAGACATAAATGCTGAATATAGCCGTTCTCGGATACGGTTACTGGGGCCCGAATCTTGTCCGCAATTTCGCGTCCCTGCCCGACGTGCGCCTGAAAACAGTTTGCGACTCGGATGTTAAGTCGCTCGAAAAAGCGCAATCGAGGCACCCGGAGATCGAGACCACTACGGACTGCGACGAAGTTTTTCAGGACGAGAGCATCGACGCGATAGTAATAGCGCTGCCTGCGGAGCTCCACGGGGAGTTCGCGCGGCAGGCGCTCGTATCCGGCAAGCACGTCTTCGTCGAGAAACCGCTTGCGATGACAGTCGCCGAGGCGAAAGACCTCGTTCAGCTTTCAGAGGAAAACGGTCAGATTCTGATGGTGGGGCACCTGCTGCTGTATCATCCGGCGGTGGAGCGGCTGAAGAAACTGATCGACCTCGGCGAACTCGGGCCTCTCTTCTATCTTTATTCGCAGCGGGTAAACCTCGGCGTCGTGCGCTCGCGCGAAAACGCGCTGTGGAGCCTCGCGCCGCATGACGTGTCCGTTCTGCTGTACCTGCTGGACGAACTGCCTTATGCGGTCTCGGCCACCGGCGCGTCGTACCTGCAGGAAGGGATCGAGGACACGGTTTTCGTGCATCTGAAATTCAGCGAAAAGAAAATGGCGCACATACACGTGAGCTGGCTTGACCCGCACAAGGTGCGCAAGATCACGGTTGTCGGCCAGAAGAAAATGGCAGTGTTCGACGACGTGGAGCCTGTGGAAAAGATAAAGGTTTTCGACAGGAGCATAGAACCGCCCGCGGCGTATTCGAATTACGGCGAAGCGCTGACGATGCGTTTCGGGGACATATACATACCGCACATAGAGATGGCGGAGCCGCTGCGGCTCGAATGCCGCCACTTCATAGACAGCATATTGTCGGGGCAGCAGCCGAGAACGGACGCGGCGCGCGGGCTCGAAGTCGTGCGCGTTCTCGAAGCGGCGCACCGGTCATTAAAAGAAGGCGGCGAGGAGATTCAGATCGCCGGGGAGGCCGCGGATGGGCTCTGATATACATCCGTCCGCGTCGATACATCCGGGCGCGCGGCTCGGAGCGATGGTTCGCATCGGAGCGTTCGCGGTGATCGGCGACGGAGTCGATCTGGGGGCTTCATGCGACGTCGGGGCCCACGCGACGCTCGGGA
>JBAYJY010000223.1:0-6633 GCA_041664945.1 bacterium | reverse complement strand
CCTGTCGTGCTCGACGATACGCCGCCCGGCTACCCCGCTCAACTCTGGACCCGGTCCGGTTATGATTCCAAAGAAACGACCGACTTGATGACCGACGGAACGGATAACGACAGCGATGGCATCGTGGACGACAGGAGCAATCTGCCGGTTGGTAATGTGCAACTGTTCTGGTCGCGCGTGCCCGACTTTGATGCCGCCGAATATCGCATCTATCGAAGCGGGCAGCCCAAGATGGCCGGCTGCACATGCAACCCGACGGCAGACCCGCTCGGAGACTGCGACAAAGACGGCATTATTAATTCTCTCGATACTGAATGTCCGTGCACTCCGGTCGCTCCGAATTTCAGCCAGTTCGGCGACTACGAACTGATCGCAACCAAGACCGCCACACAGGCTTGTCCGCCTTCAGTCAACTCAGGATATCCGGCCGGAACCATCACTCAGAATGTTTGCACCACGATAGACAACGGAACCCAACCGGAGGACGCGTTGCTCTGCTCGGGCTCCAGATTCTGGTATTCGGTGGTGGCGGTTGACTCCAAGGGCAACTCGCTTCCGTTGGACCAGTCTCACTCGATGTCGGCTTCGCTCAAAAAGCAGGCGGATACCATTAAACCGAGCGTTCCGGCTAAACCGGATGTAGCCTCGGCTATTGGCTCAAACGGCATTGTGGTTAAGTTCACAGAAAACGCGGCCGCTGACCCGAACCTCGACCTGATGGGCTATAACATCTATCGCGACGAAAAGCCCAGCGGCGATTACAAACTGAAGGTTGCAATACTCAGCGACAAGACGCAGCTCAGTTACTGCACAGTAGCCGGAAAGGCGCCTTGCTATTGCGACGTTGAGGCGCCGACGAAAGCTTGTTATTTCGACATCAGCGTCCTGCTCAATAAGCGCTATTATTACAAAATCTCGGCGTTCGATGTGAACGGGAATGAAAGCGACAAATCCACGGCGAACTTCGGCACGGCGGCGACAAATCCGCCGGACGCGGCAACCGCTTTCTGCGCCAGAAGCGACACGTCGAACAAGAACTCGCTATTCTTAACGTGGAACGGCTCGAATCTGTTGAACAATCCGGACATTTCAGGTTTCATGATTTACCGCTCCGCCGACGAGAACAACTGGAGCGTTATCGATCCGGTTCCGGAGACGCCGAACAATATTGAAATGCTGCGCGCGACAGCTTACACGGACACCAGCCTGGTCGGCGGACAGAAATACTGTTACCTGCTGATCACAAAAGCGAAAGACGGCGGCGAAAGCTCGAATGTCATCACTTGCGGAGTCTCCGGCGAAGACCTCTCCGTGCCGCAGCGGCCGACCGGCCTAACCACAGTTCCCAGCAGCCAATCCGTGCTTCTCTCTTGGGGAAGAAGCGGAGATCTCGACATAGCCGGCTACAACGTTTACCGCTCCGACTCCAAGGAAGGTAAGTTGACGAAGGTCAATAATTCCACATTGACCGAATCGAGCTTTACTGATTCGGGCCTCGCGAACGACAGGGTTTATTGGTATTGCGTGACAGCGATAGACAAAAATGTCCGCTCCGGCCTGAACACTTGCTATAAGGTTTGTTCGCAGTTGTCTGACCTGACCTGCAACACCAATCCCGCGTGCGAATATAACGGCACGGCTTGTGTAAACATCAACGGTATAGACGCCTCGAACGAGAGTCCGTGCTCGACGAGGGTATCGGCAGCGCCATACGCGGGCGGCGGAAGCGGGAGTCGGCTTAATTTCTCGCTTAGCAAAGGTTGGAATCTGATATCGCTTCCTGTCTCCGCCGGCGCTCAGGCGTCATTGACCGTGCCCGGCGCGAATCCTGTTGGAAGAGCGGCTTCAATGTACGCGCTTATCAGCAAGGATTATTTGGAGGTGCCTGTCGGCGCTATTGCAGGCAACATTTCCGCACGCGGCCTTTGGTATTATTCCGAAGAGGAAGGCTCCGCAAATCTGGAAGGCGTTCTCAATCCTTTGCCGATTCAGGATATCCAACTGGGAGCCGGCTGGAACCTTGTTGGCAATCCGTTCGATGCGGATATTTTCTGGACCAAAGGGTCTGTGAAGGTATCGATCGACGGCGCGACGTTCATCGACCTGGATGCTGCGGAAGCTCAAAAATACATCTCGGCATTCAAGTACTCTTCAGGCGACAACAACGGCTCAGGAAGCTATACAAGAATTGCGCTTCAAGAGACGATCCCGAAGGGAATGGGATTCTGGGTAAAAACCGACAGGGCGATGACGCTGCGCATTTCCAAGTGATTTGAAGATTGAGCGATAACGCGGGGCCGCGCGCTTTCAAGCGACGGCCCCGCTTGTTTTATCCCGAATCCGTTGGTTATCAGTTGCCGAATTCGGATTTGCTGAAGCGCTGGAAGGTAAAGCTATGGGCGGGGTTTAAGGCGCCCGATTGAACGCGGTTTCAAGGCCGCGCCGGCAAGTCAAAAATGAAATATTCTCACTCAGACTATGAAATGCGCTAATTGCGACGCTGAAATAAGAGACGATCTGAAATTCTGTCCGGGATGCGGCGGCAAGATAATTCCTCCGGCGCCCCCTAAACCCGTTCAACTGGCGAAGGATAAATTTCAAGCGACTCTCAAGACAGGCTGGAAGCCTTTCATTTGGGTTGTTGTTCTTCTGTCTCTATTCGGCGGCGCCTACTACGTTTACACTTCTTATAAAATGCAGGCCGAATTTAAATACGGCAGGCACAGCTACATGATCGGCGAATACCGGAAATGCTCGGACCGGCTCGAACGGGTCACGGCAAGAATGCCGCGAATGGATCAGGCGTGGGTCACGCTTGCCGAATGTTACGAGGAACAGGGTCTGAATAAGCGCACTGTTTCGACTCTGGAAAAAGCTCTCAGATGGAACAAGGAATCGCCCGGCCTTTACGCAATGATGGGCCGGATTTATTACAAAAAGAATGATTTGAAAAATGCCAAGGACATGCTGCTCAAGGCTGTTAAGCGCGAACCCAAAAACCGGATCGCTAACCAGTATCTCGGTTATATATTTCTCAAGGAAAAGAATAAAGAGAAGGCCATATCAAGTTTAAATATCTCGCTTAAAGGCGCTTCCGGGACCGACCGCATTGCAATCAACAAAACTCTCGGAGACATCTACTTCAGCCAGAAGAAATACGATTCCGCGGAACAATCCTTCCTCGTAGTTCAGAAAGACGATATTAATGACATCGACACCGCTCTGAAGCTGATCGAGACTTATCTTAAGCTCAATAAATACAATAATGCGCGTGTGGAAATAGACCGCGTTACGCTGATCGACCCGGAAAGCGACTCTCTGAAAAAACGGAAGGAAGAAGTATATGAAATGGTCCGCCTTATGGAGGCGATCGACTATATAAAGAAAAGAAAGGTTTATGACAATTCGTTTTTGCAAATATATTCCCTGTTGGAGAATTACATAGGCAGAGTGAATATTAATCCGAACGCTTTTATCGGCAAGCTCGACGATCAGGAATTGCTGGAACTTCTTGATGCTTCCGAGGGGCTGCTGCGCAGCTATCAGGCAATTAAAGTTCCGGGCGATTACTATCTCGTTCACACACAGTCAATGAGCGCTGTTTCAATGTTCACCGATACGATTCAAACTCTGCAGAACTACATCAAATCCGGCGACCCGAATCAATACAGATCGCTCTCCGTGCAACTCGTGGCATTGAAAGAGATGATGAACAAAATGGTGGCAATGTGGAAAAATGAAAGCGATAAAATGAACATTCCGGCTATAATGAAGAGCGAATCGTCCAAGCCCGGCGCTGATGCCGGGAAGTCCACGGCAAAACAGAAGTGATATGCGCTTCGGCGCATATAAACCGAAATCTATTCCAGATAATAATTAGTAAAAGTGAAGAGAAGTGATTTTATCCGCCGGGCGGCGGAGTTTTCCAGCGTTTGTGAATCCAGAACCAATGATCCGGGTATTTACGCACGAAATCCTCGATAGATTTTGTGTATCCTTTGCAATAGGCGAGAACGTCCTTGCCGGCGTCGCCGCTCGGCCGGATTTCAACGGCTGGAAGGAAAATGCCGCGGTGTTTTTCGTAACCTTCGCGAATTATGAACAGCGGGATAATTTTGCAGCCGGTCCTGACCGCGAAAAGGCCGGGGCCTTTGAATGCCGAGACTTTCGAGCCGAAGAAATCAACAAAAAGGCCTTTCACGCCGGCGTTCTGGTCTGAAACGAGTCCGACAGTTTCGTTAGCCGCGAGCAGGCAGGTTATGTGCTCGTACATTGGAACGCCGCGCGGAATGTTGCGCGTTCCCTTGCTGGTGCGCAGATTAACGATCATCTCGTTGACTACGCCGTCTTCCTGCGGACGTCCAACAGCGGTCATGGGGTGCCCGAGCGTGTGTATTCTTGCCGCGAGCAGTTCCCAGTTTCCGAAGTGCGCTGTTGCGAAAATGACGCCTTTGCCGGCTTTTCTCGCGTTCTCAATATTCTCAGCGCCCTCGACTTCGACGATGCGGATTATGTCAGCTTCGCTGTATAACGGAAAACGCATGAATTCAAAAGCGCTTTTGATAGTGTTTTGAATCGAACGAAGCGCAATCCGCTCCAGTTCAGAGTCGGCATATTCCTCTTTAAAAGCGCGTTTTAAATTGCTTACCATCAGCCGCCGCCGCCCGGGCGCGATAATATAGATCAGCCAGCCGATGAACTCGGCAAGCTTGTTCTGCAGGAAGACAGGCAGAACGCGCAAAAGCGCATTGAATAAGAATATAAAAAAGTGTGTCAGTTTAGTCCTGCATCTCCGCCGAGTCTTTTCTCGGCGGTGTTTTTGCCTGTTTGTAGCAGTGCAACAGTTCAGCATGAGCGCCATGTTGCATAACAAACAATCTCACGCCAAATCGCGGCTCGCTAAAGCCAGTATCTAATAATAATTTCAACTATTTTTAGTATTTATTGCGGGATTGTGAAACATAAGCGGCCCTGAGCGCTGTTTTCGGAGGCCTGTTCATTTTTTCAGATGTTTATTTAGGAACCCGGCGACGGCGCTCCATGCTTCGTTTGAACGGCGTATTTCGAGCGCTGATCGCTTTACCGGGTCCATGAAAAACAGAAACCCGTGGCCGGCGTCCGGAATAATTCTGAGTTCGTAAGGAATGCCGTGTCTATCGAGCGCCGCCGCGAGTTCTTTTCCCTGAGAAGGCGGCACGGTGGCGTCTTTTTCGCCGTAGAGCAGCAGCAGCGGGGCGCTGATAAGATGCGCGTCGAGCGCTGGCGCGCGACTGCGGAATGCTTCAGGCTTATCCTCCGGCCCGTTGCCGTAAACGCGTTGCGAAAGGTCGTCATGGACGTCGAAACCGCTGTCGACGAGATATTTATACCATGTGAATGTGTTGGTGACTCCGTAGGCGCAAACAGCGGCTGCGAGCGATGGGTCTCTCTCTATCGAAAGCAGCGTGATTATGCCGCCATGGCTCGCTCCCAACATGGCGATCCGTTTAGGGTCGACTTCCGGCATGGTTCTGAGAACTTTTACAGCGTTCAACGCGTCGTTCACTTCGCCCGCGGCGACTTCAATTGCGCCCTCTGAGCCGTCCTCGCCTCGGTAGCTCGGCGCGAATACAACATATCCGTCCCCGGCGAGTTGTTTCCCGCGTTTCAACAGGGGGGCCGGAATCCCGTCGACGCCGCCGTGGTTAAACACAACCGCGGGAAGCGATTTATTTTTTTTAGCGGTTTTGCTCTTCGGAACTATTAGTTTTCCGCGGACTTTGAGGCCGTCGCTGAGGTAAACCACTGAAAAAACAGACCATTTATTGTTGCTTTCAATGGTTTTTCTTGAAAGAACGGTTCCATCCCTGGAGGGGAGGGCGGCTTGCGTTTGCGTAAAAGCAAACAGCAGAAAAAAGGAGGCGAAAAACGATGCGCGAAAAAGGGAATGAACGGGTTTAAGCATCAAGGCAACACGAAATAAAACGCGGCGCCGGCGTCAGACGTCAATTTCCATGCCTTCGCGGGCGGCGAAGATATGCGAGTTCTTGAAGCCGCGCTTATGGAGTTCGTCCTGAGCATATTTTTCCATCGCGTCGAGCGCGTCGTCCGAGCGTGTTGGATCATGATGGAAGAATGCGAGTCGCTTTACGTTCGATTCGATGCAGAGGTCGATTGCGTCGTCGAGCGAGCTGTGACCCCAGCCGACTTTTGTCGGATATTCTTCTTTAGTGTATTGCGCGTCGAAAATAAGAAGGTCGGCGTCTTTGGCGAATCTTTTCACGCGGTTATTCATTTCCATGACGATGGGGTCAGCGACTCCGTCTATATCGGATGTTTCGTTTTCCTTGTCCGAGGCAGGCGCGCTGTTATCGCCGAACAGGAAGTCGTCCATGTCGGAGTCGTCTTTTTTGAATACGTTCGAATAGGGTTCAGTGTCGAATTCGGTGACGACGACTTTTCCGTTGTATTCAAAGCGGTAGCCGAGAACGAGTATGGGGTGATTCAGGTATTGCGCGGTGACTTTGACTCCTTCGACTTCGAAAGAGCATTCCTTTAGTTCGACAAAGTTGATATTTGCCGCCATGTGGTCCAGCTTGACCGGGAAATAGGAGTATTTCATTTGTCCGGAGACGATGTCTTCGAGGCGTTCGT
>JBAYJY010000222.1:0-6642 GCA_041664945.1 bacterium | reverse complement strand
TCGTTCCCGTCGGTGATGATAATGCTCGGAGCGCCGGCGGTCGTGGCAGGCGTCGAGAGAATAGTGGCGGTCACCCCTCCCGGACCGAACGGCGAGGTTGACGCGGCGAGTCTGGTCGCGGCGGAAGCCTGCGGAGTTAAGGACGTTTACCGCGTCGGCGGCGTTCAGGCTGTCGCGTCTCTGGCGTACGGAACGGCGAAGATACCGAAAGTGGACAAAATAATCGGGCCGGGAAGCGGCTACGTCACCGCTGCGAAGCGGTTGCTTTACGGCGTTGTGGATGTCGGACTGCCAGCCGGGCCGAGCGAATCGATCATACTCGCGGACGAAAACGCGGACCCGGAACTCGTGGCGCTGGATCTGCTGATCGAGCAGGAGCACGGCCCGGATTCCACGGCGCTGCTCGTCACAAACTCCGAGGCATTGATTAAGAACGTAATGGCGCGGCTGCCGGGGCTCATCAAACGGCTGCCTGAAAAGCGCCGCAATTTCATCAAGCAGGGATTCGCCAATTTCGGCGGCGCCGTGCTGACACGCAACCTGGACCAGTCTATAGAATTCGTCAATCTCTTCGCGCCGGAGCACCTCGAGGTTCTCGTCGCGCAGCCGTTCGAGGCGCTCGACAAGATAAAAAACGCGGGCGAGATTCTGCTCGGGCCGGACACGCCGATCACGCTCGGGAATTTCAATCTCGGGATAGACGCGATCCTGCCGACCGGCGGTTTCGCGAAGTCTTTCTCCGGCGTTTCAGTTTACGACTTCCTCAAACGGTCCTCGATCGGCTATGTGACGCCGCAGGGCTTCAAGTCTCTGGCGCCGTCGGCTGAAACGCTCGCGCGCTACGAAGGATTCCCGGCGCACGCTATGGCGGTCGCCGACCGCAGAAAACGGATCGCGAAGAAAAGCAAAAAGAAATAAATGAACCGCCCGGCGTCCGAACGCCGGGAATAAATGACAGGTGGAGACAATGAAAGACGCAAAGACGATAACGGTTAAGAGAGGCACGAGCGAGTCTAAGATAACGCTCACGCTCGCAGGCGGACCGCGTGACGCGGCGTTCAAAAAGAAGATCGAGACTCCGCTGCACTTCTTCAACCACATGCTGGAGACGATAGCGTGGCGCGCGTGCGTGAACCTCGCCGTGTCGGTTGAACTGACTGACTACAAGCTGACGCACGTGATATGCGAGGATGTGGGGCTGTCGCTGGGCGAAGCCTACCACGAGATGTTCACGCGGGAGATCGAGAACGGAATCAACGGGTCGGCCGGGTCGGCGGCCTGCATAGACGAGGCGCTGGCGCGCGCGGCGGTCAGTTTCGAGGAGCGCACGCTGCTTGTGATGGACGAAAAGCTGCAGTCGGGCCGCGAGCTTGTCGAGGACATGCAGCAGGCGGACCTCGTGGCGTTCTTCGAGGGATTCGCGCAGGGCGCCCGGGCGACGCTGCACATTGACTTGCTGAAGGGCAATAACCCGCACCACGTCTGGGAAAGCGTTTTCCGGGCGTTCGGCGAAGCGCTCCGGGGCGCGTTCTCCGCATGCGAGTGGCGGCGCGGCACAACTCCGGGAGTCAAGGGAAAAGTGTCGCTCGAAACTGAGTGACCGCGAAAGCTGGGAAAAATGCACAGGCCGGACCGGAAGGAAATTTTTCACGATATCGAGACGGTCATCTTCGATATGGACGGAGTGATAACGAGCGAGGCTGAGTACTGGAACGCCGCCGACCTCACCGTGCTCGAGCTTTTTTACAGCAAACAATTCCTGGGGCTTGAAAACGAAACGCTCCAGACGGCGCTGCACAAACCCGGCGCGCCGATCACGCTCGAACGCTTCGTGTCTCCCCGCTTCATCGCGATGCTCAAAACATCCGGGATCAACACAAACTGGGATCTGACATATTTTTCCGCGGCGCTATACCTGATCGAGTTCCTCGCGGAAATTAAACCTCACGATAAAGTTCAGGCGCTGTTCGAATCGCCGTTCAATATCAACACGCTCCACGACCTTGGAAAGCTGATAGATAAAAAGCGGAAACTGCTCGAACCGATAGACAATCTCAACGCTTACTTCGTTCAGTTTCGCAAGAAACGCCTGGCGGAAAAACCGTTGCGAAACGAAAATCCGGCCGACCATGAACCGCTCGCCGAACGTCTGGTGGAAGATATTAACGCCTGGCGATACGAGCGGACCGGCTTTCATTCGCCGGTGTTCGAGAGGTCAGGCCCGTTCTGGGACATCTGCACCACCCTGTTTCAGGAACGCTACCTCGGCGACAGCCTCTACCTGAAAGAGCACGACGCGCGGCTGAGCGATATTCCGAAAGACGGAATGATACAGGACGAGAGGCCGGTGATCCCGGGCGCGAAAGTGATCTCGACTCTCGCTCTGTTGAAGGAAGCCGGGATGCGGCTCGGCGTCGCCACCGGAAGGCCATTCGACGAAATCATGATCCCGCTCAAACGATGGGGCGTGTTCCATTTCTTCGACAA
The DNA here is from genome assembly GCA_041664945.1 of bacterium. Taxonomy (GTDB): domain Bacteria; phylum UBP15; class UBA6099; order UBA6099; family UBA6099; genus JBAYJY01. The sequence goes on along the minus strand of JBAYJY010000222.1, from coordinate 4,155 downwards.
AGGCTCGATCGCGACTTACCGCGAGATCGCCGAGGCCGAGCAATATCTGTGCGGCAAAGGAATCATCTGCTCTATCGCCAAACCGCACCCTTACGTTTATCTGCGCGCCATCTTCCCGGATAAAAGCGTCGGCGAGCTGCTCGACATGAAGATGCCGTTACCGAAAAAAACCGGAGGCAGGATTCTCGTCGTCGGCGACTCGATGAGCGACCTGATTGCCGCGCGAACGCTCGGCGCCCTCGCCGCTGTCGTCTTAACCGGCGTCAAAAGCCTCGAAGCCGTCGACCAGATGCGCGCGCTCGATCCGGATTTCATTCTCGACGATATTTCGCAATTCGAGGGCTTGTTTTGATTCATAGCGCGGAACTTTCGCAGTGAGCGATAAAAAATACGGCATCTCTATATAGCATCAAATAAACCATCCGGAATACAAATTGGACATATACGATTCCGACACATTCACAAGCGACTTAAAACCGATAGGCGCTATTTCGCGGCCTGACAAAAAGCAAAAGATCGGGCGCCCGAGCCGTCAGGAACGGACGACAGCCGACATCGCGGCGATGAGAATGGAAGCGTGGAAACGTCAACGGCTGGCGCAGCGGGAACGAAGTCGCGGCGGGGGCGGCGCATGGATCGTTCTCGAAGACATAACCGCCGCGACGGACATGGAACTCGCCGCGAACGGTTTCCCGTTTTCGCTCAAACTCGAACGCAACGGCGATCATTTCGTTTGGATTCTGATTCACGAGTCGCGCGCGCGGCTTGGCCAGACCGCGGCCAAATCCAGGAGTCTCGCTCTCTCGGACATCTCCGCAAAATCAGTCGGCGCGCTGTTGAAAGAGTTTCTGAATGTCAATATCGGCGGCTATCGCTGACGGTTGAGGAATTCCGGCCGCCCGTATCCGGCTTCGAACAAACCACGAACGGAATTGCACAAATAGACGGCTTGCGCGTCTTCGAGATCGCGAGGATAGAGGATACGTTCCCGCGCTTTGCCCGCTTCGAGCAGGCTGCGCCGGAACACTCCTTCGAGCAGCCCGCATTCCGCCGGCGGCGTGAACAGTTCGCCCCCGATTCGAGCGGCCAGATTCGTTCTCGCTCCCTCGGTAAGCTCCCCTTTTTCGTTCAGAAACACGACGTCGAAGAATCCGGCGCCGCTATGTTTCGCAAGCTCCTCGTCATACATTTTCCTGACAGTCGTTTTATGCCGAAGAAATAAATTTGTTGAGATCACGGTCCGGTCGGAAATAGTAAAGCGGCGCCGTGCGTTGTCCGGCGAAGCCGGCATAGCGGCCGATTCAACAGAGAGAATTCCCGCATTTGAAAGCGTCAGGCGAACCCGCAGCGATCCTGCTCCGGCGCTCATACCGGAGGCTGCTGAATCGAGCGCCGCGCGCGCGTTTCGCTCGTCGAAAACAATCCCGAACCTGCGCGCCGAACCTTCCATCCGCTCCATATGTTGTTCTAAGAGAAAGAAACCGCCGTCCGGCGTCCAGAGCAAAGTTTCAATAAGCGAAAAGTCGCGCGCCGGCATATCGTTCAGGCCCGAGAGCAGAAAGTCCGCTTTTAGCAACGCTTCGCCCCACTCCGATTCCGGCGTTGAGTCGTATGTTATCCCGCCGCCGATTCCCATCTCGCCGCGAGCGCCGTTCATGCATACGGTGCGGATGGCGACATTGAACACGGCGGACTTCATCTGCGGCGCCATGAACCCGATCGCGCCGGTATATATGCGGCGCGGGCGCCGTTCGAGGCTTCTGATAATTTTCATCGAACTTATCTTAGGGGCGCCGGTGACAGAGCCGGACGGAAACAGGCTTTTGAAAAGATCGGAAACGCCGACCTCCGGCGCGAGTTGCGCTCGCACCGTCGACGTCATCTGGCGAAGCGTTTCGTAGCGCTCGATTTCGAACAGACGCGGCGCGCTCACCGTGCCCTCACGGGCGATGCGCCCGAGATCGTTGCGAAGCAGGTCGACGATCATGACATTTTCCGCGCGGTTTTTCTCGTCGCCGCCGATGAAAGCCGCCGCCTCGTCGCCGCCCGTTTCATCGCCCGGCGGCGCGGTGCCCTTCATAGGCCGCGTCTCTATCTCTCCGCCGTCGACCCTGAAAAACAACTCCGGCGACAACGACAGCGCGCTCATTTCGCCGTTTCGCCACATTCCCGAATAAGCGACTTTCTGCCGTTCGCGCAAACGCATGTAAAGTCCGATCGGGTCGCCCCTGTGAAAAAAATCGAGCCGCATCGTGTGGTTGATCTGGTAGGTGTCGCCGTTTTCAATGCGCCTCTTCACTTCGTTAATCTTTTGTTCGTATTCCGGATAAGTTTCGCTCAGACCGGGTTCGGTGAGCTCGAAGAACGGGACCGGCGCATCAACGGGAACGGGTTGAATGCCGCGAGGCGGGCAGCCTTCCGCCCAATCGCCGGCTACCACGTCGAATACCGCCGGTTTCTTATACAAGCCGACCCACAAAAGAGGAAAACTGTCCGGCTCGGGCGGCTCGAAAATATTTTCGAGGCAGTAGCCCAACTCGTAAGAAAACAGACCGGCGGCATAGAGGCCGCCGCGAACTCCGGCTTCGATGCGCGCGAACGCCGCTTCCACTTCGCCGGGAGCGCGCGCGCAAACTTCTTCTTCCGGTTCGAGGAACAGATAGTTCCGGCGTTCTTCATGGATAACCATGTTGGTTTCGAGAAAAAAATAATTATTTTTGCCTGCGAGATCTCGCAGGACGGCGTTCCATGCGTCGGAACCGGCCATGCCCGACGGCTGCGTAATTCTGTTATTCATAATTTTCGGGGATTTGCCTATCTATTTAAAATAACAATGCGCGGCTCAGTCGGGCTTGACGCCAAGCTTGTCCAGCCATCTGAGCGGCGAAATTTTTTCAATCAGCGCTGTCAGCGAAACCGCTTCGGAAAATAGATGGAATCCGAAAAGAAGGCCGAGAGCCACCCAGCGGTTGGTTGCGTTTAGCTCCCACACGATCAGAAGACCCATCACCGCGCCGAGGACATTCGAACCGGAGTCGCCAAGCATGCCCCGGCATCTGAAGTCTATCGGGGCATAAATAAGCGTCCAGACTGCGAATGGCCCGATGAGAAACCACGTGACGGGCAGAATTCCCGACTTACCGAAAAACGATCCTATGACGGAGCCTATAAGGATAAAAAGAACGGCGGTTGAGAAACCTTTGACGGCGCGGCCGGGCCGCACGTCGAGCAGATTGATCATGTTGGCTGAGAGCGCGACGATGATCGCGTCCGCGATCGCCATGATTCCCTGATCCCGCCAATAGAGAAGCGCAACAAGCAGCGAAAGAGCGCCGCCGAAAAACATTTTCAAAAGCGCGGTGGAAATCTCGCCCTCGGAGCCCATTCGCGACAGGTGGCCGCGGAATCCGCCCTTCTCTCTCGTCTGCATAGTGTCGTCCAGCAGTCCAAGCAAAGCGAACCCGATCACGATAATCGCCATCGGCGCCACGCGATCCGCTATCCCAGCCTTCCAGAACGACACTCCGAGCAGCATCACAATCGTCAGCAGCGCGTAAGCGATGCCAAGACTCGTCGGAATGTAGCGGCCGCGGAAATTAATGCGCACGTGGCCGCCCTTCGTCATCGTTTTCACCATGACAGGAAAAACCACCGCCCCGGCGGCCAGACACAACACATACCAGAATATCAGTCTAACTATCATATCAATAGGAAACTATCATAGTAAAAAAGCGGCTGCGCGTAAAGGCCGGAGAAAAACAGGTCGGGAAACTCCTAGAGGCAAGCAGAAACGGGAAAGACAATTTTTCGAGCCGACCGTCATCGTTGACGCTTCGAATGATATGATAGAGGCGCGTGTAATATGTTTCATGCCAATAATAAGCATGATGCCCGTGGATTAAAAACAGCGAATCCCAAGGAAGGAAATCGCGCTCATGACACGTTTGTTCTTGCTGCCTTACCCGGTCAAACGGCGAATAGCATGGCTCGCATTGCTGGCGCTTGGCGTGTCTTTTGAATACCTGTCGCGCCGGCGCGCCGAGCTTCGAAAAGAAATCAGCAACTGGGAAGAAGGCCGGGTTTTCTCGCTCGCCATACTGCATGACGGGCCGTCGATCTCGCTCAGAAAAGAAAACGGCGCTATACGCTATCTCG
>JBAYJY010000221.1:0-6811 GCA_041664945.1 bacterium | reverse complement strand
CAGCGGATATTGCGATGGGACGCGGAACGCGCTGAAGCAGGTCGGCGCGGCCTTGGACGCGGCGCGCGGAAAACGGGTCGTGACAGTCGGGCCGATTGTGCATAACCCGCAGGTTGTAGCCGCGACCGCAAAGCGCGGCGCTCACGCGGTCTCTTGCGCAGATGATGTCCCTGCAGGCGCAGTCGCAGTAATACGCGCCCATGGCGTCGCATCCGGAGAGCTTGAGAAACTCGGGTCGAAGGGTATTGAAATCTTCAACGGCGTTTGCGGAAACGTGACGGCAATTCATAGGAAGATAGAAAAATACGGAGCGCGCGGTTTTCAGATATTTCTCTGCGGCGAAGCCGGACACGCGGAGACCGCCGGCCATTTGAGCCGCTGCGGTTCCGGCGCGACGCTGTTGTCATCCGTAGCTGATTCCATTCAAGCGACGTATTCGGGGAAGCCTGCCGTATTAATTGCGCAGACTTCATTTGATAAGGATGAGTTTGCTGGAATCGCGGAAGCGCTGAAGAAAAGAATAAAAGATTTAGTGGTTGAAGAAACGCTGTGCGAATGGATGCGTAAAGCGCAGACGGCGGCGGAAACGCTTGCGAAGCGTGTTGATGTAATGATAGTCGTCGGTGGCCATGGAAGCGCCAATACGATACGGCTTGCTGAACGGAGCGCGGCAACTGGAGCGAGAACCATTCATGTTGAGACAAACGACGAACTGAAAGAGGCGGATTTCCCGTGCGCCGCCGATGTCGGAATAACCGCCGGAGCATCGACGCCGCCGGAGTCTGTCGAGGGAGTGTTGAATTGGCTGCGCGAGAGATTCAGGGCGGAAACAGCGATGGAAAAATAAATTGAATATTATACCGGTTGAAAAACAGTTATAATTCAAAAGTCGCGTCATAAGCGGCATCGAGGCATGAAAGGAGAAACAGGATGAAAGCGATAGTGACGGGCGGCGCTGGATTCATAGGGTCAAACATGGTTGATTTGCTGATAAGGGAAGGGTGCGAAGTCGCGGTTATAGACGACCTTTCGAGCGGCAAGAAAAAGAACGTGAATCCGAATGCTGCGTTTTATGAAATGGATATTGCGGCGCCGGGCGTGCGAGGCGTTTTTGAAAAAGAGCGGCCGAACTATGTGTTTCACTTCGCGGCTCAGATAAGCGTGGCGGATTCTGTTCGGAATCCTTTGCATGACGCGCGTGTGAATATAATCGGTTCGCTGAATCTTCTCGAAGCCTGCGTGGCGAGCGGGGTGGGGAAATTCATATTTTCGTCGTCGGGCGGCACTGTTTATGGAGAAGTGCCGGAAGCGCCGGCGTCGGAGGACACGGTTTTCGCGCCGTTCGCGCCATACGGCATAACGAAAATGTCACTCGAATTTTATTTGAATTTTTATCTTAATCAGCATGGCTTGAAGTACACTGCGCTACGGTATGGAAATGTGTTCGGGCCGCGGCAGGATCCGCACGGCGAGGCCGGAGTTGTGGCGATTTTTGCGCGCGCGATGCTGGAGGGAAAGACGCCGATGATAAACGGCGACGGAAGCTGCGAGCGCGATTATGTCTATGTCGAGGATGTGGCGCGGGCAAATTTCGCGTGCGTGAGCAAGGGCGACAACACGGCTTACAACGTCGGAACCGGGGTCACGACCGACGTTAATCAGATATACGCGGCGATCGCGGATGCCGTAGGATTTACACAGCAGGCGAACAGGGGACCGCATCGAGCGGGCGATCTGCAGCGCAGCGTGCTGGACATTTCTAAAGCCGAACGGGAGATCGGATGGTCGCCCAAATTCACTTTGAAAACCGGCTTGGAGACGACTGTCGCGTATTTTCGCGAGGAAGTTGCGCGCGAAAAAGGCGCTAAGAAATAATCGGTCAATGCGAGGGCAATGTATCCCGGAATATCAACGCAGGTTTTCGGCGGCAGGCGGCTAAGCGCGGAACACGCGAGCGCTATTCGTGAATCAGGTTTCGAGGCCGCCGAAATATATGGAATGGCGCCGCATTTCGATTTGATGGACTCAAAGCTGGTGGAGGACGCGGCCGATTTTTTCAGTGAAGCGGGTGTCCGCGCGTCAGCGGTGCACGCGCCGTATAAAGCGCTTGATCAGCGTAAAGGGCGAAACCGAAGGCTTTCGCCGGCTTCTGCAGACCCGGATGTGATAGCGCTAACTATGGAATATGTGAATGCAGCCATTCGAGCCGCGAAGCGCTTCGGCGCCCCGGCAGTCATTCTTCACTGCGGTTTGTACGGCGATATTATGAACGGCTCAACAGTTTCAAATTTAGTTTCATTTTTTACGATGTTGGAGGATACTCTCGCAGGAAGCGGCTTGAAAATCGCGCTGGAAAATGTGGCGACGCCTGTATCCGAACCAAGTTTTCTGTCGCGTTTACTAGATAAATATAATTTTGAACATTTTGGAATTTGTCTGGACATAGCGCATGCAAACATAGGCGGAGACCCGGCGGAGACAGTCAGGAATACGGGCAGATTGCTTCAGATACATGTTTCCGACAACAACGGTAAGGAAGACAGGCATGCGATACCGTTCGATGGGGAAATCGACTGGGCGCCGGTGATGCGAGCGCTGCGGGAAAAAGAATATGGCGGTTGTTTCAATTTCGAACCGAGAGGGCCGGAAACGCCGGATGTTATGCTTAGCAGGTGCCGAACCGTTTACGAACGACTGATTGTGATGCGCTGACAAAACGCAACAACGGAGAGGTTGTCAATGGAAGATAAAAATATTGAGAATTTTTTAAGATCGAAATATGAATTCAGCGGGTTCAATGTGGATAAGCTTGCAGGCGACGCATCAGACCGCAAGTTTTATCGGGTCACATTCAATGAACCCGTCTGTTCTGGCTCTGAACGCGCAGTGCTTATGGTTCTCGAACAACCTTGGACTGACGGCGAACTGCCCTATCTGAACGTAAGGGTTTTTATGGAGAAAGCCGGTCTGCCGGTTCCGGCGCTTTATCACGCCGATCTCGCCTCAGGACTTATTCTCATAGAGGATTATGGCGACGCTACGCTTGAGGATGCGATACGTAATGCGCCAGCCAAAACGGAGGATTTATACAAACTCGCTGTTGACCTTATGTTGCGCATTCAAATCGAGGGCGCTAAAGCCCGCGATGAGTCATGCATGGCATTCTCTCTATCTTTCGACGTTGAGAAGCTGATGTTCGAATTCAACTTTTTTTATGAACACGCGATAATGAACTACAAATGCGGCGGCGTCGCTCACGCCGATGAGTCGATAATACAAGCCGGTTTTCAGAAGATTGCAGAGACTCTCGCTGCGGAACCGCGATATTTGACCCACCGCGATTATCATAGCAGGAACCTTATGGTGACCGGCGGCGGCGAGCTTGGACTCGTCGATTTTCAGGACGCGCGTCTCGGGCCGCTTCAGTACGATCTTGTATCTCTGCTTCTTGATTCCTATGTAAAAATACCTGACGCGCTGATAGTTAAACTATATGAATATTATCTCGACCGGCTTGAACGTGTATATGGAATGAAACAGGATCGGGCCGGATTTGATAAAATTTATGATTACATGGCGATACAGCGCAGCATAAAGGCGGCGGGTTCATTCGCTTATCTGGATTGTGTTAAGAAAAAGGACAGATATTTAAAATATTTCGCGCCGTGTCTCGCGCGGGTCGGCCCGGCAGCCTCGAAACATGCCGAACTGGCGCCGTTTATAGCGGCGCTTTCAAAGTATGTGGAGGAAATCGGTTAGATGAGAGCGATGCTTTTATGCGCCGGACTGGGCGTCCGGCTGCGGCCTCTGACAAACGAAATCCCGAAGCCGCTGCTGCCGCTGTTCGGCCGAAGCGTTGCCGATTATCAACTCGAAGCGATTGCCGCGGCGGGGGCGGAGGCGATTGTAATGAACCTCCACCATCTGCCGGACGCCGTGCGCGAGCGATTCGGATCACGCAGCCGCGGTCTCGATATTTTGTATAGCCACGAGCCGGAGATACTGGGGCCGACAGGCGGAATAAGAAAAGCTCTTCCGGCGTTGGGGGACGGCCCGGTTCTTGTCGTGAATGGCGATGTTGTGATGGATATCGACTATAGAGAGATGTTGAAATACCACGAGGAAACAAAAGCGGCGCTGACGCTTGCCGTCGGACCCGGGAAAGACCGTCCGGCGATTAGAGCGGTCGGAGTGGATCCGGAGGGCAGAGTTAGACAGATATGGAGAAAGCCGGATTGGAATGGCGAAACGCTGGCCGCTTTTGTGAATCTGGGAGCTTTCGTTTATGATAAGCGCGTGATCGAGGAGTACATTCCCGAGAATATGCATTATGATTTCCGGGATCAACTCATGCCGCGTCTTTTTGAATGCGGCGAGAAGGTGATGGGATATCGATCTGAAACATATTGGAGCGATATCGGAGCTGTGGACGCCTATATACAGGCGCATCTGGATGTATTTGCCGGCGGCGGAACGAAGAGTTGCCGAAAAGAGGCAATGCAAAAAGCAGGCGACGCAAAGGTACCCTTGAAGGAGCCTTTTTTCGTTGAAGGCAAGATGAGTGTAGGGGAGAACGCATCGGTTGGTCCGAATGTTGCGCTCGGGAGCGGATGTGAGATCGGCGCCGGCTCTGTCTTGTCTAACGGCGTAGTATTGCCGGGAGCGCGAGTTAAGGCGGGAACGACAGCGGATCATTTTGTAGCTATGGGTGACAGGATAGTTTTCGCAGGCGATACAAATAAATGACAGTGAAGCAGGCAGGAATGCGCGCAACAACACGGTTGGGTTGTGTCTTTCGAATTGTTATTAAAACTATATGAATGAATCCGGAATAAACAGCCCTGTTCGGGTTGAAGAACAAAAAGATTACGATCCTCGCGCGATAGCGGAGAAGGCGGCTGCAATGTTCACGGCCGACGGGATCGACCCGAAGGGGCGCTCTGTTTTCATTCTTTACTGCGCGGACTGGTCGTGGGACCGTGCAAGCGTGGGAGTGAATCCGCTTTTTGTGATCGGCGTTGTTGAGGGGCTCGCGAGTCTCGGAGCCGGCGAGATAGCTGTCGCTGACCCCGCGCCGCCGCGCATGAAAACATCTCATTCGGAGTTTACAGGTCTATATAGGAAACGGCTTGGCAGCAACGCGCATTTTATCAGCCTGACGGACGCGCGCAGAGTAAGAATGAAAATCAGCGCGCCGCTCGTTCATGAGGAATTCAAAGTTCCGTCCGTTTGTTTGAAAAGCGATATATTCATAGTCATTACGAAAGCAAAAACAAGTATATTAACCGAAGTGTCGACAACCGCGACGACTATGCTTCAATTGCTCGTGGAGAAAGAGCGGTATCAGAATCATGACTATCGAATGCAAATGAAATTGGCAGATGTGTATGGAATTAGGAGGCCTGATTATGCGATGTACGACGCAATAATGTGCGGAGAGGGTCAAGGCCCCCTATATTCTGAACCGAAAGAACTCGGACTGATTGTCGGCGGAGCGAATGCGGTGAATGCAGACGCGGTGATGTGTCGGCTTATGGGTTTTGTGCCGCAGGATATCGATCATCTGCGACTGCTTGCCGACATGAGGGCAGGTATGGTGAACATGAAATCAATTACAGTATTGCCTGCAGGCGCCGCCGGGAAAATGGAAAAGTTTCGAAAAGCGAACTGGAATATCGAGGGAGCGAATGAGAATGCAAGGGTTGTAGGCGGCGGCGAATACTATTGCGCATCGGGATGCGCCGGGTTGGCGAGGCAGGCCCTTGAGCCGTGGCTCGGCGGCGACAAGCTACAAAAACCGGCTCATTTCATAATCGGAAAGCCGATAGGGCGATTTATAGAGTTGGTCGACAGGAAACGCACGCTTGTGATAGGCGATTGCGCAGAATGCCATAGTGGTTTGGGGAAGTTCGTTCCGGGATGTCCGCCGAATCCGAATGACATTGAACTTGCTCTTTTAGAAGTGTTAAAAACTCCCGGCGCCCGGTCAGTGAAACTACGGATTGCGAGGCGATTAGGCGCGCCGGGTCGCTGGCTGCTCGAACATGCGCGCAGCCGAGCGTTTCATTATCCGGAGCCTTTCAGCGTTTCAATAGCGGCGACAGCGCTATTTTCAGCCCAAAAGTCGGCAAAACGCGCAACAGTCAGCGTCAAGCGCAAATTCAGAAGAAAAAAGCATTATTGACAATTTAATCACTTTTTTCAAACTGTGGAATATTTATAACGGTTGACTTTAGCGTTAAATAAAAATAACATATTAGTGAAATTTGGCCATTTAAGCAAAAATGTGTGATATATTTTGTTATATTGCGACAGAGGATAAAGTTCAACTATGATGATTGTCGGGCATCCGGTCCGTTACCATCAAATCGGGAGGCGTGTTCGTGAATATTAAGGAAAACGTGGAAATTCTAAAAAAATGTTCATTATTTGACGGTCTTGGTGAGAGTGAGTTGAGGAAGATCGCTGATGGCCTAACGGAACAGGCGATACCGATGGGCACGGTTATTATCGAGGAGAACGATGCTCCCCGCGAAGTTCTTTACCTGATTAAACATGGAGATATCGTAGTTTCGACAGGACATGTCGGGCAGGAGACGGAAAACGAGGAGGAAGGAACATTCATCACGACGCTTGGCGCGAGCGATGCGTTCGGCGAAATGGCGCTCGTCGACGAAATGCCTCACTCCGCGACAGTCAAGACAATTTCAGACTCGGTTGTCATGCTTCTCCCGGCGCAATATTTTTTCAAACTTGTCGATGATGACAGAAATATTGGATATATCGTTATTCGAAATATTGCAAAATTGAT
>JBAYJY010000220.1:0-6910 GCA_041664945.1 bacterium | reverse complement strand
CGTATTCTTCCGGCTGCGCCATTACATCCGCCACCATCGCTTCGAGGTCGCGGCCTCCGGTTTCAACCTTGGGCACGATCGTGCCGACCACATTACGGCCGAGTATTTCTTCCTCCGGGAAGCCGAAAAACTTCTGTGCGAACTCGTTGATAAAAGTAAAGTTTCCTGATGTGTCCAACCGCAGGATGATGCTGTTGGCATTCTCGACGAGTTCCCGGTATTTCTCCTCGCTTTGCCGAAGAGCTTCTTCTGCCCGATGCCGCTCCGATATGTCGCGCAATGCTCCGAACAATCTTTGTTTTCCGTCTATTTCAAAAAAGACAAGCGACATTTCCACAGGGAATATTTCGCCGTTTTTCTTCCGGCACAGCCTCAAGGGAACTCTGACGGTAGCTCCGGAAACACCTTTTTTAATTCGCGCTGAAGTGTCATCAGGTTCCGCGGATATTGCAGTTATCTTAAGTTTGAGAAATTCTTCTTTGGAATATTCGAAAAGCGCGCAGGACGCTTCATTCACGTCAAGAATATCGAGAGTTTCTGCGTCAACAAGCTGAAGCGCGTCCGGTTCAACATCGAAAAGCCGGCGATATTTCTCTTCATTCGCGCGAATGGTTTCATCGGCTCTTTTGCGTTCAGTGATGTCGCGCGCTATTGAAAGCACAGCGGGTTTGCCGGCGTATTCTATCAGTTTTGTATTTATTTCCGTTGGAATTTTTTTGCCGGAACGCGTTATATGGGTTGTCTCGAAGGTTATTTGTCCGTGTTCCCGGAGTTCGTCGAATCTTTCAGGCAACAGCGCGGCGCTCTCCGGATCGCTGATTTCCGCCGGACCCATGTTTAACAATTCCTCATGCGAATAGCCGAGCCGCTCACAACCGACGCGGTTGATTTCGATGAATTTTCCGAAACGGTGAATCGCGATAAGGTCTCCGGCGCTGTCGAAAAGCGTTCTGTATTGAAGCTCCGACTCGCGAAGCGCGGCGTTAGAGGAACCGAGCTGGGCGGTGCGCTCGGTTATCTGCGCTTCCAGTTCCGCGTTCCAGCTTTGGAGACGCTGAACCATTTGGTCGAAAGTTGCGGCGAGGGTTCCCAACTCGTCGGATGAGTGAATTGCCGTGCGGGCTGTGAGGTCTCCCGCAGCGACTTGCTCGGCTGCCGAACTTAGTTTTTTGATGGGATACGTCAGAGTCCGGGTCATTATGCCCAATACTATGAACGCCATCAGGGAGCAGCCAATGGAAAGGAAGAGCAGAAAATTCATGTCTTCAGCCAGCGGGGCCAGAAGCTCGGCTTTGTCTCGTTTGACTACGAGGCCCCACGAGAAATCGGGCGAGATGGCTATACTTCGAGTCACGGCGAGAACCGGCGTTCCGCGGTAGTCGTTCGCCTCAAGCGCGGCTTCCTTGCCTTGCGCCGCGAGATGGGCGGGCATGGCCTTAATTCGATATTTTAGAATCTTTGCTTTTTCGCCGTTAGCCAGAGGGTGTTTCAAAGCGCTTATGATTCTTATGTCTCTGTTGACGAGAAGCGCCTCTCCGCTTTTGCCCAGCCCGTCGCCGGTGTGGAGAATATCGCGAAACACATCTGTCGGGTCAATTTCAAAAATAAGAACAGCGGGGATTTTTCGGGGAAGCGCTTCAGTCGCGGACTCGACGGGCGCCGGCATTCCGGCGGCCATTATTAAGGTTGGGACCTTGTGTCTGGCGCACATGGAGATGTCGGTGAAATAGATGTCACGTGATTTGGCGGGCTTGTAGAAGTATGCTTCTTTGCTGATATTCGTTCCCAATTCTGAAATGTCTGTCGAATAAATAATCTTTCCGGTTTCCGTGTCTGCGATTTTGATATCGCCGTAGCTTTTATAGGCTTGCTTCAGTTTCCGCATTCGCATATTAATATTTTCGTATTCAGGGCGCTTGTTAAGTATGGAAAACAAAGCCTTTCCGGTGAGCCCGGCATTTGATTTTTCGTTCGCCAATTCAGCAAGCGGCTTTACCCTCAATAAGAGATTGGAATTATTCGCATTGAAAAAGATGTCTCCGCGCCGTTCGTTGAACCAGCTCAAAAGACGATCTTTTTTAGTGTCCGCGACGGTGCCGAGACTTAAAAAAGCCTCCTTTTTATATTGCTTTTCGATGCCGGATATTTTTGTGAAAGGCACTCCGTATAAATACGCCAGATTCATTCCGAAAAAGAATATTGTGAAAATACTGAAGAATGAAGCGAATATTTTGAACCGGATGCTCTGAAGCCGGCGCTTCAGGCGTTTTTTTTCAGGCGTCTTTGCTTTTTCCGGAAATAATGGCTGGCCGCTCATATAAACCTCCGACAAAATAAACATTCGCTGAAACTGATTTTTTAGGTAATTAAATTTTATAACATTATAACAACAAAACAAGAACAATATCAGTTCCCGGAAAAATGTATTAAGTGGTTCATGTTAAAATGCGCAAACATACGCATTAAATGTTGGGAACGGACGAAAGGGAAGAACCGTAAGATGTTTTCTTCCGTGAATTGAAGCGAGGTTATGGCTGTATCTTTTTCCGGGCTTCTATAACCTGTTTTTGAATGTTCATATAGTTCGGTTCGCCGGGTTTCAACCTGAGCGCTTTTTCGATCTCTTTTTCAGCTCTGAGGTAGTTGTTGATCGCGTCCTGGTTGTTCTTTTTTTCTATGTTTGCCGCCGCGAATTTCGCATAGACCGCCGCGAGGTTCGCATAAGCCTCGTCATATTTCGGATTAAGTTCGATCGCCTTTTCCAGTTCGAAAACCGCTCTGTCCGGCTTCCCGAGTTTGAAGTAAGCCACGCCGAGTTTGTCGTGCGGCAACGCTTCTTTCGGCCTCAGCGCGATCGCCTCTTCCAACAGCGGCTTCGCCTTCTTGAAATTGTTTGCGTAAAGGTAATCGTATGCGATGTTCATCTTCTTCGTGTACTGGAATTTCTTCGGGTTGAATATCATCGTGAACGGACTTTTCGGGCTGATTACAAAAACGTAAAGTATCAGAAACGCTATCAGGCCCATCAGCGCGATAGCGACATATTTCCCCAATGCGCCATTGGCTTTCCCGCGCTCGTTTCCAATTGTTTTCAATAGTTTCCCGTTTTTATCGGACATGTTTATCACTCTCTTTTTTGCGCACTTATTTCCGGCATTTTATAGGATATCCGGCATATTGGCAAGATTGCTTTATCGAAGTGGCTTCTTAAATGGCGCCTCTATGCTTTTCTTTTCGAGCGCTCTCCGACAGCCGCGATGAACGCGAAGGCTATGAATAATGTTGTCGCTACTCCGAATACTGGAATTAATATGGTTGTAACCAGCAAAGCGGCAACGCAGGCGCCCGCGAGGTCAGCGAAATACAGCGCTCCGGCCTCCGGCGCTTCCGGCGCCGGTCCGGCGCCGCGCATATAGTTCAGCGCGTGCGGGAACACAGCGCCGACCGCTGCGCCCGACAACAGCATCAAAGGAATCACGGGCAATGCGATAAATGTGTCGATAAAAAAGAGGTCATTGAATGCAGCGATTATTCCCAGAAATCCGAGTATAAGAATAATGACAAGCAAAAGAAATATTGTAGAAAAAAACAGCGTCATCCTGCCCGACTTGTTTCTCGATATCCTTCGCGATGCCGCAGCCGCGCCGAGAGCCGCGCCGCCGAGAAACAACGCGTTCAATGCGCCGAGATATTGGTAGACGACTCCGTAGAACATCTGAAACACATAAAGCAAAACGAGTTGCATCGCCATTCCAGCCGCGCCTACGCCGGCTATGAGAATAAATGTGTGCGCCCTCAGAATGGTTTTTGATACGCGCTTTCGGCCGACTAAAGCAAAATCTAAAATAAAGAACACTAAAAAGAGCAAAAAATAAATAGCGATTTTTGAATCAAACGGCATTTTCCGCCATTTCTTCGGAATTTGGCCGTCTCCGAAGCGCGACAGAATACGCGCTATGCCAGAAGACTTGTAATACGACGCAGCGTAACGGATATGATTGAAAACCGCGGCAGGATTCAGTTCTGTGTTTATATCGACGCCGGGGCTTTTCAGCAATCCGGCTGTTCCGGAATCAGTTCCGTTAACTTTGTCTTTCCACGTGAAATATTCGATTTTGTTCCTGCTGAATTGCCCGAACGCTTCACGCCGCCGCGCGGGATCGAAATAATATGCCGCCATGTCCGCGCTGTAGCGCCTTGAGCGGATGCCCCGCCGCCTGAACCGTTCAGCCGCCTCTTCAGGTTTCACCGAAACGCCGTGATAGCTAAATAGCAACATAGGTTTCGGCCCTGTTATGAGTTGAGGGTAAACAATAAAACCAACGCTGTAAGCCGGGGGTATGTATTCGTGCATCGCGCTTTTATAAATGCTTCCGAACATAGCGGTTTCGGCGGCGCCCATGTAATTCTCGGTGAACGGAACGGTGGCGGCGGCTATTCCGTCCGGAGTAAGACGTTGCCGAAGAAGATAATAGAAGCTTTTTGTGAAATAGCGGTTGAGAGCGATTGTTTCCGGCGAGCCGGCGTCGATGACGATTACATCGAACTTCTCATGTGTCTGCTCGAGGAAACGGCGCGGGTCTCTCGCGACGATACGCACGCGCGGGTCTTTGTAGACCCATTTCAGATTCGCGGGCGTGTATTTCTCCTTTAACTCGATCAGTCGCGGGTCGAGCTCGGCCCATGTCACGCTTTTCAGGCCATGCTTCAGCGCCTCGGATATCTCGACCGGTCCGGCGCCCATTAAGAAGATCCGCTTCGGCTCCGGATGAGCAAGCAGTGGCGTGTGCGCCATATACTCGCCGAAAACAGCGTCCGGAACCTCGCCCGTGAGACGTCCGTTCTCAAAAAAGCTGAATTGCTTTCCGTCAAGCAGGACTGTGATGTTTCCATAACCCGAATCCACGCTCACGACAACCGGCCGGCCCCACGCGAGCGTCCTCGTGGCGATCCCCGCCGCGCCAAGCCACACTGGCGATGCCGCGATTACTATCACCAGCGCGAACCATGCCCAATACCTTAACGGCCGTGACAGCCACGCCGCGCCCACGAAAACCGACACGGTGGCCGCCGCCGCCGCGCAGCCGACGGACCCGACGCGCCCGGCGAGCAGAACGCTGAACACAACGCCGCCGGCCGCCGCCCCGAGCGTGTCCCACGCATAAACGCGGCCCGCGCCGCCCGCCGCGCGTTCGCCGCTCTCTGCTGTCGCGCAGAACACGGGATACAAAAAACCGGTGAGCAGGCAAACCGGCCCGAGCGCAATCAGCGACATCAGCAAAACATGTTCCGCCGGAATCAATTCGCCTTGCCCGTATCCGAACAGCCGCCCCTGAACGCGCGCCCAGAGGATCGAAAGGGGAAGCAGCGCTCCGAGCGCGATAAGCAGCAGCCCGATGGCATCCGGCCCCGGCCTCCAGCGACGAACGGCCGCGCCGCCCGCCGCGCTCCCCGCGCCCACCCACAGCAGCCACGCGAAGAACACGAACCCGACGTTCAGTTCGTCGCCCAGCGCGACAACCATCAGCTCGCGCGTGAGCAGGAACTGAGCCGCCATCGCCGTCAGGCCCGTCGCCGCGGCCGCTCCCGATATTCTGTCCGGCATTCTGATTTTCACGTTTGTATTGTACCATAAGTAGGGGCGCGGCAGAAAGAATCCAACGTAGTGACACAGCATGCTGTGCCCAAATGATTTGTATAAATGTGTCCCGACGACTCAAAGCGCATGGGAAAATGCTATGGTCGCAAAAGGAGCGCGCGGGAAATAAAACAGCGGCAATCAGATTATTTTAAATAAATGCTTGCAAAATATGATCCGACCGCTCATACTCATCATGTAAGACCGTACGTTTATGCAGCAAAAGAAGCAAGTAACACTTTTGTAAAAGCAGCACGACGGCAACAAGTAGGACGCACGATTAACAACCCAAAACCCGTATGAAGTTACAACTTGAGAACACCGTCGGCTTTATCACGGTCATTCAGCGTTTGCAGAATGCGTGAGGGATGAGTTCGTAGCATTCCTACAAAAGAAAGAGGTTCAGATGTCAAAGACAAGAGGAAAAGTAAAGTGGTTCAACGCTGCGAAGGGTTTCGGATTCATCGAGATCCCGGGCGCCGAAGATGTGTTCGTTCACTATTCGGCCATTCAGGGCGACGGCTTCAAGACCATCGCGGAAGGCGAAGAAGTTGAATTCGACGTCGTTTCCGGCCCGAAGGGCAAACAAGCCGCGAACGTTACAAAAGCCTAAGTCATCAGGCCTTAGAACGTCAAACAAGTCCCCCGGCGGGTTTTCCCTCCGGGGGCTTTTTGTTTTAAACCCGTATTCGCCGCTAAAAACCGAATCCGGTTAAACCGATTTTAGCCTTATGGCGCTATTGTCGTTTTGCGGAAAGCCGAATTCATTCCGGATTCGTCGAACGTTTGTGTTTCCGCAAAGACAGCAGGCGCTTTCGGCGCCTTTCAATAATCCCCGCTATCTCTCTTTTTTCAACGTTTCGAGCGCGGTTCCCAATATCCTTTTGTAGTCAGCGGCGCTGACGCCCTGATTGTATTCCGAGTATCTGTGTCCCTTGCATGGCGGGGCGCCGTAATCGCGCGACTGCGGCACAAGCCGCCACTGCTCGATATCCGGCATGTGCCGAAGCCATGGCAGGAATATGCCGAGAGTTGCGCGAGCTTTAATCATGCTGTTGAAATCCGATGTAAGCTTTGACTGAGAGACATAGTATTTCATGAGTCCGCTTTTTGTTTTTTGCTGATCCGGCGACAGACGCAGCGATTCCGGTTTGCCCTGTTCGTCGGCGAATTGTCCGATTCCATAGTGCAGCAGATGAATCAGCGTGTCCGTGAGCTTAGTTTTCTTCAAGTGTTTCAAAAGGGATGTCTTGTAGCTATGCAGCAAGGGGT
>JBAYJY010000219.1:0-6953 GCA_041664945.1 bacterium | reverse complement strand
CGCGAAAAGCTCGAACCGAACGCCCACGCTTCGGCGATGCTGAGCTTCTGCTCGACCGGCGTCGGAATGCATCTCTCGCGCGGCCCGCAGTTGTATTTGTCGTCCTCGAACTTGTGCGGCTGCCATGTGTTCTTGGCGCCCATTATGTTCCTGACCTTGCGCACGTTGGCGACGTCCCATCCCGAAACCGGCCAGACGCCCGGCGTGTTTTTTCCGAATTCGTTCCATACGAATTCGTTCGTGTCGTTTATATCCAGTATTTCAGGCAGGAGATGAGTGTTTACATATAGGATCGCTTTAGGTTTGTTCAATTTTTCTGCTTTTCTCACAGCCATCATCTGAAACTCGCTGAAGAGCGTTTTAAGACCGTCTTTATCGCCGATAATGTTGTCGAAGAAAACGGTGTCAGCTCCGGCTGCGATCGCCAGTTCGGCTTTTCTGATAATGTATTTCCGCCATTCGGGGTTGCGCGGGTCGGCGAGGAACCGCATCGGATTCAGCGGGCCGCCGTATGTGACCGGCCTCCCGTTTGCGAGTTGAACCCACGCGAATGATTCCGGTTCGTCCTTGAACATGCTCTCCCAGAACATGTTTGTCGCGGATAGATAGGCGGTAACATGCATGCCTTCGTCGTGTGCTCGCTTTATCACCTTTTTCAATTGTTCTCGATTTTGTTTTTCTGTTTCGTTCGACCAGCCGCAGCTCCATGTCACCCATATCCAGTTGAATTGCGCCTCCTTAAGCTTTTCGAAAAGTTTATCCTGATATTTCGTGTAGATATTTGCGAGGACTTCACTTTCTTCAGCGGTGAAATCTTTCCCCCAGAATGTGCGCTCCGCCTTCATGCTTTCTATATTGCCGCCGTCTATCCGGATGAACTGAAATTGTCCCTGTTTCGCCCAGTCGGGCACATTTTCCGGTTCTGCCAGATAGAAGTCTTTTCCGAGGCATTGTGATTGCATAGTGAAAGAAAAGAGTATCCCGATTGATATGGCGGTTACCGCTGTTTTTAAGGCCGATATTCTAAAACGCATGAGGCGCCTCCTCAAAATATGAATTCGATGACCATTATATCATCCATTCGGCGGCTGGTGAATTTTTTCGCAGATCTTTCAACCGGACGGTTGGTTGTTCGGCGAATTTCCGCATGGACTTTTAAAGACACTGTTGATATAATGCAGAAAGTTTGTATGTTACATAAATGTAAACATGCCCAAATAGCAATGCTCTCTTAGTCGCGCAACTGGGATAATTTTATAATCACCTTGAGGGGAGACTTTTAAAATGGCCGTGCCGGAAAAGATTGCCAATGCAGTTAGTTTGAACGAAGCGATACGCATCGCCTGCGTGGAATTTAAAGAACTCGACGCGCAGAAATACAAAGACGATTCGAAAGAGCCGGGCGAGTTTAAGCACAAGCGTTCTTTCGAACATTTTTACAAAGACATCTCGGCGCTCGCATGCGCGATATGCAATCTCGGCGTTCCCGAAGGTTCGATGATATCCATTCTCTCTGAAAACAGGCCCGAGTGGAATATAACCGATTTTGCGATTCATAAAAACGCATGCGCCACTGTCGGCGTTTATACAAACGATTCAGTGGACCACATAAAGTTCAAGATGATAGACACGCAGTCAGTGATTCTGTTCGTTGAGGACAAAAAGCAACTTGGCAAGGTCATCAGCATTCCGCCGGACGAAATTCCGAGCGTTAAGCATATCGTCGTTTACGATCCGGCAGGCGTCAATCTCGAAAACGACAAACGGCTCATCGCCTACGGTTATCTGATGGAATGCGGCTGCGGCTGCGTCGAGAATATCAATAATGAAGTTGAGCGGCGCTCAAAAGGCAACACGTTAAAGACGCTTGCGCGGCTTGTTTATACATCGGGCACATCCGGAAATCCGAAGGGAGCGATGCTGACCCATGGAAATCTTCTTTCAAACACGATCGGCGCTACGGAATATATCAACATGCAGCCGCACGACTCGCTGATTTCTTATCTGCCCGAAGCGCACGTGCTTCAAACGATTCTAACGCTCTGCGCGCTGCTGAGCGGCAGCACGATAGGCTACAGCTTCCGCAAGACGCTCGCGCAGGATCTGGTCGATCTGCGGCCGACTCTGTTCCCCGGCGTTCAGAGGGTTTGGGCGAAGATGCAGCAGAACATCGAAAAGCGGATCGCTCACGGTCTGCCGAATCTCGTTGGGCAGGTCCTTCCGGAACAGCTCTCAAAAATTGTTAAGAATAAGGCGGGCATTGATAAGGTCCGCTATTTTATTTCCGGCGCCGGAAAACTCGAACCGTACACTTATTTGTTCTATCAGGAAAAACTTGGCATAACGATTCACCTCGGTTATGGATTGAGCGAAACGTCGCCTGTCATAAGCGTCAACGGCCACGATCAAAACAAATTCGGTTCCTCCGGGAAACCTATACCGGGTGTGGAAGTGAAAATAGTCGACTCAGACCGAAAGGAAGTATCTGTCGGAACTGTTGGCGAACTTGCCGCGCGCGGCCCGAATATTTTTGTCGGCTACTACAATCAGGAAAAGAAGTACAGATCGGTTGTCGACGATGACGGCTGGTTCTACACCGGAGACCGCGGCTATCTCGACCCGGAAGGCTTTGTTTTCGTGCTCGGCCGCGCCGGCAACCGCGTGAAATTCTCGGACGGCGAACACCACGACATCGAGGAAATCGCATCAAAGTTTCAGGAATTCACGAAGCTGCTGCAGCAGGTCGCGGTTTACGGCGAGGGCAAGGACTATCCGGTTGCGATCGTATCTCTCACTGACGAGGAAGACGACCTGCGTTCCGCCGCCGAACTGCACGGCATAACATACACAAATCGCAACGAGTTCGCATATAATGAAAAGATCATCGGCATATGTCGCGCTGAGTTTGAACAGGCGCGTCGCAACTATCTGCAAAAGTTCAAGGTTCCGGATGCCGAGGATATTAAAAAAGTTCTCTACATCCGCCCGATGTCGGAAGACAACGGCGAAAAAACGCCGACTCAGAAAACGAGGCTCAATTTCATCCACGAGAAATATAATGAACAGCTCGATGAACTCTACAACGGAGACGAATCGTTTGCAGTTCTGAAAGTGGATTGAGTTTTATCGCAGTTTTTCGGCGGCCGTTCATTAAGATAATTCCATCTCGCATATGCTCTGCTTTTTCCATAAATCGAGGAGGACGGTATGTCTTATGAATTGAGCGGCGAAGCGAAGATGACTTTGGACTTGGCGCGCAAGTTCGCAAAGAACGATATTGAACCGATAGCGGAAGAGATAGATGTCAAAGGGGAATTTCCGCGCGATTTGTATAGGAAGATGGGCGAACTCGGGCTGCTCGGGATGCGATTTCCGGTGGAATACGGAGGGAGCGCAGAAGGCGGGTCTGATCTTATACTCGGCGCGATGTGCAACGAGGAACTCGCGAAAGCGAGCGCCGGATTTGTGCTGTCCGCCGGAGCCTCGACATTTCTTTTCGGCAATAATGTGCTCGAACTCGGAACGGACGACCAGAAGAAAAAGTATCTGCCTCGTATCGCGAGCGGCGAAGCGATCGGCTGCTGGGGGCTGACGGAACCCGACGCCGGTTCGGACGCGCTTGGAATCAAAACTCGCGCGACACAGGACGGCGATTTCTGGATAATCAACGGACGGAAAACATTTATTACAAATGCGCCGATCGCCGATTATTTCATAGTGATCGCGCGTACATCTGGAGTTCCCGGCGAGATCACGGGCGGGACCTCTTTCATTCTCGAACGCGGCATGGAAGGTCTCGAAACAGGAAAACCGTTCGAAAAAATGGGAATGCGCTGCTCGCCGACGGGCGAAATATTTCTCGACAACGTCCGCGTCCATAAGTCGAATATGCTTGGCGCTGAAGGCATGGGATTTCTTGGGATGATGAAGTCGCTGGACATCGAGCGGGCGGTCGCCGGCGCTATCAACATCGGAATCGCGCAGGCCTGCCTTGATATCTGCCTGAAATATATCACAGAGCGGAAACAGTTCGGAAGGCCGCTCGCCAAGTTCCAGTTGATTCAGGGAAAAGTAGCCCGCATTTATCGGGACATTGAACTATCGCGCGTTTATCTGCGCCACGTGCTGACGATGATAAACGAAGGCAGGCGAGTGACAGCGGAGGCCGGAGTGGCGAAGTGGTTCGCGACGGAAATGGGAACGAACGCGGCGCTCGAAGCGATCCAGATCCTCGGCGGATACGGTTACTGCCGCGAATACAAGGTCGAACGCTATATGAGAGACGCGAAACTGCTCGAAATCGGCGCCGGAACGACTGAAATCAACAAGTTGCTCATAGCAAAAATGATTATCGGAAAGTAAAGCGGCAGATCAGGCCGGGATTATTTTACTTCATAGAACATTTCTTTTTTTGCGCCGCAGACAGGGCAGGCGTCCGGCGGCTCTCCATCCGAGATATATCCGCAAACCTTGCAGACGTGATACGCCGTTTCGACTTCGTTCATGAGATGATCCAGCGCTTTTTTATAAAGCGCGGCGTGCGTCTCTTCGACGTCCCGTGCATGCGTGAATGTTATCGTTGAAACCTTATCGCCGTCCTCGATCGCGTCTTTTATCATTTGTGGATAAACAAGTTCGTTAACCGTTGTTTCGCTTTCGAACGAATACTTGAGATTCTCTTCCGTGCTTTTAACCAGTTTCAAATTTTTGAGATGTCGCATCGCATGAACGCGTTCCGCTTCGGCAACCGCGCGGAACAGCTTTGCGATCTGAACATAACCATCTTTTTCAGCCTGTTGCGCGAACGCTTGAATGCGGACGTGGGCTTTCGCTTCCCCCTCGAACGCTTTTCTGTTGTTTTCCTCTGTCTTTGTCATAATTCCCTCCGTCATTTAGGGATGATAATTGTTTTGGACGCCATGTCAACAATCGGCGGCGCGCCGGCTTTCGGGCCGAGAAGCTGTCTGACAACCGCCGGAGAGAATGATCTGTAGCGGAGGGCGACGGCCACTTTAACAGGACCGGCGGAACCGGCCGGCATTGTGAATGAGAAAGATTCTGATGCTGTTCCCTTTGGCGGGATTGTTCTGTTGTTGTCTATCCGCGCAATCTCCCACGGCTTTATAGTGGGATTTCCATTGGCATCTTTCGGTTGAGCGTTGAATATAACGGCATCTGCGCCGAGTTCGCCTTTTGCATCAAGAGCGCCGGATTGATATATTACTTTTCCTTTTGCGTCCTTGGCTGTGATACAAAGCCACATCTGGCGAAGTTCGGGCAGACTTGTCGGCAGGTTATGCCCCGCGGCGGCGTTTGTTACTTTGACGTCGATCTTGAAATCCGAGCCGGTCGCTGGTGTTTTCGCCGGGCCTGACGCATCGAGAGCTGCCGCGATCTTTAATCTTTTCACAGCGATATCGTATTTGCTCTTTGATTCTAAAGCGGAATACATAGCGGTGTTGCCGCCGACGAATTCATGCGAGAAAACATTATCGCGCTGCGGTCCGATTTCGGATGCCTGTCCGGGATTTACAGCGGCTTTCATTGTCGCAGCGACTTCCGCCAGTTTCTCAACCGGTATCATGTGGCAGTTCTGGCAGACAATGCCGTTTGCGGCGTATGTCGACAGTTTCCATTCGTCATAAGTGTTTTCTATCGGCAAGCCTGTTTCCGGGTGATAGACGTTGTGGCAGTTTCCGCAGAATTCGGCGCTTTCATGCAATTGAGAGTAAGCAGTCTCGTGCATCGGAGACTCAGCATCTTTGTAAGGGCCGCGCTTAATGTCACCGGGTGTAATTGTGAATGCCATGTTATGCGGAGTTTTCGAGTCGGTTTCGAGATGGCGCGTATCAGAGATAGTGTGGCAAAAGTCGCACTGCACGCCGCTCGCGGAAAGAGCGTCGAGCGTGCCGAGTTCTCCGGGTTTTGTAATGCCGTGCGTTAGAACGCCGATCGGCGTGTGGCAGCTCAGGCATTCGTTGCCGATCCTGCCTTCGGTTTCGTTGAAGGCGAGTGTCCACATTGAGCGCCAGACGGGGTCTTCGAACGAATTGAAATGCATCGACCCGGTCCATTGATTGTGTATTTCGCGGTGACAGTTGGCGCATTGATCGTTTGAAGTGAAGTCATCTGTCGTAAGCGTTTTGTCGCCTGCGATGCGGATGAGACTCGGAAAGAACGGATAATCAGGCGAAGCGGATTCGACAGCGTCGGCGCGCGTAACTATAAACGAATTCAAACTGCGCTCAGGAGGGATCGAGTTTTTAAGAGCCGCATAGCCTATAGATGAGAATACTATCGCGGCGAATAATAATGTTATTTTTGATTTCATAGATAATTACTTCTTTTTCTTGGGCAGATATCCCATATCCGCGAGTTTGTCATAGACGTCTTTCGTGTCGTTTAGGCTGTCGAAAACAAGTTTCGAACTGATTGTGGCTGATGTCACGGCGTCGATTTTAGGATCGAAAGCGAGCTGTGTGAAGATCGAAGCTCCGGCGGTCTGTTTTTTGAGGCGGCTTCTGAACTTCTTAATGTCAGCGCTGTCCCAGACCTTGTTTCCGAGTTTAGTAACGAGAATCGGTGTGAAGTCGATGAATTTGCCTTTGTCGTCGAAAGTGTAAATAAAGAAAATATTATGGCAGTCGCTGCACGGAACCCGTCGGCCCATGACGCGTGAAAAAATCTTTTTCTTTCCGGCGGATGCCGCGTAAACCGTGTCGGCCTCAGAGAGAGTGATTTTCGTCAGTTTTTTTGGCTTAATGCCTGCGGCGGCCATGCTCTGTTTCACTTTGGCGACAATCTGATCTTCGGATATCGGCATAGCGAGATCTGTTCTCGGCGCAGTTGCCGCGACCGCTTCCGGGTGCGTGGAATCGGCGGCGAGCGCTTCGCGAACCATAGCGAAAAGCGCGTCAGCGTCCTTCAACAGTCCGAGATGCGTTTTAACTATT
>JBAYJY010000218.1:0-6954 GCA_041664945.1 bacterium | reverse complement strand
CGCGGTGATGACGAAATTTTGAGGGGAAACCGACATGAAAGACATTTGAGCCGGCAATTCGCCGGCATGCCTGTTGAGCGGTCGCACGACAAACGGAAAATTTGCTTCGTAACCGACGCGCGGCGCGCCCGCCTTTCGCCAGTCGTCGCCATGCAGACGAATGGAATATTTAAACACGTGGGGCCAATGGCCAACCTCGAAATTCGAGCCGTCCGGGACTTTCTTCTGCGGCGGGTCGAGCCATAGGCCCGACGGCCACGCCGAACTGCTGCGGAAGAGATCGAGCATAATTTGCCCATCCTCAAGCGCCCCGGCCGACGGCGTTCCGTTGTTGATGAGCATGAATCCCCCGGCGTCGACATTTTCCCCGCTGTCTCCAATGAATTCTTCGCTTTCGAGCGAAAGAACGCCTGAGGAAGCGATTCCGTCGTTTATATTGTCCACAGCGAGAGAAGCCGCCGCCGAGTCGGGACCGGTGACAATCAGAACCGGAATTCCATCCGCGCGATTGTCGATCCATAAAACTGCCGGGCCGGCGGACGCATCGGCGGAAAATTTTTCAGCGGCATCCGCGGGAAGCTCGGAAACAACTCGCGCAGTATAAGCGTTGTCCGACATCGGCCCGATGGAAATTCTGAAATCCGGCAGATTCGAATCGAACTTAATATCGCCGTATCGGCGCTTGGAGGCTCTCGTCGGAGTCGTAGTCACGGTTTTATTCACGAGCGTGGCGACAAGTTTATATGCTGATTCATCCAGCAAATCGCCGGCTGAATCGGGAAGCACAATCTCGCCTACGCCGAGAGAGCGGGTCGCCTGTGGGCCATCATTCGATTTGACTTCGAGCCGTAGCGGCGCCGTGAAGTCCAGCCAGTTGTAAGCCGCGTTTTCGATCAGCCATTTCTGTTGCTTTGTATCAACATCGAAAGTGTAGGATCTCGCGACCGCCGCATTAGCGACCTCATAAACGGGCCGCCCTCCGGAAATCGACGCGGGAAACTGAACTCGAAACAGCCAGTCACTGTCGTTGTAACCTGTCACGCGCGTCTCGAAATCAACCCGGTCCACTCCTTTGTAGAGAGTGATCCGCTGCTCGCGAGATGAGTTTTTGAACGGCCCTGTGACGATGACACGTGAGAAAAGAGATCCCTTGACGACTTTGACAGTCGCCGGATAATCGTGCGAATAATATCGCTCGCCCGTCGGATAGATGCTCCACGGCCCCTCTCCCATGTCCGGCAAAACCGGGTATTCCTTGTATGCGACGAGGTCGTTCCCGAGCGATTTCATATCAGACTTCAGATATTCCCTTCCGGAACGGACATCTTTTAAACTCGTCATGGCCCCGCCCTTTGACGGGTCGACTGTCAGTTTGTAAAATTCATTTTCGATCGTAACCAGCGCCTTCGATGCCGCCGCCGCTTCTGTTTTTTTTGCCGACGCTTTCGGTTGCGCTTTTTCAGAAATAAATCCGACATCGAAAACGGCATATCCCATCGCCGGAACGCTCACAAGCGCCGCCACGCTGTCCGGCGAGATCTTCTGCGCGAGAACCGGTTTGCCCGCCGAATCTCTGATGACGAGCATTTTGCCGGCAGGCGCCGGAAAAATCGCTATGTCTTTACGCGCCCATGCAAGCGGATTGAACACCGCTACCGGATTTCTGAAAGATTCCGTTTTGACGCGGGAACCGATGAAATCGGTCGACCTGTTCAATACGTCGCCCGACAACTCGTAAGCCTCGCGAAGACTGTTCGACAGATCGAGATAAACCTGATCGCTCTCGCTGCCGGTGATGCCGTCGTGGTGGCTGAAAAAGAGCAACTCTCGCCACGACTTGTCGAGCGCTCGCGACGGATACTTCGCGCCGAACATCGTTGCGACCGAAGCGAACGCCTCCGCCGCCGTCAAACGGTTTTCAATCTCGCGGTTCGCCTGTTTCTGGTCTATGAAAGAAATCGCGCAACCTTTAAAAACAGGGTTCATATCCCGCGACACTTCCGCAAACCGGACATTGTCCTTCTGCGCGTCGCTTCGCACCGAATTGAAGAAATCCTTGACAGTGCCAACGCGCGCCTTCGGGCTTATGTGTGTTGAATTCCATGCTCTGGCGATCTCGCCGATGTCCTTGCCTGGCAGAATAAAATCGTCTACCATCGGCAAAAGTATGTTAGGCGTGGCCGCGTTCTTTTTCTGATCGGCGAAAAGGCTTTTAATATCGTTTTCCGCCCCGGCGGGGTTGTCGCCTACCTTGCGACCGCAGCCGTAGAAGCAACTCATGAAGCTCGTCAGCAACTTGCTGCCGTCGGGCGAAACCCAGAAAAAGTCCTGCGGGAAATTGATCGCGTCGCGGTCGATCGCCCAGCGGTGAAACGGTCCGCGCGCCCAAGAACTGCCGGTGACGCCTGCCTTCACGTTGAACTGCGGCCAGTTCGGAGTATGCCCGAAAACATCGCACTGCCACGAGGTTTCAGGGTTTCCGCCCCAAACCCCTCGCATGTACAACATACCATATATGATGTTCCTTATGTTTGCCTCTCCGCTCACAAGCGTCGATTGCGGTTCGTTATATGAGCCCCCCATCAGTTCAAGCCTTCCTTCCTTCATCAACTGCCTGATAAACGAACGGTCCTCGGGATACATGTCCCAGTAAGGCTTCATATATGGAATCGCTTCGAGAACGAACTTATAATCAGGGTCGACGCGCGCCATTTCCAGATAGGCCTTGATCAACTCGAATACGCCGCGCTTCTTGTCTTCATTGTAATTTTCGAGATAGTTGTACTGAGTGTTCCACCATTCCGGGTCGTAGTGAAAACCAGGCACGAAAAACAGTTTCCAGTCAGATCGCGAAACAGCTACTGTCTCCTCCCGAAAAATGCGCTGTCCGTCCGACTCGGCGGCGACGTTGATTTTCACAAGCGCTCCCTCAGCCAGGCCGGGCTTCGCCCGGAATCCGAGATTGACTTGCCTTGTCTCGTCGGCTGTAAGATCCACGAAAGCGTCGCGAGACGCCACTATTGAATCCGAGGATACAGTTAAATGCAAACCGGTGATCTGCTTGTCAGATCTGTTTGTGATTTTTAATTGGAGAACCTGAAAAGGCTCGGATTCCGAGCCGGTGAACTCCGTGAGAGCCGTAATGTCGCCGAGCCAGACAGGAAGACTTTGCTCAGACCGGGCGCAGACGCCGATGATAAACACGGATGCCAGCATAATAGGAATTATTTTAACGGCTCTTTTCTTCATCAAAACAAACCTCTGAAACGGCCATCGATGCGGCCGGTATTGACCACGATTTTATCACAATCCACGCCATGTAGCATATCCACTGAAAACAATGATGTAATCGCATTTTTATCATTGTCTCTAAAAATGAAAACGCATTGGAATATTTATTTTTGGCAAACCGTACATGCCGATAGAATGAATACCGTAACTGTGTTTCATTATATATTCGCCTAATATTCTATTATCTCTTAATATCTTGTTATTACTCTTTATAGCTTTACTAAACACCGTTTTATGTATATATTATACGCTTTATGACGTATTGTTAAGTTATTAGGCTTTATATTAGTTTAACTGTCAAAGCCAACAGAAAGTTTGTAAGAATAATTGAAAATAGCGCCATGATGAAATAGGCATAATACGTCATTTACAGCTATTATTACTATTTGTCGTGCACATGCTATTACTACCTCTGCATAATGCGCTTATATGCCGTTTATTAGGCTTTTTACAAAAGATGTATTTTTATAGGCATGTATATAGTATATTAATAATTAATATTTTGAAATACTAAAGTAAAGATGATTGTGTGCCGATAAATATTACAGACCCTGAGTTTGCGGGTTAAATTACTAAAAAGGAAGTGGTCATTATGACATCTACTAGCGGAATCAGTTTCGGAGGACTGTTTTCAGGGCTGGACACCGAGTCAATCATTTCACAGTTAATGCAGTTAGAACGTCAGCCGATTACTTTGCTGCAGCAGAAATCGTACAAGCTGGGATACCAGAAGGAAAAACTTCAGGACACGAACACGAGCCTTTTGGCGGTAAAGAAATCAATCAAGCCATTCGCGGACGGCTTGGTATTCTCGAACAAATTTAATTCAGCCAACGAAGCCATCGTCAGCGGTTCTGCGGATGTCAGCGCAACGCAGGGAACATATATAATGAGCGTCGGCCAACTCTCGCGCCAACAGGTATGGGGAAGCGGCCAGTTCGGCGCAGCCGCCACGCCCTCGACAGGCGATTTTACAATTACGACTAAAAACGGGACAGGCGACACATATACCATCAGCACAACCGGAAAAACGCTAACACAGATACGAGACGCGATCAACACCGCGGTCGGCGCGCCGAGCGGAGACGTTTTCACGAAAAACGGTCTCGCGCAGATCATCACCGACCCGAACACAGGCAATCAAGTGCTCACCATAAAAAGCAACAGCACGGGAACCGCAAATCAGTTCGTATACGCGAACGTCGGCGTGGACACGCCGCTGGCAGACCTCGGCCTCGCTGTATCCCAGACTGCGCTTGACGCCAATTTAACTATCAACGGTGTCGCTCTTACGAGCTCTTCCGACACAGTCACTAATGCGATCACGGGAGTGACGATCAACCTTAAAAGCGTCGGCGGCCCCGTCAATGTGGAAATTGGCCTTAACACCGACGATATCGTCAAAAATGTCAGCGACTTCATTGAGAAATTCAACGCGGCGACTGAAAAGATAGACACGTACGTTAACGAAGAAAAAATCTCCAGCCCGTCTGCTCAGGAAGATTTCGGCCCCGGCGCTCTTCAGTCAGACTTCGACCTCATCGACTCAAAATCACAAATCCGACTGCGGACAACCGGTTACACGGACAGCACGCTCGCCACATACAAAACACTCTCCATGATTGGAATAGAAAGCGAACAGTCCGTCGGCTCGATCGTATCGGACAAAATTCAGTTCGACGAAAGCAAGCTGCGCAACGCGTTATCCGGAGACAAAGCGCAGGTTCAGGCGCTCCTCGAAGGCTGGGCCGACCAACTCGACACTTACCTCGAATCCACTACGAAAGTAAGCGTTGTTTCGGGCCTCGCGGGAACTATCTACAACCGCATTATCAGC
Source organism: bacterium (assembly GCA_041664945.1). GTDB lineage: Bacteria > UBP15 > UBA6099 > UBA6099 > UBA6099 > JBAYJY01. Next base: position 1,826 of record JBAYJY010000218.1, on the reverse strand, counting down.
ATTGACGGCCAAACAAAGAATATCTCGGACGACATATCCAACTGGGAAGAGAAGCTCGCGGTTAAAGAGGAACAACTGCGCGCTCAGTTCTCAGCAATGGAGCAGGCGCTCCAGACATTGCAGACGCAGAGCTCATATCTGACCTCGCAGCTCGCCAATCTGACAGGCAGCAGCAGCAGTAAAACAAGCAGCTTTTCCAGCTAATTCGTAATTGTTAAAACTGCGGAAATCAACATTTTAAGGATTTGTTAAATGAAGATACTTATAGATGGTATACAGCCGGAATGGACGTTCGACGAAGAACTGACGCTCGGCGATCTGATCATAGAAGTCAATGAACGACTGCTCATCGACCGGAAGCGAGTGGTTGTCGGCCTGAAGATCGATGACGACTCCTTGGATGAAAAGCTAAAGAGGCTGACGCCCGATCAGGTGACGCTCGACCAGATCAAGCAGGTCAGTTTCGAAACGCAGCTATTTCAACTGAATCTCGCCGAAGAGATTGTAAACGCCGAGAAATCGCTACAGAGCATTAAAGAGTCGATCAACGAGATAATAGGGCATTTTCTGGCTGAACGGCTGGATGTCGCGATGAACATGCTCAAGGACGATATCGACAAACTTATTTGGGTGTTTAACCTGCTGATGCAGGCGTCAGTCATAGGCGCTATCAACATTGAAGACATCGTCTGCGGCGAGAGCAACTTGAAAGATTTCATGGGCCGCTTCAACTCGACCCTTCAGGAACTCTCGCAGGCGATGGAGAACAACGACACAACACTGATAAACGATTTTCTTGAATACGAACTTGAACCGGCCATCGGCGAGTTCAAAAGCGTGATGCCGCGCATACGCGAGGCGATCGCATCATTTTCTTTTGAAGATTGAGTGATTAATGGAAAATTCACCGACATATCCTTACACCGGCAACCCCTACCGCAAGTACGTTAAGAACGCGGTGGAGACCGCCACGCCTCTGATGCTCATCATCATGCTATACGATGAGGCGATTAAGATGTGCGCTCTCGCCTCGCAGGACATGGGCATCAACAAGGAAAGCGTTCACAACAAGCTCATCAAAGCGCAGAAAATAGTCACCGAGCTAACCGTTTCGCTTAACATGGAAGCCGGCGGCGAGGTGGCGGAAAATCTCAAATCCATTTATATCTACCTTCACATGCGCCTTGTCGAAGCGAACATTGAGAACAACAAGACAAAGGTCGAGGAAGTCATGCGAATCCTAAAAGACCTTCGTGAAGCGTGGCATATCGTAAACCAGCAGAACCGCAAAAGCCTCCTACAGCAATCGCAGGGCGGCATTTCGATACAAACTTAACAGGCTTTCGGCTTCACAGGCTTCAGCCATCGGCGATATTACAATTGAAAATTGCGCTGAATCCGGATTAAACTATTTAACGAAGTCGCCTTAAACCGCCAACTATAAACAGGAGCGGCTCTCGTCCGAAAAGATGAGAGCCTTTTTTCTGAAGATGAGCGATACCGCCGAACTATCGATTTACGAAAAGAACATCCGGACTCTCGAAATCCACTACCCGATTCTGCTGCGCGAATATCTGAAATATGAGAGCGACTTGGCCGGCCGGCCCGACGAACTCGCAGAGATCGAGGTGTTGCCCGGCCGCCGCGGATTTCCGACATTCAATATCCGCGCGCTTGTATCGTCTGACTGCCATGGCAAGCCTTTCGAGTTCCCGCCTCTTAACTACCGCAAAGCGATCAGATCGGTTTTCGAAGACTTTGAGGCCGACATCGCCGGCGCCGTCCCGAAACGAATCAGAATTGCCCCGGCGCGCAGCCAGCGCCTT
>JBAYJY010000217.1:0-7038 GCA_041664945.1 bacterium | reverse complement strand
ATTATGCTCTCTTCGAGCTTTCTCGACAGAACTAACACAATCGCGTAACCTCCGTGTTCTTCAACCCGTCACAAATTACCTTCGCCGGCAACTTTCGCGTCCATCGCCGCCTGTTCTTTTCTTCTGATCCCTTCAACTATGGACTCGCTCACCGTCCACCTGTCGCTGTCCAAAAACACCTGTTTCATTCTTCTCGTAGCATTATTAATCACCAATGGCCCGCGCATATTCGCAGTCATCTTTGTCATGTCCTCAGGCAAAACCACTATCGCCATCAACGCCGCATCTTCTGTCCGCGACAATCCGAGTTCTTTCAAATCGCCGGCGCTTATCGAGGGCGCATAGTCATGAAAAAAATGGTGCGGTTCAACGACAACAAAAGTCAAACCGCTTTCCTCAACGGATTGCATCCATTGAAAAGGCGCTATTTTCTCTTTTTGGATGAAGAAGAAACTGGAAGTCGCTGAAAAACCGGGCAATGGATATGCCAGTGTATAAATCTGTTCCTCGGCGACATCAAGATCGCCGAAACGCGAAGTAATTACTTTCACCGCTCTCCTCCGTGAACCATCCGTAGCCCCTGTATGGCAAAGTCATTTTGCCGGGGCGCATCCGTTCACAAAATACTACCGATTGGTTCGTCCTAGAGGAGGGCGCTTAAAGGCAACTTTGAGTCGAAAGCCGCCTTGATATTCTATCTAATAATAATAATGTTACAATCCTACTGTTAAATTGTACGAACTTCAATCTTATTAGTCAAGTAGGATGACTTATTTATCAAAAAAATAATGTTGTGAAAAGCGCTCTTACTTTCAGCGTATTTTTTCCTGAATCGCGCTCATCGCGCTGGATCAAATGTATGCAATAATATGGGAACGGTTTCGCCTATGGAGCCTGCCATGATTCATAGCTGTTTTGCCCAATTCGGGATGGAAAAGACAAAAAAAAGCCCTCCCGTTCCCGGGAGGGCTGGAAATTTATCAAAAAATAACACCCTAGGCTTTTAATCCAAGTTTCAAACTCTGTTATGCTACAGCGCTCTTACTTGGAAGAGTAAGAATAATATTTACGGACTGCTTATCACCCGATACCGAGAATCTTCATGATCGAGTTCGGTTGAGCATTCGCCTGAGCGATCATCGCTGTTGCCGATTGAGCGATAATCTGCTGCCTTGCGAAATTCGTGATCTCCGATGCCATGTCGGCATCGGTGATTCTCGAAGAAGCCGCCGCAACATTAACCTGCTGTGATCGCAAGTCATTTATCAGGCGTTCGAGAGATCTTTCCTGCGAGCCGACCAGATTCTGCATGTTGGCCATTCCATTGATTGCGCTCTGTACGAGATCAATCGCTCTCGCAGCCGAAGTGACAGAACTGACATGCGCGCTCGCGATGTTGCGTCCGTTGATGTTTGATACAGAAAGCAACGGAAGCTGAATGCTCAATTTGTACCCGGCAACATTGTCGGGTCCGATTTGAATGGTTTTTCCGCTGAGACCGCCGGAGAACAGGCATTTGCCATTGAATGTGATCGCCGTTTTTCTTCGACCCAACTCGGTTTTCAAATTAATGTATTCCTGTTCCATCGTTTGTCTCTGAGATGTAGTAAGAGTTGCATCAGAACTTGCCCTTACGGCTATGTCGCGCATCCGAAGCAGCATATCCATATTGTCGGCCAGCGCTTGATCCGCTGTTGACATCATGGAGAGGCCGTCTTCCGCGTTCTGAATCGCCATGGAAACTCCGCCGAGTTGTGCGCGGAAAGCCGCGCTCAGCGCGTTGCCTGAAGGATCATCAGAAGAATTGGTAATTCTCAAGCCTGTGGACAAGTGTGATAGCGTGCGGCTCATTTGAAATTCCATTTTCCGTAAATTCGCGCCCGCTAACAGAGCATCAGTGTTGGTATTAATCCTAGTTAATGACATGGTTTGTCTCCTCCTTGTTTCGTCTATTAAGTTTCTGGAGCCACCAGAAACGAGATAGGGCTATTCCTTAGCCCGTTCCTGACGCCTTCTTTTGCGGGTAGCCGTTGTCTTTCACCTCTTTCCCCCGCGCGGTTTAGAGAGCGTTCAGGATGCCTCATAGAGACATTTATCCTAAAACTCGCGCCCGCCGTATCGGCGTTGCGCTTCGTTATGGATTCATTTTCCAAACTGACGCTAATATTAAATTTTCAAGTTTCAGGCTCTCCGTCCGCCATTCCAGGCGCTCTATCCGGAGAAACAGCCGCCATTTCACATAAGCGCGGCATTTATCAGCATTCCGCCCCAGCACGTCCGGCGCCTGACACGCTCTTATTCCGGCTTCGGCGGCTCTATAGTTCTTTTACAGTCTTCACTTGCCCTTAATTATGTGTTTCATCAAATCTATTTTTTCTATTTCACGGCCTGTGCCTGCCGCTCGAATGTTTTCCCGTTCAATTTCTTCGTATACTTCTTTCCTATGCACCGGAATCGAACGCGGCGCCGTTATTCCCAGTTTCACCGTCTCGCCTTGAACCGAGATAACTTTTATCTCGATCTCGTCGCCGATCATGATGCTCTCTTCGAGCTTTCTGGACAGCACTAACACAGCAGCAGAACCTCCGTGTCTTCTAACTACTTAAGGCTTGCCTTCCTCGGCGGCCTTCTCACTTAAAGCGAATTGTTCTTTTCTTCTAATTCCTTCAACGATGAATTCTCTTACAGTCCATCGCTCATTTTCTATAAAAACCTGCTTCATTGCGCGTGTCACGCTGTTTATCACAAGCGGTCCTCGCAAATTGGCGGTCATCTTCGTCATATCTTCCGGCAAAACTACTATCGCCATCAAAAGCGATTCCTCCACTTTATCAAGCCCAATTTCCTTGAGTTCAGTCATTCCAATTTTTGGGAAGTAGTCATGAAAAAAGTGGCGCGGTTCCACCACTACAAATGTAACTCCGCTTTCCTCTATGGATTGCATCCACTGGAAAGGCGCTATCTTCTCTTTTTGTATGAAAAAGAAACTCTTAGTCGCGGGAAATCCGGGAATAGGGGTTACTAATGTGTATATTTGTTCTTCGGTTATTTCAAGCTCGCCGAAGCGTGTAGTAGCTACCTTCACAGCACTCCTCCATGATCTATCCATAGCCTCAAAACGCAAAATCGTTTTGCAGAGGCGCATCCGTTCATGCAGCAGCTATTACCGATTGTTTTCCTAGAGGAGGAGAATAAAAAAACAACTTCTTGAGTTGAAGTTGCCAACCGATGACTTTAGTAGTAGTATTAAAATTGTATCTTACACGCTTATGTTACATCTGTTAGCGCAAATAGTCAAGTAGTGTTGTTGAAATAATTTTAGCGCCGGACGCAAGACAGGCCTGATAGATGGTTTGCGCCATTGTCATTTGCGTGATCGCTTCCGCCATGTCGACATCTTCGCGCTTTGATTTAAGATCTTTTGTGCTTATAGATATATTATTCAGCCTGTTTTTTGCGAGTTCCAAACGATTGACCCGGCCGCCCTGCTCCGCCCGTATTGTCGTAATGTTAGTCCTTATGCTGTCTACATCATCAATGCCTTCCATGATCTGTTGAATGTTGCCGCCCGGAACATTGCTATACTTTGCTATCCTGTCGCGCAGATCGAAAAGTTTCTGGAATGTTTCAACGGATGCGGTCTCGTTTCCATCGGCCGAATATTTGCCGAATACGGTTGGCTGAGAAGAAGCGTCCGCAGTAGCGCCAGCGTAGGAAACGCCCACCTTCGAGCCATCGCTTATTTCAATCTCCTTGATTCCAGTGTCCCCTTTATATTCCACGGAAACAGTCTTATCGAAATGCAGTTCGATACGGTCGGTCGACGCGAGATTTACAGGTAGATTTGCGATTGTTATCGAATTCGTGACTGGGTCGATAGTGTAATCCGTCGGGGCTAGCGTTGTTCTGTTGCCAGCCGCGTCGATCAAGTCAATTTGCTTGATCGAGTTCGTGTCTACAATCGCTTCAGAAACGCGCGTGACTCCATTTATAGTGGAAGAAGGCATGTTAAATGTCACCGGCCCGCCAGCCGCAACAGCCGCTCCGCCATAAGTAAAGTCAATATATTTCTTCGCAACGAACGGAGTAGTAGACGTTTTATTGCCGGAGAAAAGGTATTTGCCGTCGAACTTCTGGTTTGACTGAAAAACCATTTCATTGATGAGACTGTCAATTTCCTTCGACATTGCGTCGAGCATCTGCTGATTGTTCGGCGCCTCATTCGACGCTTTGACGGCCAGATCGCGGACCCTCATCAGCATTGTTTCCATGTGGCTCAGCACTCCGTCAACATTGCTTGCCTGGCTGTCTGCGTCGTCAACGTTCTTTATATATTGTGTGGTCGATTCGATTATCTGCCTGTAATCCAGAATCCGGTCTGCTCCTATCGGATCGTCAGACGGGAAATTAACCTTCTTTCCTGTCGAAATCTGATGCTGCAGATCTGCGGTTTTTGTGAGATTACGCTGAATGTCATTGATGAATGTCGTCGTCATCATCATATTGGTTACTCTTGAGAACATGCGGATCACCCCTTAGATTATTGCCGTTAAAATACCCTTAATAATTTATCGGTTCAAATCATTAATTACTTTACTGTTATTAAATAATGTTGTCTTGTCTCCACTTTTATTAACTTATCTGCCTGTTAGTCCTGTTCCGTTAATGATCTTATCGAGCATTTCGTCCACTACATTGATCATCCTCGACGCGGCGTTGAAAGCCTGCTGAGATTCGATCATCTTCGTCATTTCCTCGTCAATCGATACGCCGGACGTTTCAGCGCGTTTATTCGTGTAAAATTCCACGAACCTCGATATCACGTCAGAGTCCATGTTGGCTTTCTGAGCTTGAGTGCCTATGCTGGCGATAAGGTCGTTGTAGTAGTCGTCCATTGTGAGAGTCGGCTGAGCAAGGCTGCCTGTTGAAAGATTGCCCATCAGGAAATTATTCTTGATGCCGGCAATGTCCAGCGCAATGGAGTTGTCGCCGGGTATTCCGGCGTAGCTCATCGAGGTCGCGATGCTGCCGATGTTTTGAGAGAGGTTTACATTGAATGAAATGCGCGCTCCGATATCTGATGTTGTGACTGAAACAAGGCCCTGATCTCCGGAATACGATGATTCGTTATCCACACGCTGAAGGCCCAGAACTGTAAGGAAATTCGATGTCACGCTCGAACCGCCAGCAGCCGGAAACTCGCTGACCGCCGGCGTGTCCACTGAAAACTTATGATCGGACACTACTCTGATGCATCCGGCGACGCTGTCGAAAAATACATTTGTTCCATATGATTTCTGCGCGGGATCAAGATTCAACGCGTTGTTTATCGTATTCATAGCCGATTGCAGGGTAACTGTTTTATCTATTTCCACGACTACATTATCAATTTGCATATAACCGCTCGCGATTCCGAGATCCTGCAACTGTGTGCTGAGCTGTGTTCCGTCGGGCGTTTTAAATCCGGTAATTCCTTGACCTTCAAGGCCGAGAATGCGCAACAGATTGCAGGCGCTGCCGTTCAAGCCTCCAAGTTCGCTCAGCGCATCCCTTGTTTCTCCGCTGATAATTACTTTCCGATTAACTTCGTCGAACTTGATCTCCAGCGGTTTCCCGTTGTTTACGCCCAGGTTCATTTGTGAGATACGCGAAAAAACCGTATCCAATGTCATATCTTCCGTTATCGGCTTCGTGAACGCATCATTGTCCAGTTGCAGCCTCAACCCGTTCACATTGTCGGTGATATTGACTCCGAGCATACTTTCCAACTGTTTGATTGTTGTCTGCATCGTTACCTGTTCGGGCAGGGAAATCGTGCTCGTCATTTGACTGAAATAATCCGGGTTTGTGTCTCCGACGAGGTTGTTGCTGAGTATGTCCTGCAAATTGAAGAAATTATTCTTTTCGGCGGAAATTTTCCTTATGCTTGCGCCCGAGTCAACTCCATTGCCCGAGAAGCTAACATTGCTGTAAACGCCGCCGAGGCCTTCGCGGGCCTTTACAAGCGATCCTATGTTGTCGAAGAAAAGCCTTCCATTCTTCGAATCAATATCAGTAATATTCACCGTTATCGATTCTCCGTCGGCGTCCTTAATCTGAATCGTATCGCCGATGTTGAAAAACTTTGAGTCGGCAGGAGCGATTGAGGCAAAGTTGCTCATGTTAGTGATATCAGCCGTAGTACTGGCGACAACGCTCATATCCTCGAGGTTTGTCCCCATGCCTTGGCTGTGTGCGTTGTTCACGGTGTTCACAAGAGCGCTTACGAAATCGCTGAATTGATTCTGGACATCGACGACAATATTATCGCGTGAATTAATTATCCCTTTGAGCTCGCCGCTGCTGAATTTTGCGAGCATCTCATAGTCAGACTGTGAGACATCGTTCATATACGGCGTCTTAGTGTTCTGAGACGGGTGATCCCATGCCATGTCATTATTTAATTCGTATACATGCTCGTTGTCGATCAGCATTCGCCCGCCGATCGTGACTCTTACCATTCCCGGAAAGTCGCTGTCCTGAACATCGAAATTCACGTAGTTCGAGAGTTCGTCGAAGAGCATATCGCGCTTGTCGAGAAGATCGTTCGGCGTTTCTCCCTGCGTAATAACCTTTGCGATCTCAGGATTGAGGCCGGCGATTTCTTTCAGAATTCGGTTCACTTCCTGTATGTCTTTATTCAGTTGCCCGTTGAGATCGACACGGATGTCGCGAAGAGTCTGGTCGACATGATGAATGACATCGATAAGGTTTTGACTCATGGAAATAACCTGATTGCGGGCCGCCAGATTCTCCGGGCGCTTGCTAAGTTCCTGCCACGCGTCGAAAAACTGCGAAAGAGCGCCGCTTATTCCCTCTTCGGAAGACGGTTCCATGAATGCATTTTCTATTTGGGAGAGAGTGCTTTTTTCGATCTCGTTCTGGCCTTGGTTAGTGGTTCCAAGCCTGAGTTGATTGTCAACAAATATGTCGCGAACGCGCTCGATCGAAGCCGCGATTACGCCTGTTCCTATCTGCCCGGCGCCGAAGAGCTTGTTT
>JBAYJY010000216.1:0-7123 GCA_041664945.1 bacterium | reverse complement strand
GCTCTTGGGACACACCGAAGCGATGGTTTCGATTGCGATGACGGCGTCCATGAGGTTGCCGCCCTGGCCGCCGTCGGCCTCGGGCATGGTGATGCCGAGCAATCCCTGCGCGGCCATGAGTTTCGCCACATCCCATGGGTGGTCGGGGCTGTGGGCGCGCGCGACCTTGCCCGCGGCGAGGTGCTTCTCGGCGAAGCGGCGCACGGCCGCGCCATCACCCGCAAGGGCGCTAAGCCCGGAGACATCATCTTCGTCACAGACTCGTGCGGCGACAGCCGAGCCGGCCTCGAAATCCTTCAGGACGGCGTCGCTTTGAAACAAAAATGGTTCGAACCGCATATGAAACGGCTGACCGAATGCCACCTCAAACCCGAGCCGTCCGTTGACGCCGGCCTTGCCGCCTCGGCTTCCGGCGCTGTCAACGCCATGATGGACCTAAGCGACGGACTCGCCGCCGACCTGCCGCGCCTTTGCAAGCGAAGCCTCGTCGGCGCCCGCATTCGAGCCGCGGATTTATTCATTTCGCAGGATCTCGCGCAATGGTGCGAGGAAACAGGCAGGAAGGCTTTCGATTACGCGCTGCTCGGCGGCGAGGATTACAATCTCCTGATGGCAGCGGACCCGTTGAAAACAGACGCCCTTTTCGATCTCGTGGAAACACTCGGAATACGCCTCACGGCGATTGGAGAAATAGCGCCGCGCGATGAAGGGCTCAATCTTCTCGGCCCGGACGGCGAAATTCTTCCCTGGCCGGACGCAGGTTTCGATCATTTCTGACCTCAGTTTCGTTTTTTCTGGAAGGCGGCGCTTTAAAGTGTTATACTAATCGGCGCTGATGAAATGGAAGCAAAAAGAGAAAGCAAGATAACGATGCTCCGTGAGCGCGGCTCGCGGATTTGGATAGACCGGGGAATCGCGCATCTCGACTTCGAAGCCTACGAAAAGGCTCTCGATGCTTTTACGCGCGCCTACGAACTTGACCCAGAATCGATCGACGCCATCCAATACCTCGCTCAGGAATTATATCTACAGGGAAAACCCGACGAGTCGGAGGCGCTGCTTCGCCGGGCGCTCGAGTCGAAGCCGGACGTCACGCTTTACCGAACGCTCTGCGCGGTTTTGCTCGACGACCCCAAGCGACTCGAGGAAACAACAGCGATCATAAACGAAGTGCGCGGCCTCGAAGGCGGAACCATCGCCGCGATTCTGCTCGAAGGCCACTACGAGATCGAAAAAAACAAAGGCGAAAGAGCGCTCTATCTTTTTCAAAGCGCTCTCGACTCGGAACCGGCAAATCAGGAAGCGAAAGAAGGCGTAGCAAGAGCGCTCAACCTCATCGGCATCGAACTATCCGAAAACGACCGCAACGACGAGGCGATATTCACTTTCAAGCGGGCTATTGAATTCGATTCGCTCTGGTCAGCCCCTCAGGTCAACCTCGGCAACTGCTTCTGCAACATAGGCGACATTGAACGCGCCCGCGCCGCCTACTCGCGAGGCATCGAACTCGAAATGGACAATCCGCAGGCCCACTTTAACCTCGGGCGCCTTCTCTCGGACGAGGAAGACTACGAAGCCGCGGAATTCGAATTCCTGCAAATTCTCGATATCGAGCCGACATATCCTGACGCGCATTTCGAAATCGGTCGCATATACAGCATGCGCTCGGACTTCGAATCCGCCATCTTCCACTACGAACAGGAAATTCAGTCCAACCCGACGAGCATCCCCTGCCTCTGCAACCTCGCCATTTCTTATATCAGCGTCGGACGTCCGGAGGAAGGCGAAACCACTCTCAAATCAGCGCTCGAAATCGAGGAAGATCCATTCACTCTTTATACTCTTGCTGGCCTTTATGCAACTCTCGAACGAAACGATGATTCAATCTCGATGATAGAACGCGCCGCTGCGCTTAAACCCAACTGGCTTGCCGAGTATCTTATTTCCGACGATAAATTCGACCGCATTCGCGACATTCCGCGCTTCGCCGCCGCCATCGCGTCACTCGCCGTCAGCGCCTCCTGAATTCCCAGGCCATAACTATCGTTATTCTCTTCCTGAGTTATTTTTCCTGCGCATCTAATAAGTTGTTTAAATAATAGGAAGTTGAAACATCTTTCAAATGAATTTATTTTTTCATTATTGATAACAGTTTTGACATTTGTTATTATGCTGTATAATTCTCCGTTGAAGAAGTTAACTAAACGGACAAGGCGGAGTTCGGCTTGTGGAGCATGAGCGCCGCGGCGGACTTGTAAATATGAAAGAACCGAGCTATCCCGAAGGGGACCTGCTGGACATAACGGCTGCGGCAGAATATATTTCCGTAAGCACGAAAACGATCCGGCGGTATATTCAGGGCGGCAAGCTGCGGGCGCGTAAAGTGCGCAACGTATGGTTTCTTTCGCGCTCAGAACTCGACAAACTTGTCGAGCGCGATAAACCGGCTCCTGTCGCCGCCGCTCAAATTCCGGCCTTCGTTCCGGCTTTCGATCCGTCGCTCGCAGAAGATATTAAAAAATCGCTCGATTCCTTTAACGAACGTCTTGCCGGAGCAGAAGGAATCAAAGCCGCGCTGAACAATTTCAACGAACGCCTCGAGGAATTCGACAAGAGGCTCTACCTTCTATCTCAGGAACGAGAGAATCAGCATGTGCGCCCCGACCTGATCGAGAAGGAACAGGAAATTGAGTTTCTGAAAACGGACAACCTGAAACTGATTGAAGAACTCGCGAGGATTAAAAAAGAGATAGCGGACCTGAAACAGAACGGGCCGAAAGACACCATGATTCTGAAGAATAAAGTCGAGGAAAACGAATCTTTGAAGTCCACTGTAGCGTCGAACGAACGCGGGCTTTCACTGTTGCGGAGCGAAGTTGAGCAGCGCGATCTGCTGATTAAGAAAAAAGACCAGGCGATTCAGGAACTCAGCGTCCGGGTCCGCCAGTTGGAAGAACAGCCCTCGAAGAAAAGCGCAATCAAAACGGGATTATGGGGAAGCCGGCGCCCGCTGCCTCCCTACCCTTATAGAGACGCGGGGTCGCAGGAATGAAAAAATATTTTTCGCTGAGAGAGATTTCCGCGGAACTCGGCATTCCAAAGAGCACCGTCGTCAAATATAAAGATTATTTTTCCGACTTCCTGAAAATGTCCGGAGACGGAAAACGAAAAAAATTCGACGAGAGCGCCCTCGATGTTCTGAAATCGATACGCGACCTGCGGGAAAATCAGCGGCTCGATTGGCTTGAGATCAAAGATATTCTCCTGAAAGAATACGGCGAACCGGAATCGGAACCGAACACATCGGTAGCGATAACCGCTCAGCAGGCCGTTTCGAATTCCGCCGCCGCTGTCGCGATATCCCCGAAAATTGATTATATAACTCACATGGTCACCATTCTCGGCAGCCAAACTATCGAAATAAACGCCGAACTGGAGAAAGCGAAAAAAAGCGGCGGAAGGAACAACAAGAACACGGTCGTGCTGGCGCGCCGCCTCGTTCAGGTCGAGCGCAAGCTTGATCTCGTTATCGGCGAGTTGCTTAACAGGGATGACAGGCAGTTGAAGGATCTCAAGCTTGTGGCTTCCGGCATGAGAAAGGAATTCGACCGCGTCAACGTGATGCTTCAGCGGCTCGCCGAGGAAGTTGCTGAGACGAAGAAAACGCCCCCTGAAGAGGCGGAGACATTCTCGCAGATGAAACAACTCGTGGATCGGTTGACCAAAGACGGCGCGTCGTTCCAGAACAAGTATCAGGTCGCGCAGCGGGAAAATGAAATATTGAAAAATAAAATTCGTGAATTAACCTATAAACAGGAACAGAAAGTCGAGGACTCCCCACGCCGCGGAGGCGGGCTGCGAGGCATGTTCAAACGAGCCTGACTGACGCGGAGGTCTGAAGCGCGGACTCACGATTCAACCCCAGATGGCAAAAATTAAAAAAAACAATATTCCCGGAATCAACGAAGCGCGGAAGCCGGCGGGCAAAACGGGCATTTTCCGCCTCGGCATAATGGGCGGCACTTTCGACCCGATCCATTACGGCCATCTTCTCGCAGCAGAACAGGCACGCTGCAAATTCGACCTTCACCGCGTCGTTTTCGTACCCTCCGGCGAGCCGCCGCACAAAAACAGGCGCGCCGCCGCTCCCGCGGAATACCGATATCTGACTACCGTGCTGGCCACAGCGAGAAATCCATTTTTCAGCGTTTCCCGCACAGAAATCGACCGCGAAGGGCCTTCTTACACGATTGACACTCTTCGCTATTTTATGGATCATTACAAAGATCGAAACCCGCGGATTTTCTTTATAACGGGCATAGACGCAATCATGGAAATTATTTCATGGTCCAAACCGGACGAAATCCTCAAGCTCAGCACTATCATAGCCGCTACACGCCCCGGCTACGACACTGAAAAGCTCAAAGATGTAATAGGGCCGAAAATTTATAAAAAAGTAGAATTGCTTCACGCTTCCGCTCTCGCAATCTCCTCCACCGACATCAGGTACCGGGTTGCCAACGGACTTCCGATCAAATATCTGCTCCCGGAGACGGTCGAACAGTTTATCATCAAACACCGGCTCTACCAGAATCTTTCTCAAAAGGCGAAACGCATCCATGGCTAAAAGCGCATATCCCGCACACTCTCCAATGCTTAAACCAAAAAGAAAGCCTTGGTATATATATCTGCTTGCGACAATGATATCGATGTTCCTGCTGCTTGGCGGCTGCATCGTTCTGCGCTACAAGTTTTTCCCCGGCGCGCCGCCTCTTGTTCTTTGGGACAAGGAAGGCAGCAGCCTCGGCGGCCGCTCAGAGTTCAATATTCTTGTCGCCGGTCTCGACGGCTCGGAAGGCCAGACCAGAACCGACTCCATAATCGTCGCGCACATCAACTTAAAGGAAAAATACGCGAATCTTGTCTCTATCCCGCGCGACTCGCGCGTTGAGATTCCCGGTTACGGCAAGTACGATAAGATTAACAGCGCTTTCAGCCGCGGCGGCCCTGAACTAACCGTGAAAGCCCTCGAGAATTTCCTCGGCGCTCCTATAGATTTCTATTTCATAGTCCGCATCGAGGCCGCCATGAAACTCGTCGACGCTCTCGGCGGCGTTGACATCGACGTTGAAAAAAACATGCATTATCACGATCGCGCTCAGAATCTTTACATCGACCTCAACAAAGGCTATCAGCATCTCGACGGCCGCAGCGCTATCGGCTACGCCCGCTTCCGCCACGACGCTACAGGCGACTTCGGACGCATCGGACGCCAGCAGAAAGTCATAGCGGCTCTCGCTAAGAAAGTCACTTCCTTCGAAATCATCAAGCACATCCCCGCTCTCACTTCTGAACTCGTCAAAAACAAGCTCGCCTTCTCAAATCTGACTATGACCGACGGCATGATTCTCTCGAAAGCCTATAACGATCAGTTGCGCCGCAACCTCAAGACCTACATTCTCCCCGGCGTTCCGGAGACCATAAGCGGCATCAGCTATGTAATACCGGACGAAACCGAAGTCCCGTACCTCGCCGGAGGCCTTCTGAAAGGCGGATTCAACCCGCGAAACAGAATGGTCAAGCTCGCCGTCCTTAACGGATGCGGAGCCCCTATGATCACTCAGGTCTATAAGCGGCGGCTCGAATATTTCGGATTCGACATTATTAAAACCGACAACGCCCGCGATTTCGACAGCGAAAACACTGTCGTTATCGTAAAAAAGAAGAATCCTTTCTCAGAACCTATCGCAAAACTGCTCGGCGCCGAGTTGCGGATCGAATACGATCCCGAAGTGATCGAAGATCTCGACATTGTGCTCGGCAGAGATAAATTAAATACATATTAAGGAGTGTTCTATTGATCGCTGGAAAAAGAATGGCGCGCCGCATCGCCGAGGAATCCTTCGGGAAATTCGCGTTCGACATCGAGCTTCTGGATGTCCGCCGCCGCTGCGAATTTTCAAATTATTTCCTCATCATGTCGGGAAAAAGCAGAACCCACCTCGAATCTCTCGCCGATTTCGTATCCGATTTCGCGAAAGCCAACAAAGCGCCGATTTACGGGCGCGACGGCAAGGCCGCCTCGGGATGGATCGTCCTTGACTTCGGGGACCTCATCGTACACATTTTCATGCCCGAAACAAGACGTTTCTACGATTTGAACAGCATTTGGAGCGGCGCGAAACTTGTTGAACTCGGAATCGAAACGCCGGCAAAGAAGTGACTTTCAACAGAAATTATTTTCAATATATTTTAAGAAAGGAATACTTAACCCTATGCAATTCGACCACCTGAAGAACGCCGGACTTTACGACATCCTTTCAGGCGAAGCGCGCGCGATCATTCTGCCGCAGGGGATTTTCCATTGGAGCGGCCGCGCGAAAAAGGAAGCTAAGATCGATGCGACGATCGGTTCCGCGCAGGGCAAAAAATCACTTTTCCTGCCCGGCGGCGACGACTCCACCTGCACGTTCTATCTTCCTTCCGTCATTAAGCGAATGAACTCTCTTGATCCAGAACAAATCGTTCCTTATGCGCCGATCAACGGGCTCCCGAAATTCAGGTCCGCCTGGCGGGACTGGACTGTCAGAAAACTCAGCCCGCATTACTCTTTTGATCCGGAATGCATCGGCAACCCGATAACCGTTCCGGGCGTCACCGCAGCGTTGTCCTACCTCGCCCGCCTTTTTCTGTCTCCGGGCGAAACCATTCTCTGCCACGACAGAAAATGGGAGAACTATAATCTCGTTTTCAGCGGCGCGCAGGGTCTCGTCGTAAGGTCCGCCACTCTTTTCAGCGACGGCGGCCTCGACGTTGCTTCTTTCGCTGACGCCGTTCGCGACATCGCTAAAACGCAAAACCCTGTCGCGGTCGTGAACTTCCCGAATAATCCAACCGGGTACATGCCGTCAATTGCGGAAGGCGAAAAGCTCCGCGATGAACTGGCAAAAGTCGCCGATGAAACCGGCCGCAAGATCGTTTTGATTTTCGACGACGCTTATGACGGCTTCGTGTATGACCCTGCAGCCGCTCCGATCTCAATTTTCGGACTCTTCGCAGGAGCGCACCCCGGCATAGTTCCTATAAAATGCGACGGCGCTTCAAAGGAATTTTTACTTTACGG
>JBAYJY010000215.1:0-7243 GCA_041664945.1 bacterium | reverse complement strand
TTATTTCCGCCTCACCTATCATAAAGGAAGGCAAGATCGTCGGCATGAGAATCAGCCTTGCCGATGTCACTGAACTGAAGAAAGCTGAAGCGGAGCGCCTCGAGATCGAAGCGAGATTTCAAGAGACCGCCGACATGCTTCCGACAATTGTCATGGAAACCAACCTCGACATGATGATCACATATATCAACAGAGCGGGACATGAAGCTTTCGGGGGAGATGAATCAGACGCCGCAGCCGGCATTCATACATTGGATTACCTACACCCCGACGACAGGGCGCTCGCAATATCAAGATTGTCTAATACGAAAAGCGGCGCGCGTTTAGATCCACAGGAATACAGAATGATCCGCAAAGACGGATCCATGTTTTATGCTTTGATAAATTCATCGCCTATCATCAAAGACGGCAAGCTCAACGGAATGAGATTCAGCATGACCGATGTGACGAATCTTAAGGAGGCCGACGAAGCGATGCGCGATTACAGCGCGTTCCAATCGGTTCTTGCGATGACACGCGGTGTTCCTCCGGACGCGACAGAAGCAATGCTATGGGATATTTTCCTATCCGCCATTATTGAAAACTACGGTTTTAAAATGGCGTGGTACGGCAAATATGAAAATAACATTGTGAAACCTGATATATGGGCAGGACACGCAGACAAATACCTCGACGGGCTTGTTCTCGACATCAGAGAGCCTAACAGCCCCGACGCGCGGTGCGCGATGTGCCGAGCGATACTCGATCAAGCGCCATTTAGCTATTCCGATCTCGCTCACGACGTTGGTTTCACAAGATGGCGGGATTACGCGCTCGAACTCGGATACGCGTCCAATCTTGCTATTCCGCTTGCGGTTGAGGGCCGCATCTGCGGCGGCGTAATGCTGTATTCCGACAAGCCCGCCGCTTTCAAGAAAGACAGAATCGAACGGCTCTCCCTCCTTGTCCGCGAGGTGGGAATGATGCTGAGCGAGCGACGCCGCAGAAAACGCGGAGAGGAAGAATGGGAAAACCTTCAGGCCCAATTGTTTCAGGCCCAGAAAATGGAGGCGATCGGAACGCTCGCCGGCGGCATGGCTCACGACTTCAATAACATCCTCGCCGTGATCATGGGATCAACCGACACAATCCTCGCCACTCTTCCGGAGGATGATCCTAATAACAAGCGTGTCCAGCGCATTCTCAAATCCTCGCGGCGCGCGCGCGATCTCACCATGAAGCTCCTCACTTTTGCGCGAAAAGAAAAACTCGACGTCAAACCACACTCCGTGAACGGCATTGTCAATGAAGTCATCGACATGCTTAAGAGGACAGTCGATAAAAATATTTCTTTCGAAACCACTCTGATGGAAGATATCGCCAATATCAGCGCCGACTCGAATCAGATTCAGCAGGCTCTTCTGAACATCTGCATGAACGCCGCCGATTCAATGCCTAACGGAGGCGCTCTCACGATAAAAACATTCGAGACTGTTCCAAGCGCTGAATTGCAACGATCCTATCCTGATCTCGACAACATCAAATACTGCGTCATCCAGATAATCGACACAGGAACCGGAATGCCGGCGGAGGTGCTCGAACGAATTTTCGAGCCGTTCTTCACAACAAAAGCGAAAGGCAAAGGAACCGGCCTCGGTCTTCCGGTGTCGCTCGGGATAATCCGGAACCACGGCGGCGCTCTTTGCGTTGACAGCAAACCAAACATTGGAACGGTTTTCGAAGTTTTCATTCCGGCATCCAACGAATCGGAAATTTCATTCAAAATCATCCACGCCGCTGACACCGCCTTAAACAGTGAAACCATTCTTATCGTCGACGATGACAGAGACTACCTTGATGTCACCGCCGAGTCGCTTGGCTCGGACGGATTCGGCGCTCTGACAGCCGAAAGCGGCCTGCAAGCCGTCGATTTGTATAAAAAGCATGCTGACGAAATTGCAGTCGTTCTTCTCGACGTCAGAATGCCCAAAGCGGAAGACGGCAAAGAAACTTTTGACGCGCTGATGAAAATCAATCCTCGTCTAAAGGTCATAATATGCACGGGGTTCAGCAGGGATTCGCATACGGTTGAATTAGAAAACAAAGGCGCCCGCCATTTCCTTCAAAAACCGTATGATTTCAAAAGCCTTCGCAGAAAAATACGCGAAGTTATTGATGGGGAATGAAAAGCAACGCTTTGTGATCGTTCATATAGCTGCCGGCGTCTTGCTGTCGCTTAAAATCATTTATGCCGGAAACTTTTTGCCATCACACACATCTTTGTAGAGGTTCTTGTACTTCTTTTTCATATTCATATTGGCGACGACTCCGCCGAGCAGACGTCCCGGCCAATAGAGTTTTTTCATGTCTATCAATTCGACTAAATTGCCGTCGGGATCGCGCGTGAAAACGAAATCCGTGCCGAGGTTGCACTTTACCGGGCAGATCATCTCGATGCCCTTTTCCTTCAGCTTCTTAATCACTTCGGGAAGGTTCTTCACGTCCAGCGCGAAATGCGTTATCCCCGGCCTGTTCCAGACCACCTTCTGATGCTCGCCGCCCAGAGGCTGGAACCTGAACAGTTCGACGAAACCGCCGTTGCCTGTCCGCAACAGGAACAGCGTCACCTTAGTGTCGGGCGGCGTTCCGTAAATGTCGCGCCGCTGATCCTCCGGCACGTCTATCGCTTCGAGCAGCGGCAGTCCGAGTATTCCGTTATAAAATTCCAGCGACTTCTGTATATCCGAGCAAGTGATTCCTACCTGCGCGAGCGATCGTACCATGGCGTGTTCCCCCTGCTTTCAAATATATTTGTTAAATTATACATGCCGCCGCTTTTTTTGCCATTTCATTCCTGCAATATTTTCCTGAAAAGCGTTCCGTCATTCATCTTCAGACGATCTTTTCTTTTTACCGCCCTTTGATTTGTGCTTCCGCCACTGTTCGAGCCGTTGCGCTATGCGCGGCTCGTTTCCTTCTTCAGACGGCTGGTAGTAAATCGTCCCCTCCATATCGTCAGGGAAATAATTCTCCGGCAGGTGATGGCCCGGAAAATCATGCGGATATTTATAGCGGTGGCCTTCGCCTTTTTCCTTCGTGAAGTCGTAATTGCGCAGATGAAGCGGAACCGGTCCGAGCGGTTTTTCGAGAACATCCGATTCGGCCTTGCCGAGAGCTTTGTAGGCGTTGTTGCTTTTCGGGCATGTCGCAAGAAACACGCAACAGGAAGCGAGCGGGATGCGCGCCTCCGGCATCCCGACGAACGCCACCGCGTTCGCCGTCGCCACGGCGACTGTTATCGCCTGCGGAGCGGCGCAACCGATGTCTTCCGCGGAAAAGATGACCATTCGCCGCGCAAGAAACTCCGGCGCCTCGCCTCCGGCCAGCAACCGCGCCAGCCAGTACAGCGCCGCGTCCGGGTCAGAACCGCGCATGCTCTTTATGAACGCTGAAACCATGTCGAACCGGTCGGCGCCGAGGCGGCTGTAGTCGAGTTGCCTCTGGCTGGCCGCTTCGCGCACAAGGTCTCGCGTTATGCCGCCAGCGCCTGCGAGTTGCGCGCACAATTCGAGAAGATTCAATAGAACCCGCGCGTCTCCTCCGGCAAGAAGTATCAATTCTTCGGCTACGTCATCCGCCAGATTGTCGGGAATCGGGAAGCCTGCTTCGCGGCTTTCCTGAGTCGCGCGAGCGAGCAGCGCCCGCAACGAATCCTCGCCGATGCGGTTGAAGTGGTAAATTGAAACGCGGGAGCGTAACGCCGGATTCAACACAAAGTACGGATTCTCCGTCGTTGCGCCGATGAGCGTCAGCAGACCGCTTTCGAGATGCGGCAGAAACGCGTCCTGCTGCGCCTTGTTAAAGCGGTGAAACTCATCAACAAAAATAACAGTTCGGTTATTGAACTCGCCGAGCCGCTGCTCAGCTCCGGCGACAACGCGGCGTATATCCTCAACCTTCGAAGTCACAGCGCTGTACTCCTCGAAGTGAGCGCCGGCGCGTTGCGAGATCAGCCGCGCAAGCGTTGTTTTGCCGGTGCCCGGCGGACCCCAGAACACGAGAGAAGTCAGGATGCCGCCTTCGAGAATTTTTCGTAGCGGCCGGTTCTCGCCCAGCAGATGTTCCTGCCCTACGAACTCTTCGAGCTTCGACGGCCTCATCCGCGCGGCAAGCGACTGCACTCGCTCCAGATTCTCCGCGAGCTGTCCTTTGAATATGTTTTCAGTCAAATCTTTTTTAGCCATAGTTTATTTCATTAAATTTATTGTAGGGTCGGATTTCAAATTCGCCCTTGGTGAATTGGCATTGAGCTCGAGGGCTGGTTTAAAACCTGTCCCAACATAAAACATATTAACATTTGCCAACGCCAAAACCACGTCTTGCATTTTAACATATCGTTTAGGAATTTAATATCGAACTGTTACGAAGTCAGCGGCAGTCGGGACATTTGTTGAAGAACTCGTCGGGGATGTTGAGTTTCTTCTTCATGAACTCGACCTGCGCCTTGGGCATGAAGCTGTCGCCGCATTGTTCGCACTTGCGCATCTGGAACTCGCGTTCCCAGATTTTGCGGGTCGAGCCGGAATCCTCGAACTTGATGACGTTCGTGGGGCAGACGTAAGAGCAGGCGCCGCAGCCGATGCAGACGGGATTCGCTTCGTTGAACGGCGTACAGACTTTGCGGGTGACTCCGTGTCCGGAGAAGTTGATGGCGCTGACGCCGACGACTTCCTCGCAGGCGCGGATGCACATGCCGCAAAGAACGCAATGGTTGTCCGGGTCCTGGACAAAGCGCGGGTTCGGTTCGGTGATGCCCATCTCGGCGGCGAGTTTCTTCACCGGCTCGGATTTCGGAGAGCGGGCGAGAATGAGTTCGACGACGCCGCGGCGGGTTTTGAGAACCCATTCCGAACGCGTGTAAACGTCGAGTCCTTCCGATACCGGATAGAGACAGGATGTGACGAGCTTGCCGCCGCCTTTCGGCCATCGCAGTTCCACGAGGCAAACGCGGCAGGCGCCGTAGTCCGACAGACTGTCGTTATGGCAGAGCGTCGGAATGTATATATTGTGCTGCCGGGCCGCCTGAAGAATTGTTGTGCCTTCGGGGGCGCTGAATTTTTTTCCGTCAATTGTGAACTCGATCATTACAACTCTCCCGTCACTTCACGATAATTGCGTCAAACTTGCACGATTCGAGACAAGTCCCGCACTGGATGCAGAGTTTCTGGTTTAAGACATGAGTTTCTTTTTTCTCGCCGGTGATGGCTTTCACCGGGCACGCCCGCAGGCAGGCGCCGCAACCGGTGCAGTTCTTCTTGGAAATTGTGAACTTTATGAGCGACTTGCAGACCTTCGCCGGGCACTTCTTATCCTTGATGTGGGCGTCGTATTCGTCGCGGAAGTTTTTAATTGTGCTGAGAACCGGGAACGGAGCCGACTGTCCGAGCGCGCAGAGGCTGGCGGCCTTAACCGTCTCGCCAATGCTGATAAGCAACTCAACGTCGCCTTCCTTGCCCTTGCCCTTGGTGATGTCCTCGAGGATCTTGCGCATCTGTTTTACGCCCTCGCGGCATGGAACGCACTTGCCGCAGGATTCCTGTTCGAGGAACGCGAGGAAATAACGCGCGACGTCCACCATGCAGGTGCTTTCGTCCATGACGATCATGCCGCCTGAGCCCATCATCGAGCCGTGTTCGGATAGCACATCGAAATCAACAGCGAGATCGAGGTCCTTTTCTCCGAGGCAGCCGCCGGAGGGCCCGCCGGTCTGAACGGCCTTGAACTTCTTGCCGTCGCGTATGCCGCCGCCGATATCAAAAATGATCTCCCGGAGCGACATTCCCATCGGAACTTCGACAAGGCCGGTGTTGTTGATCTTGCCGACGAGCGAGAAAATCTTCGTGCCTTTGCTCTTCTCGGTGCCTATGGATGTGAACCATTCGACTCCTCGATTTATGATCAGCGGGACATTCGCCCACGTTTCTACATTATTGAGGTTTGTCGGCATATCGCGGAACCCGCGCTCCACTGTGTGGATGTATTTCGCGCGCGGTTCGCCGAGCTTGTCTTCGAGCGACTGCATCAGCGCCGAGCTTTCGCCGCAGACGAACGCGCCGCCGCCCTTCGTAATGAAAACCTTGAAGCTGAAGCCGGTTCCGAGAATATTGTCGCCGAGCAGTCCGAGTTCTTCAGCCGCGTCGATCGCCTTGCGGATATTTTCGCAAGCGAGCGGATATTCGTTGCGGACATATACATAGCCTTCGCTGCTGCCGATGGCGTACGCGCCGATGATCATGCCTTCGAGCACGCTGTGCGGGTTGCCTTCGAGCACGCTGCGGTCCATGTAAGCGCCTGGGTCGCCTTCATCGGCGTTGCAGACGACATAGCGCATCTCGCCGGGAGCCTTGCGGCATGATTCCCATTTGCGTCCGGTGGGGAAACCGCCGCCGCCGCGCCCGCGCAGGCCGGACTTCTTGATATCGTCGATGATCTGTTCCGGTTTCATCGTGAACAGAGCTTTCGCCAACGCGGAGTAGCCGCCGATTCCGAGGTAATCCTCGATGCTCGTCGGCCGGATAGAGCCGTTGTCGCCGAACACAATGCGCATCTGCTTCTTATAGAAAGGAATATCTTCTTCCTTGGTTATCTTTTCATTCGTCTGCGGATCGACATAGAGGAGTTCTTCAATAATCTTTCCGTCTTTGGCGGTTTCAGTGACGATGCGGGCGATGTGTTTATCCTGCACACGCGTATAGAGAACGCCGAGCGGCTGGATGAGAACAAGCGGACCGCGCTCGCAGAATCCGTGGCAGCCGGTGGCCAGCACGCGGATAGAGCCGGAGAGCCCCTGTTTTTCAACCTCGGCCTCGAAAGCCGAAATGATCTTCGCGGCGCCGTACGCAAGGCACCCGGTGCCGCCGCAGATCGATATCGTAGTCGGAGCCGCCGCCGTTTTCGCTTTCATTTCGGCGGATAGTTTTTCGAATTCTTCGCGAGTATTGAGCTTCGTCATTATGCTTCTCGTCTACCCTTCACGTATTGATTTGAGGACGCGGGACAACTTCGGAGTGGTCATGTTGCCATGATACTCCTCGTTGACGATAAGAACCGGGCCGATAGCGCACGCGCCTACGCAGTTTACCGTCTCGACTGTATATTTCATATCCTTCGATGTCTCGCCGGCCTTCAGGTTGAGTTCGAGTTCAAGATTGTCGAGAATCCGCTGCGCTCCCCGGACGTGGCAGGCTGTTCCCATGCACACGCT
>JBAYJY010000214.1:0-7301 GCA_041664945.1 bacterium | reverse complement strand
TCGCGGTAGGATGGCTTCTTCCCGTACCGGTCGAACCAACCGTTTCCGATGATCAGATGCCTTCCGGGGAAGGCGCCTGTCGCGAGAGACGCCTGGCAGGTCATCGTCACCGTCGGGAAAACGCTCGCCGCCCGTTCCGCGCGCCGCGAACGCCCGAAGATCCTCCCGAAGTTCGGAAGCTTATTGCTGTCCAGCAAATCGTAAAAGATGTCGGGCCGCAACGCGTCTATATTGAACCAGACAACCCGCGGCTTGTTTTCATTGCCATTCATGTCTGTCACACAAAATTTCGATCTGAATCGTGGATAATTCTATAACCGCCGCTAATTTATAGCAAATATGTTTTGTTGCTGTCATCTGTTTTGTCGATTTGCCGATGCGGCAGTCCGCGCTTACTTTCCTTTGAAATCAGGAGCGCGTTTCTGCATCCTCGCCATGACGCCTTCGTTGACGTCCGCGGTTTTGATAAGCGTTGACTGAGCGATCGCTTCGAGCTCCATGAGCGTCAGCTTGTCGAGGTGCGCGCCGCGATCGATGACCTTCTTCGCGAGGCCGACCGCGAGCGGGGCGCACTTCTTCAGTTCGTCCACCATCCGCATCGCCGCGGGCAGAAGGTCGTCTTCAGGAACGATTTCGTTGACGAGGCCGATCTCCCGCGCCCGTTTCGCGTCTATCCGGCGGGCGAGCATGATGATCTCTTTCGCCATCGGAATTCCGACAGTGCGCGTGAGCCGGGTCGTGCCGCCGACGTCGGGGATCAGCCCGAGTTCGACCTCCTGCAGCGCGATCAGAGTTCCCTCCGCCGCGATCCGGAAATCCGCCGCGAGCGCGATCTCGAGTCCCATCCCGTAGCAGAAGCAGTGCAGCAGCGCGATCACCGGCTTCTCGATCGCCTCCATCTGGTTGTTCACCGCCTGCATCTTCGAGACGACGCGCCGGAAGTCAGCCGCGTTCGAGCTTTTGCCGCCGAGTTCCGCGAGCATGTTGAAATCGATTCCCGAGCAGAAGCATTTCCCTTCTCCGGCGAGTATGATCGCGCGTATATTCGGGTCTCCCGCCGCTTTTTCAAGCTCGGCGCTCAGAGCCGCCATCATTTCGCTGTTGATCGCGTTTCTTTTGTCAGGCCTGTTGAATTTGATGATCGCCGCGCCGTTCACGATTTCGCACAGTATCGTTTCTGTCGCCATATCGGTTAGCCCCCGTTTTGTATTATCCCGAATTCGGCGCAAGGAACCGAATCCGGGGCAATGTTCATAGCGTCCGAATCCTGATGCTGATTCCGGATTATTCAGTTTCAAAGACGTGTATATTATAGCGAAGAAGCTGTTTGCGGGCGCTGAAAATTATTTATTTTACATTAAGCGATGAAAACCGCGTTTCAGGAAATCAGAGCAGATCAATTATCGGTTTTACGATAATTTCCGGAGTCAGTTTTTGTTTGAACAGCGCGTAGCCGTTTTCTGCGATGCTGTCGCGCAATCCGGGATTGTCTTTGAGCTTGAGTATGGCCGCCGCGAGCGCGGCGTGGTCGGCGGGCGGGCAGAGCAGGGCGAGCTCGCCGTCCGAGAGGATCTCGCGCGCGGCCGGGCTGTCGCGCGTGATGAGCGGCTTGCGCATGGCGAGCGCCTCATAGTTTTTGTTCGGAATCACGCGCGCCGCTTTATCCGTCGCGCCGAATATCCCGAGGCAGACGTCGCAGCCGGCGATGTGTTTTGCCAGTTCCACGGGCGTTGTAGTCGGGTGAAACCCGACATTTTTCAGCTCAAGATCGCCGTGTATTTTTTTTACTTCCGGAAGGGTTTCGCCCTCGCCGACGAAATGGAAAACGATGTCTTTGTGCGATTCAAGAATTTTTGCCGCGCGAATGATCGTGTCCGCTCCGTGCAGAGGCAGGAATGAGCCGTAGAAAAGAACATGAAACTTTCCGTCAGGCGCCCGTCCGGCTGCGGGTTTAAATATCGAGTCGTCGGCGCCGACGAGAACGCGCCTGAACCGTGATTCCTTCAATTTATACTTTTCGACGTAATATTTGATGTGCTCGTTCGTGTCGAGGAGCGTGAAATGTGCCGAGCGCGGTCCGATCCAGTCGGCGAAGGCGAGCGCACGGGCGCGAAGAGAGCCCGGGGCTATTGTCGCGCGGTCCATCACCCACGTGTCGTAGTGGGAAACGAAAGCGTCGAGAATAACCTTTTTTCGAAACAGGGCGCCGAGCAGGCGGGCGAGCGGCGCGTCGAGGTGGCGGCCTTCGCCGACGATTATCGCGCGGCAGCCTGCCGCTCTGTAGATGAATCCGGCGGCGAGCTTCAGATATCTCGACAGAATATTCGCGGGCGGCGTCCAGACCTCGGCAGTTTTTATGTTGTTGCGGTCCAGCCCCAGCCTTATGACTTCGTTTCTCGGATATCTTTTATTATATGCGCCGAAGTAGCAGACCGCCGGGCCTCCGAACATTTCCTTAAACATTTCAAATAAGTCGCGGTCGGAACGTGTCGCTGCGTTTTTTGCGGCGCGCCGGCGTTCGAGAGCGAGAGGCGCCGCCTTTAACGCTGCGGCGAAAGCGGGCAGCGTTCCGCGCGCGCCTGAGAACTGGAGCGGCAGCATGAAAAAGTGGCGCGCGAGCAGTCCGGCGCCGGTCATGTTCTTCCATGTGAACAGGAGCCTGTTGCGGCGCCAGATGATTTCGATGTCCCGTTTCGGCGTAATTTTGCCGATCGTGCCTTGATGGTCGTGAAGGACGGCGCTGCGCGGCTCGAACATGACTTTCCAGCCGCGTTTCCACGCGCGGTAGCAGAGGTCGACGTCTTCCCAGTAGAACGGAGCGAACAGCGGGTCGAAACCGCCCATTTCGAGAAACCGGTCGCGCCGATAGGCTGAGTGGCCGCCTGAAGCGAACAGAGTGGGGCCGGGTTTGACGCCCGTTTCTGTTCCCGCAAGCGAGCGGTCCACGTCCGGTTGTCCGAACCGCCAAGTCAGACCGGAGCGGGAACTGATAACGCGTGCGCCGGCGCCGTCGTATGCCATGCTCGCGACTGCGAAAACGTCCGGATCGTCGAAATGGGGCAGAAGCGTATCAAGAAGGTCTTCGGGAACGACAATGTCTGAGTTGAGGAAATAGATGATTTCGCCGGCGGCGGCTTTCGCGCCTTCGAGTACGGCGCCTGCAAAGCCGCGGTTTGATTCGAGAATGACGGAGCGGATGGAACCTGCCGTCCGGGCGCGAAGCCAGTCGGGGCTGCCGTCGGAACTGCCGTCGTCTACAACGATGATCTCGGCGGGCGGATTTGACCGGGCGGCGGCCGCCTCCACGCGAGGCAGATTCTTTTCGAGCAAATGCCTGCCGTTGTAGTTCGGGATGATTATTGAGACGGTTCTGCCCGGCGTCATGGAATTGTTTTCACCCGTATTAGGACATGTAAAATCCACATCATTTTATAAGCGCGGTCCCCTTATGTCCATTGCGGACGCGAAAACGCGCAAAACAGCAGCCGGCGAAAAAACAAATCCGGTGAAGCGGAAGTTTTATAAGAGAATGTGGTCGAGCTTCTTCGCGAGATGGTCGTAAGGCACATTTCCTGAAACCCGGTCGGCTTCCTTGCCGTCCTTGAAGAAGATGACGGTCGGCACGCCGCGGATTCCGAACGAAGTGGCGAGCGATTGCGCGTGATCCACATCGACTGAGAAAACCTTTATGCGGCCTTCGTAGTTTTTCGCGATTTTTTCGATCGTCGGCGCGAGCATCTTGCACGGCCCGCACCATGTGGCGCCGAAATCCAATATGGTGGGAATTGGCGATTGTTTCACTTCAGAGTCGAATTGTGACGGATCAAGCGGTTGAAACATGATATACCTCCCAAGGAGATAGAAATTTTATTTTTTACAACACCTGAAGTATATCCTCCGGCGCCGCGCGGGGCAACATGCGCGGCAGGAAAAGATGAGGGACTGGAACCGCAGCGAGGATATTAAGGCAAAAATTCGTCATTGCGAGGAGCGAAGCGACGAAGCAATCCAGTTCTAAATTCCTATCTCCATGCCGGAAAAGCTACGCCCGCAATGAAGACGCTTATTGTTTTAATATTTCAAACCTATTAAAATCCGAGAGTTACATTTTAATATTATTGGAACAATAAACTCTAATTCGTTTGTTAATTGGTATAATACCGGAATATTGTTGTTTCATTAGGAATACAGATGGCGGAAATCAATCGAAGCGGCGGACAGGATGATAACCGGGGAATTGCCGGAAGCGGCTTGACGCCTGATTTGCTGCTGAAAGTCGCCGGGTTCTCCGCTGCTCCCGGCGCAGCTCGTTCCGCCGAACGAAGAAAAATCCACGCGAATATTCTGAAACGAATCGACTTCAGCGACGCAGTGACCGAAAAGACTCAGTCGCGGCTTGAGCGCGGCTATAAAAAAGTAATAACTAAACTTCTCAAAAAGGGCTCCAGCCCCGATCTGTCGGAACTTGAGGATGCTGTCGGCGAGATGGTTTGCGGCGCTGACGCGGAAGCCGGAATACCAGCGAAGATTTGCGGCATGAAAGACCATTCCGGTTACATGTACAGCCACTCGATCCGTTGCGGAGTTATCGCCGGGCAGGTGGCCGCGAGTCTCAGCTACAGCGAAGATGACGCGCGCTCGTTTGCGACTGCGATGATACTTCACGATGTCGGCATGCTTGCGATTCCGGAAGAGATTCTGAACAAACGGACCCAGACGCCTCAGGATTTGGCCGAGCTTCGTAAACACCCGGAACTCGGTTTCGAATTGCTGAAAAAAATCCCGGATATTGATTTGCTGTCGTCAATTGTCGCGTACAGCCACCACGCGCAGGCGGACGGAAAAGGTTATCCCGCCGGAATCGACATGAACGAACTGCCCGCGATAGCGAGACTCGCGCCTGTGATAGACAACTTCGAGGCGCTTACCGCGGAACGGGCGCGGGGCGACGCCGCCAGCCCGCACGAAGCGGCGCGGGAACTCATGGATAACGCCGGACGGTATCACCCCGCCGCGCTCGACAGTTTTCTGAGGGCGGTCGGCGTTTTTCCTGTAAACACTTTCGTCAAGCTGAACACCGGCGAAGTAGGCGTCGTCGTCCGCAACAATCAGGAAAATCTTTTGTTGCCGACAGTCAAGCTGCTCATGGACCCGGTCGGGAAACCTTACGCGCGCGAGATTATAGCGGACATGATGAACGAGGACGGCCGCGAGATCGCGTCCGAAGTTTGAAGAAAACAATATGAAGAAATTGGACGACATTACATACGCGGCGGAAGTTGAGGCGCGACAGGCTCCGTTGAGCAGTCGCGACTTCAGCGTTGAGCGCCGGATTGACGGTCCGGAGATGTCGGCGACGGTGAAAGTTGTCTGCGCGGCGCCCGAATGCGGCGTCTCGGAGTTCGATATATTGTGCGCCCTGTATAACGAGGGCGTGCGTGAGGGCGTCGATTACGAAGCGGTCGAGCGGATGGTTAAGGACAAGTCGTTCGGCCTGGAAGTGGAAGTCGCCGCCGGATTCCCGCCGGATAAGGGCGAAAACGCCGAAATCGAGATGAAAGTCGCGCTTGCGGATTTCGGCGCTGCCGGACTTGCGAAGGCGCCGGTCAAGGGCGTCGCTGTGAAGGCCGGGCAGATTATCGCCGTGAAGAAGCCGGCGACTGCCGGGCGCGTCGGCCTCACCGTTAGCGGCAGGCGTCTCGAACCGAAATCCGGCAGGGACGCGAGGTTCAAATTAGGCGACAACGTAACGCTCTCGGATGACGGGCTCACGCTGTCCGCCGCGATTGACGGGCTTGCCGGACTCGAAAACGATAAGATATCCGTAAAAGATCCGGACTTCGCGCTCTGGAAAGAATCGATTGCGATTAGCGACGATAAAATGGAAGCCGTCCTGACTATCATTCCCGGACAATCGAAGCAGCCGGAGTATTCCGAAAAGTGGTTCGAGGGTCAGATTAAGAAAAGCGGAATTAAATTCGGGCTCGAAAAGGACGCGTTCAAGAAGATACCGAAGCGGATAGACAAGCCGGTGACGATTGCAGTCGCGCGGGGCGAGAGGCCGACGCGAGGCCGGGACGCGCGGATCGAGGAGCGGGTTCGAGGGAAAGCGGCGGAGTGGCTGCTGCCTTCTGCGATCGCCAAAGGGCAACTGATCGCCGAGAGAATTCCGGCGCAGGAGGGCGCGCCGGGGCGCAATGTGTTCGACGAGCGGATTCCTGCCGCGTACACGAGTTTCGTGAAGATGGCCGCCGGGCCGGGCGCTCTGATGTCGGAAGACGGAACGAAGATATTCGCCGGGAAAGAAGGCTGCGTCCGGCGCGAAAAAAATACGTTCTCGGTCGTGAAATGCGCCGAGGTGGACTTTTCGAAGGCCGGCTCAGAACGGCGGATTAACTACGAGGGGGCCGTCCGGGTGACTGGCGGCGTGCCGAAAGGCTGCTCGATTGTCGCGGGGCACCACGTTCTGGTGGAAGGCGACATATGCGAGTCTGAAGTCGTCGCCGGCGGCGAGTTGCTGATCAATGGCGCGGTCGCCGACTGCCTGAAAACAAAAATCCAGTCCGGAGGCGACATGTATCTGCGCTCCGCGGCGCGGTCGCGCGTGTGGTCCGGCGGAAACGTATACGCCGAGGGCGCGCTCGTGAACTGCGAACTGATCGCGGACGGCGGGATATTCAAATCCGGAGATAATAAGCTGACAGTCGCGGGCGGCTGTTTGATCGCCGGCGGCGGCGCGAAGGTGGATGGGCTATCGGCGTCTGCCGGATCGCCCGCGAAAATCGTGGCCGGCGCCCCGCACCATCTTCGCGTCAGATTCGAACACTCCGTTCGCGAACTCTCTTCGCTGAACGAAAAGCTGCAAATGGTCGCAAGCGAAATCGCGCGTCTGGAAAAAGCCGCTGTCGCTCGAAGGATATCGGTTGAAGACGCCGCGAGGCTCCGGAAATTGAAAATCGCGCGGAATATGTTCTCCGAAAAAGTTAACCTCGGAAGATCGGGCGTTCGAAAGCTGCAAGCCGAACTTGCGGCGTTTTCACGGGGCGCAAAGGTGATTATCTCCGAAACCGCCGCCGCCGGAACGGCTGTCACGATCGGGCCGGCGACTCACAAGTTCAATACCGCCGCGATGAGGATATCCGTTTCGCTCGATGATGCCGGAACCGGGCTGATTGTCTCGAAACTGTAATCCCAATCATTCAGAACACATATAGAATTGAGTTTGCCGACCGCTCGTTTGCGTTGCTTTAAAAATATTATTTGTTAGGGATTGGAATATTATTTACAATATACTGCTTTGA
>JBAYJY010000213.1:0-7354 GCA_041664945.1 bacterium | reverse complement strand
GGAGTCTGGAGCGTTTTGCCGGTGTACGGGTCGAGAATCGAGATGCGTTCGAGGTCGTCGCCGAAGAAGTCGAGTTTGACGATGTTCTCGCGGTCCGCCGGAATAATTTCGATCGTGCCGCCGCGCACCCGGAACTTGCCGCTTTCGAGAGTGTCCTCGGATCGGCCATACTGCATGTCGATGAGTTTGCGGATCAGCCCCTCGCGGTCTTCCTCCTGCCCGGTTTCGAGAGTGAGGCAGGCGCTTTTATAATCTTCGGGCGCGCCGAGCCCGTATATGCAGGAGATGCTGGCGACGACAATCACGTCGCGCCGGAGCAACAGCGCCTGAGTCGCCGCGTGCCGCATTCGTTCGATCTCCTTGTTGATCGACGCGTCCTTTTCGATGTATGTGTCCGAGAACGGGATGTATGCTTCGGGCTGATAGTAGTCGTAATAGGAAATGAAAAACTCGACCGCGTTGTCCGGGAAGAATGATTTATATTCGTTGCAGAGCTGCGCCGCGAGCGTTTTGTTGTGCGCGATAATGAGCGTTGGCCGCTGAGTCTGGGCGATCAGGTTGGCGACGGTGAACGTTTTGCCCGAGCCGGTGACGCCGAGCAGAGTCGTTAAGGGGTTGCCCGCGTTGACGCTTTCCACAAGTTCGCGGATAGCCGCCGGCTGGTCGCCCTTCGGTTCGAAATCTGCTTTAATGCGAAACTCGCCTTCCACCGCGCCGCTCCTTTGCTGTTACAACATCAAATATAATAAGGAATTTCTAAAAACAAAGCGAATAGAGAAAAACATGCTGTTTTTCAAGCCCGGCAAAACATGAACCCGATGAAACGCGCATTTTGCACAAAGAATTAAGTGTGTTATTATTATATTAGAAAAGAATCTCGCGGGTGATGATTGTGACGCAGAAGGAACTGTTACAGAGAATTGATGAAACGCTGGCCGGACTCTACGGCGATCGTTATCACGGGTTGGTCCTTTATGGAAGCCGCGCACGCGGCGACGCGCGTGAGGATTCGGATATTGATTTACCGGCGTTGCTTGAGGGACCGGTTGAAACGTGTGAAATAAGAAGAATTGTTCAAGCCACATATCAATTGCGTCTCGAATCGGAACAGGCTTTTCATATAGTCCCCGGAGATTTGTCCCATTACGAGGATGGAACGTACGCAATATACCGCGAAGCTAAAAAAGAAGGATTGCTGATAGCATGAGCGACAGAGGCGATGCATCGCTTCTTTGGATAGCTGTTAATTTGTTATACCCTGACGTTTTTGTTTTTGATTTATCTTGATTCAAATATCTGATAAAAAATATCAATAACAAAGCAAATTGAAAGCCAAATAAAAAACAGGCCCCGGCTGAGCGGGACCTGCGAAAAACAAATCTTTTTTTGGTTGTTTATTAAAAATTCCGCAAATTACTTTTTCAGGGATGATTCGGCTGTTTTGAAAAGCTCGATGACATCGGCCTGATTGATCTCGCTCGTTTGGGCGGCGGGTTGAACCTTGGGTTCAGCCGCAACATGGCCGATCGACGAGTAGGGGAGCGGTTCGGGCTGAATGTAAGAAGGCGGAACTGCCGGCGCTGTTTCCTGCCTGATTTCTGTCTGCGCCGTCAATTCGACTGTTTCCTGGGCATTTTGTGGCGCGCTGTGGCGAGCCGCCTGATGCCCTGTGTGTTTTTTCGTTTCGATCACTTTGGATTCTGCCGGAGCGACGAGAGCGGCGGCGGGAGCTTCAACCGGCTGCTGCGGGAGAACGATAGCCGGTTCTGCGGACGGGCCGGAGGTTTCCACCAAAGCGTTGTTCGGCGTGAATTTGGTTATAACGAGTGCGATCATGAAACCGCCGGCGAGCAGGCCGACAGAGGCGGCGGGCTTCCAGTTTGCGCGCATTTTACGCGGCGCTTTCCGGAACAGCTCTGTCTTGAGCTGCAGGGCTTCTTCCCAGGCGGCGGTCAATTCGGCGCGCGCTATATTCAGCACGGCGCTTCCGCTTGCGAAGTTTTTGTCCTGGAAATCTGTGTTTGCCTTGTCCAGCCAGTGCTTTGTGTAGTTGATGTGTCTTACGATTTTATCAGCGTCAATCTGGTTGTTATTCATGGCATCCCCCGATGCTTACTGCTTTGTTTCTAGTAGTAGTATTTTTTCTTACTCTTATATGATCAATATAAATCTATTATTAATTCCATCAAAATCCGGTCAAAAACAGCCGCTTTGTGGCGCTACGCTTCCTGTTCTTTAGATTGTTCTGTATTTCTGCTTTTTTCAGGAATTATTTCATGTCCTTCATGAGCCGCGACAACATGCCGCGCAGCCGCCGGATACCTTTTTTCTGGAGTCGGGAAAGATATGAGTTGCTGATCCCGAGTTCCTTGGCGAGATCGGTGGCCTTCTTGTCCTCGATATAAATGCCGATGACAACTGCCTTTTCCTTTTCGGTCAGGCGCGACATGCTCTTGAGGACAACGTTCAGAAGCATCTCATCCTCGGCGAGCCGTTCGACGTTTTTCTTCGTGTCGGTGGGGTCGGCGAACATTGAAGCCATGCCCATGATTTCCTGCATAGCCTGCGCGTTCGTGTCGAGAGTGATGTTTTTATTATTGTTTCGTTCGAGGTAGTTAATGATGCGCCCGCGAATGCGGAAGGGGGCGTAGGTGGTAAATTTGACTTCTTTGCCGGGGTCGAAACGCTCAACCGCCTCGATGAGGCCAACCGTGCCTTCCTGAAACAGGTCGAGTAAGACCTCAGGATTAGCCTTGGTAGACGATACTATCTTGTAAACGAGGGGTTGGTAACACTCGATGATCTTGGCTCTCGCCGCGACATCGTCACCCTCCTTGTATCGTCTCCAGAGTTCAGCTTCTTCGTGCGGCTCAAGACATCGAACCTTGGACAGCTCGTTCAGGTACGCTTCTATCATTTTTCACCGTCAGTACCGAATGCGGTACTCCACCTGATATTCGGTCTGGCTGTCCTGATCGATCCCCCATTTTAGGAAGCTGCGTTTTCTAAACTCGTACCGCACTTCCAGGTCTTCTTCTATTGTCTGCGAGAACAGTCTTTCGTATCTCACGGACAACCTATTAGTAATTTGTTTCTCCAATTTTATCAGAACATCCTTGTTGGGGTCAAGATTTATTGAAAAATTATCCAAATTCACCCTTTGTCCGATTTTTACGCCGAAATACGGAGAAAAAACGTTTATAGCTCCGTTTTGAAGCGCGCTTGCGAGATCTCCTCCTTCATTGAGCGTATCCATGAATGTAAGCTTCTGTAAAACCGCCTGAGTAGACAGCGCCTGCCCAGCCGGATCGTTTTCCGCGTATGCCTCAAATCTTACGCGCGGGCATACGGACACCAGCGTTTCCCCGTTGGGTCCGAGCGCCATCGTCGGCGCTCCGCCGACACCGCCGCTCAATCCCGCGCTCGCGTTTGCTCCGAGCAAGCTGTCGCCCGTATCGTTTGTTCCGCATAACTCCCGATATACCGGATACTGATTTATGTCCAGCATGGGGCCTGATGCGTACATGGTTATGTCTATCCCTGAAACCCGTGAGCGCGCCGAGGTCGAAAAAATCGGCACGACACCTATGTCTTCGAGCGTGTAGAACCCGATAATCGTCTCATCTATTATATTGAATGTGGTCGTGTAAAAATTAATATAGCCGCGCCGCGAGGTCAGCCAGCCTTTAACCTGCGGTTTCGACAGACTCCCGGAAATCTGAACTTCGCCGGACGGCTCGATGCTCATTCCCTTCCAGCCGTTCTGGACGGTGAACTTTTCGCCGACATGTATGCTCAGGTTGCGGGCGCCGAAATTGATGTTGAACTTGGGCGGCGCAGCCACACCTACCGTCGCGGCAGGCAGCGTGAACACCCCGTCGTGGATATTCACGATTGGCTGGCGCTTTTTGTCGGGCGCAGTGATTTCAAGCGCTTCCTTCGTCAGCCTGACGCCGAGATCTTTTATATCGAAGTGCCCTCGATATATGTTTTTGTATTCCATATAGACATCGCCGGCGTCCTGCGCATTGAGTTCGAGCGTTTCCGGAACGAGTTTATTGAAAGCGACCGAGCCTTGCAGTTTAAGCTGCTTGTCGCCGATATTTCCAACGAGAGAAGCGATTACAAGGCTGTTCCCTGAAAAATGCATCAGGCTCTTGATTCCGGTTATCGCCGGTTTCATGTCTTTCTGGGTGAAAGTGGCTGAATCCAGACTTATGGTTCCGGTGAAAACCGGCGCTTTCATCGAGCCGGCCACCTGAACGTTATCAATAGCTATTTTGCCGGAAACCGACCCTCCGAAATTGGCGAGCATATGATTGAGTATCGAAGCGTCCAGATTCTGCGACTTGGCTATAACCTTGAACCGGTTATCAAACTCTTTGCGCATCGGGAGGTCGGCAGAAATCGTCAGCCGGTCCTTTCCGCGCACTAACTGGAGATTGATGACAGTGAACATATTTCCGTCGAATTCGAAACGGCCCTGCGCGCGGTCGAATCCGACCTGCGCCACCGTCGGGTTGTAGGCGGTGACTGAGCCGAGCATCTTCTGCCCGCCTCCTTCGCTTATCAGGTCCACGTTCACGTCGGCCAGTCCCTGCAATGGAAGGGAGATAAGCCCCATTTCCTGCAGGCGGGATAGCTCTATTCCTGACGCGCTCACATTGAGTTTCGACGATGCTTTCTGCGACAGGTCGACCATTCCGCTTGCCTGAACCAGCGATTGTTTGTTTGTCGCTTCGAAACTTGTGACTTTGAGCTGCGAACCGTCGAGACGGCCTTCGAAAGTGAGGTTGTCGATCGGGTACTTTCCGATTTTGAGATCGTGGCCGGTGATCTGTGCGCCGCCGTTCGTCTGGTCCGCGACGCTGAACATGCGGAACTGTCCGTTCAGAGGGCCGCTCGTTCCTTCCGGGAATTTGTAGGGCAGAAAACCCGCGATTGTGGCCAGATCGGCATTTTTCAGAGCAATGCTGATGTCGAAAGCCGAAGAGGCGAGATCATAACTCGCCGTGACCATGTAGTTTTCGCCGCCCCGCGCAATTTTCAAATCGTTCATTCTGAATTTTTCATCGCGCAGTTCAATTGTTCCGGGATTAACCTTGAAGTCCGTGCCGCGGAACGACATTTTTTCCGAGGAAAACGCGACTGATGAAAGAGGCGACTTAAATGTGCCCTCGACGGTTCCTGCGATATCTATCGCGCCGGTTATCTTTAGTTTTGCGGCTCGGGCCAGCATCTCCGACTTCATTCCCTTGCCCTCGAAAACAAGATTCATTTTGTCCGGATCGAGAGCCCCGGAAACGCGAATCACGCCCCCGAACGCGCTTATTTTTCCTTCGCCGATAGTCAGATATTTGTCATAAACCATCACGAACTTCGATGAGGCGATTGATTCGCCGTACATTATTACTTTTCCGGTTGAGGCGGTTATCTTTGCGCTCGGAGCGTCAAATTTGCCGGATACTATCGCCTGCGCGTCAATGACGCCGGTTAAGTCTTCAGGCAATTTAAATGAAAATTTCAGAGTGTCTTTGAGCAGTCCGGCGATTCCGGAGATAGGCGTGTTCGAAAGTCGCGCATCGAGGTACATCTCTTTCTTATGAAAGTCGAGCCATCCGTCAACGCGACTGTTGTCCGCGCCTGTGCGGGCCGATAAATCCGAAATTGTCAGAATTTCATCTTTATATTTAATATTTCCCGCAACGCGGGTCGAGGCCATCGCGCTCACAGCGATATTCTCGCCTTCTGCCTTGCCGGCGAATTCCGGTTTCTTCAGCGTGCCGCCGACCGATCCGGAGACTCTTAAAGAACCTCTCGATTTTATTTCCTTTTTATCCATGAACGCCAGCGCGGTGGATATCTTGCCGACCGCGGCGCCGATCTTAATGTCCAGCTTTCCGTCTGCGTAGATAATGCCGTCCGCAAGCAGCATTTCGCTGCCCGCCTCAGCCGCGAAATTCTCTATGATAAAGTTCCCTTCTTCATATCTGAAACCGGCGTCGGCCACCGCGTTTTTCAGACCTTTCACCGCTATGTTTTCTCCGTGGGCGGCCCCGAAAATTATCGGCTTCTCATTCGGCCCGTTATCCCGGAAAACAGCGGAGCCCGAGACAACTCCGCTCACGTTTTCTTTCAGCTTTACATCTCCCGCTGCAAGAAGCGGCTTCAGATCAAAATCTTTGAAGTCCGCAGCGAACGAATATGAAGCGTCGCGATTGCCCGACGCCAGCTTGAGGGAACCTTTCGCATTGAGCTTTTGTTTTTCGCCGGCTGTTTCGAGACTGAACTCTATTCCGTTGTCCGCATAAAGCAGTTGCCCCTGAGCGCGTCCCGAGTTCAGGCCGCGATAAGAAAAGCTGCCGCCGGCTATCCATATAATCGCGCGCGGTGAATCGAGGCCGCCGGCTATGATGGCGGAACCGTTGAGACGCCCGGCGGGCAATCGAACATCGCCCTTGTAAAAGATGCGCGCCGCTTCCCCCGGTGAAACGGAATCGAAACTGATTCGCGCCGAAAAAACCGGCTTCGAGTAGTTGGAAATTGAACCGTAGCCTTGTATCGAGCCGCCGCAGAAATTCGCCTCGACCCCTTCGAGCAAAACATTTTTATCTGAAAACTGCGCGAAACCCTTTGCTTCGGTCAGCCTGATCAGGCCGTCGGAGGAATTGAAAGCCGCTTTTTCGAAATGCGTCTCGCCTCCCCACGAATATTTCGGCGGATGCCCTTTCTTTGTAAACGCGCCCTCGGCATAGAACTTTAATTTCGGCGCTATCCCGCTGAATTTGTATTGGTTGCGCTTGAAAAACGGATCGAGCGTCGAGAGAGGCAGCCGCTCGAACTCTGAATCGAGCTTCCAGCCGGCGCGAAGGTCGTACTTGAAATCGAGATGCGCGCGGCTCGCGATATTCGTGTCGGCTGAATCAAGAGAAATCAGCAGCAGGCGCTCTTCTCGCAGCTTTACTGAGCCGTTGAAATGTTTCAGCAGTACGCGGCGGATCGGATAGGGCGCTTTTTCATACCTGTCTTCATAAAGCGCGCGCCCGTTTTTCAGATATATCGGAAAGCCCGGTATCTTGCCGCCGCCCCCGGCGGACTTTTTAATCAGCGGCGAGTAGTTAAACACGCCGTCGGGAGAGCGGATGATTTTTATGTCCGGATCGATGATCGTCGCTTTCTTGACGACGTTTCCGGGATTGGTCCTGTTGGCGATCAAGCGCGGGACGCTGATCGAGACAACGATTTTCTTAGCCGTGAGAATCGGCTCATCGGCTTGCCCGAACCGCACGTCGGAAATGACGACGCGTCCCCAGATGTCGATATGCAGTTTTCCCATACGCAATGGTTCGTTCAG
>JBAYJY010000212.1:0-7377 GCA_041664945.1 bacterium | reverse complement strand
TCCATCATATATAAAAACCACATAAGGGGGAGAATATGAAAAAAGCAACGACAATAAAAGCGATGCTGATGGCATCCCTGATAGCGACCGCGACGCTTCTCGCAGGCTGCGGCGGCGGAGGCAACTCGCCTGCCTCTGGCAGAGGAACGATGAGACTGAAGATCGCGATGCCGAGAATGGCTAACCAATCAAATATTACATACGCGATCGCTGCGAGCGCAACAGTTTCGGTAAACAGCTACAACGCAGCCAGCGTATCCAATTTGGTCGCTGGAACAAACGCCGATTTTTTTATAGATTGTATATTTACCGATCCTGAATATCCAACATGCACGCAGAGCGGCGGTGATTTTTTTGTAACTCTGGTCCCCGCCGGCGACAATTATATTGTTCATACAAAATTGGATATGACGCTTCACGCTTCATACGATGAAACCAAAGGCCGTGTCGCTAATGTGGAACAAATCGCCACTACTACAGTTTATTTCGGCGCTCTTGTCGATAACGTTACGGATGGCGTCACATCCGAGATTTCGGTCAACGAAGCGTCATCGGTTTCCGCGCTGGCTACAATACGATATGCGATGACAAGAACGCCTCCGGTCGCTTTGAACGACGCTACAGTGACTAAGGAAGTCAAAGCGGCGATTAAGAACTATGTCATTACATCAATAGCCGAAGGCATGCTTGATCCATACGAATTCGAGTGTGTCTATCAGCCTTATCGAAAAGCCAATCAGTATGAAGCCCCCCCATGCCTCGATCCATTCAATACTTCGAACTGGACCTCCGGATTCATATCGAACCTTGACTCAGTCCTCGTAGGCGCCGGCGTCAGCGAGACTGCCGGTGTGTGCGGAAACGAGACTGTCGAAACTGGCGAAACTTGCGACGATGGCAATACCTCAGGCGGCGACGGTTGCTCTTCCACCTGCGCTACAGAAACGATAGCCACCAACGCTTGGATAACTATTCCCGCCGGCGATTTCGTGATGGGCTGCGCGAACTCAGACTCGAATTGCCAAGCTTATGAATCGCCGAAGCACACGGTCACGCTGAGCCAGTACAAGATACAGAAGTACGAAGTGACGAACGCGCAGTATGCCGCATGTGTGGCGGCAAGCGCTTGCACCGCGCCTTCAAACACTACTTCCATGACTCACACGTCTTACTACGGAAACGCGATATACGACAATTATCCGGCGATTTATGTGGATAAAAGCCAGGCAAGCGCATATTGCTCATGGAAAAGCGGTCGGCTTCCGACCGAAGCCGAATGGGAAAAATCGGCGAGAGGACCTTCTCCGAGCGAGAGTATCTATCCTTGGGGGGATACCGCGCCAACATGCGCGCTTGCGGAATTTTATGACAGTTGCACGGGAGATACATCAGAAGTCGGGAGCCATCCAACCGGAGCGAGCTACTACGGCGTTATGGACTTGGCCGGCAATGTGAATGAATGGACAAACGACTTGTATGATGAAACATACTACACGACAGGCGGCCCGCCCTGGACTGATCCTCAAGGACCGGTATCCGGGAGCATTCAAGTTTTACGCGGCGGTTCATGGAACAGCAGCGCAATTTCTTCGCGCGTCTCGCGCCGCGGCAATAACAGTCCGACATACGCGAGCTATAGCCTCGGTTTCCGATGCGCCCAATGATCATTTTCAATTTTTGACTTGAGGACACAAGCATCATTCGAGGATTACATGAAATAACATCGAAAAGCCCCCGAACAGGGGGCTTTTCTTTATATATACGGGTTCGGCAAAATGAAGAGTATTGAAGATTAATATATCACTCGTACATCGAATCGATCAGCTCTTTATAATTTTTGAAGACGATGTTTCTTTTAATTTTCATAGTCGGGGTCATCTCGCCGGAATCAACTGAAAATTCATGCGGAATTATTTTGAACTTAACTATCTTTTCAAATTTAGCTACGGATTCGTTCTTCTTATCCACTTGTTTTTGAAGGTATGAGACGACCTCCGGGTGAGTTTCTAAAATCACGCCTGTCGTTGCGTTGATTCCGTTCGATTCGGCGAATCGCTCGACATCCTCCCTGTTAAGCGTGAAAAGCGCGGTTAGAAACGGGCGACTGTCGCCGCAGACGACGACTTGGCTGACAAGCGGCATTGAAATGAAATGGTGTTCGAGATTCTGCGGGGCGATGTTTTTGCCGCCCGATGTAATGAGCAAATCTTTTTTCCGGCCGGTTATCTCAAGGTAGCCTTCTTCGTCGAAACGGCCGAGATCGCCTGATTTAAACCAGCCGTTCTCGAAAGCGGCGGCTGTCGCTTCTTCATTTTTAAAGTAACCTTTAAATACATTCGGCCCGCGAATCAGAATTTCGCCGTCGGCAGCAATCTCGACATCTACGCCGTTCATGCGCTTGCCTACTCTGCCGATGCGGCTTTCTCCGATCGGCGTCAGGATAGACGGAGCGCAAGTCTCAGTCAGGCCATATGCCTGAACGATCTGCAGACCCGCGGCGCCGAAAAACTCCTGAACCTCCGGCGGCAGAGGCGCCCCGCCGCTTCCCAGAAACCGGATGCGTCCGCCTGTCAACGCGCGTATTCGCCGGAACACAAGCCTGTCCGCCACCGCGTATTTCAACGCGAGATCAAGAGGGATTTTCCGTTTCCTTACTTTCAGTTCAAATACACGTTTGCCGACTTCCACCGCCCAAAAAAATATCTTTCGCTTAAACAGCGGGCTCTTATCGACTTCCGCGCGGATGCCTTCATACATTTTTTCATAAACGCGCGGCACGCCGATAAGAATTGTCGGACGCGCTTCGACAAGATTCTCTCGCAACTTGGCTATGCTTTCGGCCATGTATATTTCACCGCCGGCCGCGAGTGAAATGCATGTGATTACCCTTTCGAGCGCGTGCGCCAGCGGAAGGAAGGAAAGGGACCTTTCCTCGGGGCCGACATAATTAATGTCCGTATGCGCCTTGCAGATAAACAGTACATTTGCATGCGTGAGCATGGCGCCCTTCGGCGGCCCGGTCGTGCCGGATGTGTAGATGAAGGTGACGTAGTGTTCGGGAGAAAGTTCCGATTTGCGCTTTTCCCATTCGGCGCGCGCCCCGGCGTCAGCCGACGCGCCAAGCGCGAGCAGATCGGCAAAGCTAATAAGGTTCCCGCTCGCCGCGACGCCTTCCATATCGTAAACAACGATCTTGCGAAGATTCGGAAGGTTAGGCAGTTCGTCTAATATTTTTTTAAGATGAATTTTATTTTCCGCGAATGCGACCGGGCATTCCGCGTGCCCGATAATGTACGCCACGTCGCGGGCCGGAGTCGTTGGATAAGCGGCGGTGGTGACGCAGCCGGCGCCGATTATTCCGAGATCGGTGTACAGCCATTCCGGCCTGTTGTCCGAAACAATGCCGACCGCTTGGCCCGCATTCACTCCCAACGAGATCAGGCCGAGAGCGACTTCAGATATCCGCGCTGACAACTCATTCCACGAAACCGGATTCCAGCGCCCGCTCGTTTTGTAATAAATCACTGCCTTGTCGCCGTA
The DNA here is from genome assembly GCA_041664945.1 of bacterium. Classification (GTDB taxonomy): domain Bacteria; phylum UBP15; class UBA6099; order UBA6099; family UBA6099; genus JBAYJY01. Next base: position 3,837 of record JBAYJY010000212.1, on the reverse strand, counting down.
ACGTTCTACCTGCGACATCAACATATGATAAACGCTTTTATGATCCAATCGAGAGCCGCCTGTTGATATGACGTTAAGGGTTTCTTTTGAGGATGATTATAACAGATTGAATTGAGTTCTGGATTGCTTCGTTAAAAAAACACTGCGCAATGACAGAAGTTATGCTTGGGTTGCCGCCTCAGTCATTTTCGAGAGCTTCTAAGAGCAGTCGCGAAGCTGACTCGACGTCCGGAGCTTCAGTGATTGAGGTTACAACAGCGGCGCGCCGGATTCCGGCGGCTTTCAGAGACTTGACCTGCTCAAGCCCGATTCCTCCGAGCGGAAAAACAGGGATTCTTATTACTTTGCTATTAAGCATCATGCGCAGGTTTTCAACGCCGACGATGTCGCGGGGCTTGGAATGCGATGTGGTCGGAAAGATCGGAGAATAAGTGATAAAGTCGGCGCTGGCGTCCTGAGCGAGAACGGCTTCTTCCGGGTCGTGAGCGGAATAACCGATCAGGCGGCCGGGACCGAGAGCGCTGCGCGCTTCGGAAACAGGGATGCCGGATTTACCGAGTTGAACGCCGTCGGCTCCGGTAAGAAGCGCGAGATCCACGCGTCTGTTGAGAATAAGGCTGGCTCCCGCCGACCGTGTGAGCGCCAGCAAGCGGCGCGTTTTTTCGGCAAATGCCTCGTCGTCGAGAGCATCGGGCCGGAATTGAATGAGCCGTATGCCGCCTTTCAAGGCAGCGTCGACTACGTTCTCAACAGCGCGGCCCCTGCTTCGCCTGTCATCAGTGATCAGATATATCGATATGTTATCCGTATTTCCCAACTCCTTCCTGCGAGCGCGCTTATCTATTATAATGGTTTGAGGCTAATTTATGAAAACTAAAGAACAAATCAAGAATTTGACACTTGCCGCGCTGATTGAACGGCTCGGCGACCTTGGCGAACCGCGCTTCCGCGCTAAGCAGATATTCGAGTGGATCTACCAAAAGAACGCCGCATCGTTTGATGAGATGTCCAACCTTTCAAAAACGCTTCGCGATAAGCTGGACAAGCAGTTCTCGCTAAACAGCGTGAAGCTCGCGGCGCAGGAAAAAGCGGGCGACGGGACACGAAAGTTCGTGTTCGAGTTATGGGACGGCGAGAGGATCGAGTGCGTAATGATTCCGGCGGAAGACCGGCTGACGCTTTGCGTGTCGAGTCAGGCCGGCTGCAAACTCGGCTGTAAATTCTGTCTGACCGGCAGCGGCGGCTTTTCGCGCAACCTCGAACAGGGCGAGATAGTGGATCAGGTAATCATGGCGCGGCGGCTCGCCGGTGAAGACCAGCGGCTGACGAATCTGGTTTTCATGGGAATGGGCGAACCGTTCAACAATTACGAAAACCTCGTGAAGGCGCTGGAAACGATCACTTCGGAAGGCGGACTCGGCATTTCGCCGAGGCGGATCACGGTGTCGACTGTTGGAATCGTGGAGCGGATTGTGGAGTTCGGAGAGCTGGATCTGGCGAACCTCGCGATATCGCTCAACGCAGTGGACGAGAAAACGAGAACGCTGATCATGCCGGTGAACCGGCGATATCCGATGGCGAAGGTGATCGCGGCGTGCCGGGAATATCCGTTGCGGGCGCGGGACAGGATCACATTTGAATACGTGCTTCTTGCGGGCGTGAACGACAGCGAGGAAAACGCGCGGAAATTGTCTGGACTTCTCAAGGGCATTCCGTGTAAAATAAATCTGATTCCGTTCAATGAGTTTCCGGGGTCCGAGTTTAAAAGTCCCGGGGCGGCGACAGTGGAACGGTTTCGCGAGACGGTTCTCAAGCATGGAATAGACGTGTTCGTGCGGCGGAGCCGCGGTCAGGAAATCTCGGCCGCCTGCGGGCGGCTCGGAGGCAGGCCCGTTGACAAAAGACAAGAAGACTAAAGCGGAACAAATCAACCTCAAGGAGTGGGTTAACACCCACGGCACTGATTTCGTAATAAAGATGCGGGACGGCAAGCCGTATATTTGCCGGAAGCCGAAGCGCGACCCTACGCGCAGGAAAAGTCCCGCCGAACAGAAGCAGGTCAACCTCTTCAAGCTCGCCGTTGAGTACGCGCGGGAAGTGATCGCCGACGAAAATAAAAAAGCGGAATACAGCGAAGCGTCCAAACAATGGGGCCGCTCTGTTTACCATCTCGCCATTTCGGATTACATTAATAAACACCGCGCAGTGACGCCGGTGAAGAAACTGGAGTTCGAGGATATCGTCGCCGAAAAAACGGGACAGCATCTTTTCCTGAAGATTAATCTGAAGGAACCGACTCTGTTCACCGCGATGGAGGTCACGCTGTACGAACTCGACCAGTCTCTCGTGGAAACCGGCAAAGCAGAACAGGCGACTGTCAAATCATGGTGGTATCTGATTAAGAATCCGGACATCGCAGGTCTCCCCTTCCGCGCCCGCGTGGACGCCATCACTCCGGACGAAGTCATCTACGATGTCGAACAAATCATCGTTTAGCGAATGCATTTGAGCAAATCATGAAAACCTTTTTCGAGAAAAAGGTTTTCATACTTTCCCAAAAGCTTTATTAACAGGTTTTTGTGAAGCTCCGCTTAATTCTCAATATTACCGATTTATAGTATATGCAAACCAAGCGAAGCGCGCGAAGTCGCGCGGAGCGTTATAAAGTTTTGAAAGGTTATTAAGGAAAACTTTATCAAAAGTTTTCCTTATATATTTGCAAATTATAAAGCGTCGTTTTTGTTATATTCCGATAATATTTCAGGCAGAAGGGTTTTGATCCATTCGATGCCTTCGCGGATGACGGTTTCTTCCTCCGGCAGGTTGATGCGGCTCTCGAAATTGATATGGCATTCCGTATTAAAGACGAGAATTTTGCGCAGGATGGCGGGAATGTCGCGCCAGCCGTCCGCCTCGGTTTGAGAAGGATGAACGGGATATTTCCAAGGCCGCGGACCGTAGGCTGCCTGCGATGAATTCGAGTTCTGAAGATGCACGTCGCGCAGGTACGGAGCCACAGCGTCTATGAATTCGTCGAGCGGGAAACCGAACTCGCGAGAATCAACATCGAGATGGCCGACATCGAGGCAGAAGCCGAGCTCTGGAAACGAGTCGAGGAGCGCGCGGTAAGTCGCGGGCGCATAGAAAGCGCGGTTGCGGAAGAGATTCTCGATGAGCAACGAAACGTTTTTATCGATCGCGATGTTTAGGAGCCGCTCACAGCTTCTGCGCGCGGAGTCGAGCGCATGCCGCTCGGAGAATCCGTCCGGATTATCGCCGCCGAAGTTTTCCGGGCGTTGAATGTGAACGACGACGTATTCGCCGCCGATTTGCGCGGCATCGCAGATGGACAACTCCATTAAATCGAGAGAAGCCGCCCGGCGGTCCTCGTCGGCGTCGGCTATGGAGGCGAGCAGCGCATTGTTTTCCGGATGATCGTGCGGTTTAAAAAGCGGGCAATGAACGCCGAAACGCATTTCCCTTTCAGCGATGAATTGTTCGAGTTCGGCGCGCGACTCACGCTCAATCAGGCCGAACTCCGCGCTGCGCAGTCCGAAGTCGTCGAGCAGGCGCAGATTGCGCGCGTGAACGACAACCATGCCAAGCGTCATCAGAGCAGCCTCCCGCAACTGCGGCAAAGTTTTTCGCCTTCAGGGACCGGGGCGCTGCAATAAGGACAATTTTTGATTTGTATCGCCGGCTCGGCGCCAGTTTTCGCAGGCGCCTGAAAGCGGCCGGCGAACAGTTTGAAGATAAGATACAAAAAGAAAACGGGCGGAAAAACGCCCACGCCGAGCGCCCATAGAAAGCTCGCTTCTCTTCTCGCTCCGCGATCCC
>JBAYJY010000211.1:0-7472 GCA_041664945.1 bacterium | reverse complement strand
CTTAATATTTTCTCGCCATATCTCCTGTCAGACTTGCTCGACGATAAATGGAAATCGCTTCCATTTATACCATCTTCTTGCCAACTCGTTCTGGAGGGATTTTGATTGAACACAAATGAATCGATTCTAAACATACGCATGGAGCGGGTCGGGACATTAAGCGAAATGGTTCCGTTTTTATCCGGCTGTGAGACGGCGCCGCCGTTGATGTCAGTTAGTTTGTTTACTTCGCAACCGGTCTTTTCGGGGTCGAATTTCACTGTTGTGTCAGCCGGTGAGTCGTTGAAGTTATCGAGCGCGATATATCGGCTCTCATATAAATAGGACCCGACGCGCGTCGGCATTGTCATAGTTACGCCGAGCGGTCCGGTGGCGAAGTTCCTGATTATTTCGGCGACTTTTTCCAGCATATTAATATATAAGATCTTATAGGGGATGTTCAGGCCGTCGGCATCAGATTGGAAACTGAAAGTTGTGCCGGGGAAAACGACGATCCTGCCACCGCCGGGAATCTCGCGAACGGTGAGTATCGGGAATTTCTCGTTGTCGATTTTCGAGTATGCGAGGACTTTCGCGTCGACTGCGGACATCCTGACTCCAACTTCAATGTAACCGGGCGCGACGGTTTCGGCGTCATCAATTATGTAAGTGTTGGAAAATTTGCCTTTCAGTTTCTTCACGCCCGGATTGATGCCGGCGAGTTTGAGTATTTCCTCGTTTTTCTTCAGCTTCTCTATCAGGCCGGTCGTCAGCATGACGGTTGCGCCGTTCGCGACAGCGGTTTTGATTTTCGCCGCGATGTCCGGGTCCGCCGCTGCGTGTTCAGTCAGAATGATAGACTTCGCATTCACCGGGAAATTTGCGGTCGTAAGGACGGGAATTCCGAACATGCCGAGATAGTCGAAGATATAGTTTTCGCCGCCGCCGTTGCTGTTGATCGGTTTATAGGCGTAAATGCCGTTCGGGCGGATGCCTTTAATAGCTTTCGCGGTCTCGAAAAGGAAAGGCAGCTTTTCCTTGAACAGTTTTCCGTTGGCGCTGTCGAAATTATCCGGCGAAAAAATGAAAAGAGTGATCTCCGGAGCGCCTGCGAGTACGGTCTGATACGCCTGTTCAAGGTATGTTTCCGGCGAACAGTTGTACTGATCGAACCAGCCGCCGCGTAATTTTTCGCCCGCGATTGAATGTATCCATGAGTAGTTAACGAATGCCTGATACTGCATCACGTTTTCTTTTTCCGGGTCCCGCGTTTCAGTGCCAGCCCAGACGAGGTCGAAGATGCCCGGCTCGCGGGAGAGGTCATAACCGAACGTATGGAAGCGGTCATACCACTGCGGGTATTTAATGATTACAGAGGCTTTCGGGTTCTTCGAGTGGGCGGGTCTGACGACCTGATCCTGCGAGATGCCGACGAGCACATCGCGGAAATACTGGTCCCATGAGCGGGAGCCTTTCGTCACCGCGCATTCTTTGCAGCGGCACTCGGTGGCGAAAAAGTCGTCGACAATTATCTCGTCGAACAGCGAGGCGGCGTACTCTGAGATCATCTTCATGTCGTTGCGCGTTTTATCGTTGTCGTAACAGAAAAAGTAACGGTGAGTGGGCGAGGGGACCCCGAAATCCTTGCCGTTCACGGTTGTGATCCCTGCGCCGACTTCGAATCCTGCGCCGCGCAGATAGTCGCGCGCCTGAATGAGAGTTTTGCTGTCGGGAATGACGCCGCGGTAGTTGTCGAGGAATACTCTTGTGACTCCGAGCGGCTTTAGCGCGGCCGCGATTTTGGCTAATTTTTCCGGCGTGTCGAGGTATTGAATCACATCGCCGGCGGTTATGAACGCGCTGATACGAAGAATGGATTTGTTCCCGGCTGCGAGAGCTTCGTTTGCTTTATTTTCTTCCGCGAACGCGGCGCCTGCAATTAGCGCCATGGCGATAATGATCGGCAAAATGAGCTTTTTCATAGACGATCTCCTCTGAGCATGCGACATTCGACTCATAATAACCTTGCTGTGAATGACAGTCAACAGGAGCAAAATACCGCCAACGGTATATTTTCAAAAATATTTTCTATCTTATATTTAAAGTCCTATAATACATTATTAATATGTCACGTTTGTTTTGCAGAGGTTACGATGATTAAGAGAACAATATTGGCGGTTGACGACAATAAAGTTGTGCTTGCGGCTGTTCACCAGACGTTATCCTCGAAATACAATCTGCTTATGGCGAACGACGGGCACGAAGCGATCGAACTTGCCAACGAGCACAAAGTGGACCTCGTTCTTCTCGATATTATGATGCCCGGCTTCGACGGATTTTCGACGCTCACTCTGTTGAAGGAAAGCGCGGAGACCAAACATATTCCGGTGATCATGCTGACGGCGGTCGGGAAAAAGGAAAAAGTGATCGAAGCGTTCCGCGAAGGAGCGGCCGGTTATATTCTTAAACCGTTCAAGGCGGACGCGCTTCTCAGCAAAATTGAATCCGTGCTGGTCGCGCACGATAAGGAAATGTTGGAAATGCAGGAACGGGTTGAAAGCGAGGCCGCTGTTGAAACCGACGGAACTGAAGAATCCGCGGGACAGGAAGCTCAGAAGGAATTCTGAATATTTGTATCCTCCGAAGCAAAGCATCCATCTATTAATAAAGGCCGGTTAGAACGCAATGAAATTCGGCGCAGGCAAAAAAAGGCGCGGGCCCCGCGTGTGTGTTATCGGAATCGACGGGGTTCCATTCACATTTCTTAAAAAACAGTTCGAGCAGGGTCGCATGAACGCCTTTCGCTCTATCGTGGCGCAGGGCGACATGAAGCAGATGAAGACGGTTTTGCCGCCGATTTCGTCTGTCGCGTGGGCGAGTTTCCAGACCGGCAAAAATCCCGGAAAGCACGGCATTTTCGGGTTTGTCGACCGTGACCCGGCGACTATGGAGTTGAAAATTACGACCCGGCTCGACTTACGGGCCAGAACCATAAGCGAAATTCTCGGCGACAGCGGGAAACACATCGTTCAGATGAACGTGCCTTGTTCGTATCCGCCGACGCCTGTCAACGGAAAGCTCATTTCATGTTTCCTTGCGACCGATATCAACAAAGCGACTTATCCACCCGAATTCGCGACTAAACTCAAGGAACTCGGTTATGTTATCGACGTCGATCCGTGGAAGGCTCGCCAAAACCTCGACGCATTCCTTGAAGACTTGTTCCACGCGCTCGAAATGAGGTTGAAAACAACTCTCTATCTGTTGAAAAACGAGCCGTGGGATTTTTTCATCAGCCACATTATGGAGACGGACCGCATCGGCCATTTCTTTTGGGAATATCTCGAAACAGCCGACGCGAGATACACGCCCAGGATTCTCGATTTCTTTGAAAGAGTCTCGGAGTTCATAGGGGCAGTGGCGGACCGGTTGGATGGCGAAACGCATCTTGTCGTTCTTTCCGACCACGGTTTTTGCGGGCTCAAAAAGGAAGTGTATGTGAACAACGCGCTGGCGGACGCAGGTTTTTTGAAGCTCGCCGGCGACGAACCAAAAGCGCCGAAGGATATTTCGCCCGACAGCCGAGCGTATAGCATGATTCCCGGAAGGTTCTTTGTGAATCTGAAGGGGCGCGAGAAGACCGGAACAGTGGCGCCGGGCGCTGAATACGAGGGAGTTCGCGCCGACCTTGCTGATTTTCTTATGTCGCTCGCGGATCCCGAGGACGGATCGCCGATAATCAGGAGCGTCTATAAAAAAGAAGAAATCTACAGCGGCTCGTTCTTCGGCGAGGCGGCTGACCTGATCGCGTTGCCGCATGATGGTTATGATCTCAAAGGCAATCTAATGGCTCCGTCTATGTTCATGAAGGGGGCTCTGCTTGGGATGCACACGGATTGGGACGCCGCGCTGTATATTCGCGGCGCAAAGATTGGCGCGGATAATCCGCACATTCTCGATGTCATGCCTTCGATTCTGTCTTTGTTCGGATTATCCACCGACGGACTTGATTTAGACGGGCAAAGCATATTTCAGGATATTGGCTGACAGATACAGATATAACAATCTTCGATATCGATAAATCGAACCGGACAGAATATTTAGATATATTATTCAAGCAATTAGATTGTTTGTGAATTTTGTGTCAAATTATCAACTATTGTGTCTATTTTGACACAACAAAAATGTTATTCTGAACACAATTAATATCTTCCGAATATTTTGATATTATCGAACGCTTTTGGGGGCATACTTTATGTTGTTCGTAAAAAGCGAATGGGCACAATATGTAGCGTGTGCGAGGCGAGCATGTTTGATAATGGCTGAAAAAGCGTTAAAATCGAACGAATTTGTACGAATTTTGATGGTAATAATAAATATTGCATTAAATATGCTTGTCAATAAAAGGTTATTTTGCGATCAAGAGCTATGCTACAGGAATTACAAGGGTTTCTTGGCGGTTGGCATAATACTTGCATATAAAAGGAACGTGTTGTTAATTATGCAGCGAGGCGAATAAATGGAATACAACAACTATCACTTCGTAGGAATCGGCGGAATCGGAATGAGCGGGCTCGCGCAGATTCTTCTCGAAAAAGGCTATGCGGTGTCGGGTTCCGACGTCGCGAAATCGAATCAGGTAAAACGGCTTGAAGACCTCGGAGCAAAAATCAAGATCGGACATGCCGCCCAGAATCTCAACGGGTCGGATGTCACAATTGTTTCTTCGGCGATATCAATAAACAATCCGGAAGTCAAAGCGGCGATACGGCGCGGAATTCCGATTCTGCACCGCTCGGAAATGCTGGCCCTGCTGATGAAGGCCGGCAAGGGCATCGCGGTCTCCGGCACGCACGGAAAGACCACGACTACTTCCATGATAGCGCTGTTGCTCGAACGCGCCGGGCTGGACCCGACGGTCATCATCGGCGGCGTGCTCGATCAGTTCAAGAGCAACGCGAAGTACGGCAAAGGCGAATATGTTGTCGCCGAAGCGGACGAAAGCGACGGCTCGCTCGTCAGACTCTCCCCGAAGATCGCCATCGTCACCAACATCGAAGCCGACCACATGGATTATTATTCAGACATCACTCAGATAAAAAATACTTTTGCCAAATTCCTCAGCAAGCTTCCCGAAGACGGACTTGCGATCATGTGCACCGACGACCAGAACGTGAAACGCGTTTCCGAGCTTTATCACGGAAAGAAACTCACATACGGACTGAACAACGGCGCCTACCTCAAGGCGATTCAGATCGAATACTCCGGAATGGGCTCGAAGTTTCTCGTTATCAACCGCGGCCTCGAGATAGGAAACTTCCGGCTGAACGTGCCGGGCACGCACAATATCTACAACGCGCTCGCGGCGATCGCTCTCGGGTTGGAACTCGGCATCAGCCTCGATGTTATTCAGGACACGCTGCTTGAGTTCACAGGCGCGAAGAGGCGCTTCCAGATAATCTCCAACCACGGCGGCATGGTGGTTGTTGATGACTATGCGCACCATCCTACGGAGATCATGGCGACGCTCAGCGCGGCGCGCAAGATTCACCGGCAGGGACGCATCATCTCCGTGTTCCAGCCGCACCGATACTCACGAACGCAATATTTCTTCGATCTTTACGGAAAGAGCTTCTTTAATTCTGATTATGTTATCGTCACTGACGTTTATGCGGCCGGCGAAAAACCGATTGCTGAAATAAACGGCAAGATGATCGCCTCGACTCTTCAGAAGTACGGACATGAAGGCGTGATTTACATCCCGAACATTCAGGATGTTCCGCAGTACTTAATGGAATTCGCGAACAGCGATGATTTTGTAATCACGCTCGGGGCGGGTGATGTATGGAAGGTCGCCTACGAACTTTCGGATAAATTGCAGCAACCAATTTCCGCATGAATCAGGAGCCTTAACTGGTTATCCTGACATCCCCTATAACCCGCCTTTGGCGGGTTTTTTTATTTCCGGCTTTATCGCGAAATTAAACTTGCTATACTAAATAGAAGTTCATATCGGGAGATTGTCTCTTTGTGTGAACCGAAAAAGAGAAGCGCGGGGAGAAAAAATGGCGATCAGTAGAGATGAAGTCAAGCAGGTGGCGTTTCTAAGCAGACTCGAAATGTCGGATGACGAACTGGGGAAGTTCACAGGCCAGCTCAGCCAGATTCTCGAATACGCGTCGATGCTGAATGAACTGGATATGGAGGATGTGCCGCCTACGTCGCACGTCGTGCCTATGAAGAATGTTTTCAGAGAAGATGTCGCGAAAGAATCATATCCGATAGAAAAAGTCCTCGCGAATGCGCCGGAGCCGCTCGGCAACTTCTTCCGCGTTCCGAGAGTGATAGATGACGGAGAGGGACACTGAAGGATTAAGACTGTCGCCTAACGGCGACACATTGTTAATCAGGCCGCCGGATGAGGCGTCCTGTTCAGAAACAGGGTGCAAAAGTGGAACTTTACGAAAAAACAGCGCACGAACTTCTCGGCCTTTTGAGGGCGGGCGAAATTGACCCCGAGGACGCGGTTAAATCCGTTTTCGGGCGCATTCACAAACAGGAAGAAAAATTGAAAGCTTATATAACCCTGCTTGAAGAGCAGGCGATCGATCGAGCGCGCGAGTTGAAGGACGCCGACCGCTCTCTGCCTCTATACGGCATTCCGGTGGCGATCAAGGATAATATGTGCACTGAAGGAGTGCAGACTTCGTGCGGCTCGAAAATACTGATTCCCTACAAGCCGCCTTATGACGCAACGATTGTTAAAAAGATAAAAGAAGCCGGCGCGGTGATTATCGGCAAGACGAACATGGACGAGTTCGCCATGGGCTCGTCATGCGAGCACTCGGCATTTTTCCCGACTCGCAATCCGTGGGATTTGGAACGAGTGCCAGGCGGTTCGAGCGGCGGCTCGGCGGCGGCCGTGGCGGCCGGAGAATGCATTCTTTCAACCGGTTCGGACACCGGCGGTTCGATAAGGCAGCCAGCGTCTCTCTGCGGCGTTGTCGGCTTGAAACCTACCTACGGACGCGTTTCGAGATTCGGCCTTGTCGCTTTCGCCTCCTCTCTCGACCAGATCGGCCCGTTCACAAAGGACGTACGAGACTCCGCTCTTTTCTTAAACACGCTCGCCGGTTACGATCCAGCCGATTCGACATCTGTCAACTGCGAGACGCCGGATTACACACGCTGCCTCACAGGCGAAGTAAAGGGCATGAAGATCGGCGTCGTCAAGGAACTGCTCGGCGAAGGCATAGAGGAACCGGTGCGCGCGAGCGTTTTGAAAGCGATTGAAAAATTCAGGGAACTCGGCGCGGAAATTGTCAATGTCGAGCTGCCCTCCTCGAAGTACGCTCTGACAGCATACTATCTTATAGCTCCGGCCGAGGCGAGCTCGAACCTCGCGCGCTACGACGGCGTGCAGTACGGGATGCGGGTCAAGACAAACGACATTATCAGCATGTTCTGCAAGACGCGCAGGGAAGGCTTCGGAG
>JBAYJY010000210.1:0-7657 GCA_041664945.1 bacterium | reverse complement strand
TTAACTTTAAATTCGATTAACATAATCTCTAATACCCCGTCAAAAAGACATACTCGATTTTGCAACATTCTGACAATATATTACTCAATTTAACCAAAACACTGCAAATATGCAAGTTATTTTGCAAATAATATGCGTAATAACGTCTTGTATAGCTGTATCCCAAACGGCTTAAGACAACTATGTACAAACGTTCAGCTATTAATCTTTATATGTTCTTTCAGGAATTTGCCGGTGATTGATTTCGAGTTCGACGCGACGTCTTTCGGCGTTCCCTGCGCGATAATGCGGCCGCCGGCGTTGCCGCCCTCCGGCCCGAGATCGATCACGTGGTCCGCCTGCGCGATCACGTCGAGGTTGTGCTCGATCACAACGACAGTGTGCCCCTCGCTGATCAGCCGGTCCGCGCAACGCAGGAACCGGCCCACCTCGTCGCAGTGAAGCCCCATCGTCGGTTCGTCGAATATGTACAGCCCGCGCCCCTTGCGGCCCGCCGTCAGCTCGCGCGCTATTTTCAGCCTCTGCGATTCGCCGCCCGATAGCGTGTTCAGCGGCTGCCCGATCCGAATATATCCCAGTCCCACGTCGTCGAGCGCCTGCATTTTTCTAACAAGCGGACGGCTGTTGCGGAAAAACACCAGCGCCTCGGCCGCCGTCATCGCGAACACGTCGCTTATATTCTTTTCGTTGTATTTCACATCGAGAACGTTCTTCTGATACCTGCTGCCGTTGCACTCGTCGCAGACGACCGTAACGTCCGCGAGGAACTGCATGTCGATTTCGAGAGAGCCGGCGCCCATGCACTTCTCGCAGCGGCCGCCCGCCACATTGAACGAGAACGCGCCCGGAGCAAGCCCGCGCTTGCGCGCGTCTTCCGTCGCCGCGAACAGGTCGCGAATCGGCGAGAACGCCCCGAGAAATGTCAGCGAATTCGCCCGCGATGTCTGCCCGATCGGGTCCTGGCCCATCATCTCGGCGAATCCGAATATTTGCCATCCGTCAACCGCGTCGCACGCCCCCGGCTGCTCGTCGCCCGCGCCGAGTTTGCGCGCAATATACGGATAAAGCACGTCGCACACCAGAGAGCTTTTCCCCGATCCGCTCACTCCGGTCACGCACGTGAACCGCCCGGCGGGGAACCGGACGTCTATGTTCTTCAGATTATTCTGTTTCGCTCCGCGCACGGTGAAAAATTCATCGCCGCCGCCCTTGGGCCGCAGCCGCGTGAAATCGGAAACCTTTTTGCGGCCCGTAAGATAGTCCGCCGTCAGCGTCGCGCCGCTCTTTACGAAGTCTTTGATTTCGCCGTCGAAGACGACGTTGCCGCCGCGCTCGCCGGGACCGGGCCCGATATCCGTCACGCGATCGCACGCGCGGATCACCTGCAGGTCGTGCTCGACAACTACGACCGTGTTGCCGATATCGCGCAGGTCCTTCAGCACGCGTATCAGCCGCTCTGTGTCGCGCGGGTGCAGGCCGACCGTCGGCTCATCGAGCACGTACAGCGTGCCGGTCAGCCGGGCGCCGAGATGGCCCGCGAGGTGTATTCTCTGCATCTCGCCTCCCGACAGAGTCCGCGACAGCCGGTCGATCGTCAGATAGCCGAGGCCTATTTCCTTTATGTAGCGCGTCCGCGAGATCACCTCGCGCAGCGGAACCTTCACCGTCTCGCGGTCGCCTTTCGGCAACTCAAGCGCCTCGAAAAACGCGTTCAGCTCGCCGATCGGCATCGCCCCGAGCTCGGCAATGTTTTTGCCGCCGAGTCGCACGCTGAGCGCTTCCCGGTTCAGCCGCGAGCCGCCGCAGTCCGCGCAGCTCTGAAGCTTCCGGTATCGCTGAAGGAAAAACCGGTTCGACGGCTTGTAGCTTTTCTGCTTCATCTTCTCGAAGAACGGGTTCAGCCCGTACAGCTCGCCGTAGCCTGTCAGCAACAGATTGACTTCCTCCGTCGTGAGATCCTTGAAGGGAACCGTCGGCCGCACTCCGAGTTCGTCGTCCGATTTCATGAACATCTTGCGGGCGTAGCGGCGGATGCCGCGCGTTTCCCAGCATTCGATCGCGCCCTCGCGCAGAGACTTGTTCCTGTCGGGCACGACGGCGTCCATGTCGATCTCGTAAGTGTCGCCGAAACCCTTGCAGCGCGGGCAGGCGCCAACTGCGCTGTTGAACGAAAGATGCTGCGGCGACGGCCGGAACACCGCGATCCCGCACTTGAGGCACTGCGCGCGCGCGGTGAAAAACTTCTGTTTGCCTTCGGTCGAGCGAACGGCGAACACGCCTCCGCCCTCCCGCAACGCGGTCTCCACCGAGTCGGCGATGCGCCGCTTCTTCGCCGCGCCGACCGTCAGCCGGTCGACCACGATAAAAACCTGCGCGCCGCTCAGAAGTCCGTTCGAGACGTTGCCCGTCTTTCCGGCTTGCTTCAGCGCTTCCGCCAGCGCCTCGCCGAGCTGTTCATCGGCGACGGTTTCGAGGTCTATCGGCTCACCGCCGCCCGCGACGATGTACGAGTAGCCATGCGAGCGCACCGTCTCCCGCAGCAGCGGCGGCGTCATCTTCGCCGACACTTCCATCGGCGCCAGCGCATACGCCTTCGAGCCGTCGAATTCTTTTATTATGTCCGCAATCATCGCATCAGTCGCCGCCGGGCGAATCGCGTCCCCGCACTCCGGACAGTGCAGTTCGCCAGCCTTAGCGAAGATCAGGCGCAGATAATCGTATATCTCGGTCACCGTGCCGACTGTCGACCGCGAACTTTTGTATGTGTTTTTGGATTGCACCGCTATAGTAGGGCGAAGGCCCTCGATCGCGTCGACGTCCGGCTTGTCCAGCCGCTGCAGAAACTGCCGCGCGTATGTCGACTGCGACTCGACGAATCGCCGTTGCCCTTCGGCGAACAGCGTGTCGAACACAAGCGACGATTTCCCAGACCCGCTCACGCCCGTGAACGCAGTCAGCCGCTCCTGCTCTATCTTTACGGATACATTTTTTAAGTTGTTCTGCCGCGCCCCGCGAATCTCGATCCAGTCTCCCACAATGCCACACGCTTTCCGCTGCTAATAATTTTCAACCGTTTCTCGGGCACAGCATGCTGCGCCCCTACAAAAGAATAATGAATTTCACAAATATCGTCATTGCGAGGAATGAAGTGACGAAGCAACCCCGAACTCGATGCCTATCTCCATGTCCGGGATTGCTTCGCTTCGCTCGCAATGACGGAGATGCGCGAATCGCCGACTATATTTAATTCCCCAGCGCCTTCCCGAACAATTCCGCGAGCGGCTGCCAGTCTTCGGCGAAAACAGCGGCATCGAGCAATTCGTAATTCTCAGGAACCGGATTGAACCCGATCGCCGTGCCGCCGATGTTGCGCGTCTCGTCGAACATCATCGTGTCGTCGCGGTCGTGGCCGATGACGAGAGGCCGCTTCGCGCCGTATTCAGCGCAACGCGCCTGGATATGCTCGCGTTTCGCCTCATTGCTTGTGTATGTTTTTCCCGGCAGGTAGCCCGCGAACTTATTGTTCGAATCAATCAGAACATGCGTGCAGTCGAAAAAATCAAATTTAACGCCGTCGTCCGCCTCAACGTGCATTAGCAGCCGCCGGATCACAATGTCCAAGCCGAGACTGATCACGCCCACAGGAACGCCGCGTGATGCGAACGCCCGGAACGCATCAGGCGCGCCGGCGTAGTAGCTGCCTCGCAACTCATCCGACGCCGCGTCGAAATATTCCATTGGAACGCCGCTCGCGAATTTCTCGAACTGCAAAATCAGGCGCGAGTTCTGGATGTCGCCCGTGAATTGCTGATAGGCCTGCTGCGCCAGAAGGATTGCGGCGTTAAAGAGCATGTTGGCGGCGAGTTCAGGGTGCCCGGAGTCGAAAGGGCGTTCGAGAATGCGGCGCAGAACCCGGCGCGCGGCTTCCGCCTGCGTTATGACCGGGAACATGCACTCGTCGAAGTCGGAGATCAGGATGTCGGAAGCTGCGATGCGGGTCAGCAGATCGTCCGTCACGCGGCGGGACCACAGGGCGCCACCGGCGGGCTTCAGGCCCGCCTTGCGAAGAAGTTCGCGGTCCGCCTTCAACTCTCTGTCACCGCAACGCCGTGGCGTGAGATCGAGCAGTCGAACACAATCGCGCCGGCGTCCCGCAACGCCGCCGAAACCGCTGCCTTCGCGCCCTCTCTGCAGAAACTTATCATCGAACCGCCGCCGCCGGCGCCACATATCTTGCTCGTTGTCGCGCCGGCCGCCGCCGCCTTCGCCATCATCGAATCTATGTCCTCGTTCGTCACGCTTTCGGCAAGCCCCTTGCGGTTCTCCCACTCCTCGCCGAGCAGCGCCCCGAACGCGTCGAGGTTGCCTTTCATCAGGCTCTGCCTCATCGCCATCGCCGTGTCTTTTATCCTCTGTATGTTGCGAACCGACTGTTCCTCGCCGTCCACATAAGCGCGGAACATCTTCCAGTTGTTCGCTCCTGAGAAGCGCGGCGCGCCGGCGAACGACACAACGAAGCGGCTCTCGATCTCGGACAGAATCGCTTCCGACCGTACGATCTCCTCGCGGCGCGCGCCCATCACATCGAACCAGATCGCGCTCAGGCCGCCGTACGTCGCCGAATAATAATCCTGCTTGCCGGTCGGCACGCGAATCGTCTGCGCTTCGATGCAACTGCCGTACTGAATGATATCCTCGGCCGAGAACGGGCTGCCGTTAAGCTTGTTGAGCGCGTGGCTGAGCGCGATGAGCAGCGACGACGACGCGCCGAGCCCGGAGCCTTTCGGCACATTGTTGCGCGTGCGCACATTGACGCCCGTCGCGGGACGGTAGAACTTCACGAGCCGAACGAGCAGGTCCAGCTTGCCGCCGACTTCGAGCGCGTCCGCGTCCTTCGCGATCACTTCCTCGTTGATATCCTCGGCGATTATGTGGATTTCCGAGTCGGACCGCGTTTCGACAGTCGCCTCGCTCCAGATCGTCACCGCGGCGTTGACCGTGATGCCGCCCTCGGTGAACAGATAGAGCGGATAAATGTCGAGCGTTCCGCCCGCCAAGTCCGTCCGCATCGGCGCCTTGCTGTGTATTATCATTTCGTTTCCCTCCGGCTCCGCCTTTTTCGCCGCCGCTGTCCGCGCGGCAACTTTAACGATTATATACATTCATAGTTATAGCATCAATATAAAGGCGCGTGTTTCGCGACAAGCCGAAATCCGGCTTTTATGGCGCTGAATTCAGAATGCCCGAAGACGCTGGAAAATTGACGGCTCAATAGCATTTTATCCCGGATTAGGCGGCAGGAACAGGAATAGGATTTATTCGTTCCGAGAGGGCTCGCTTGCTACAGGCGTCCATTTTTATGTATAATAGCTGCATATGACGGTCCTCTCGCGACGATTGAGAAAAGGGCGCCGGCAAACAGAACAATAGATTTAGATAAGGAGAAGCTACTTATGACAGTCGGGACATATCTTAGAAAGATCAGGCAGGAGAACGGTTACTCGCTTCAGGACGTTGTCGACATGATTGACGGACAGATCGACAAGACGACAATCAGCCGCATGGAGAACGATGAACGAAAGCCGTCATTGTTAATGGCTCTGCTGTTTTCGCAACTGTACGATATTGAAATCAAAGACATCGCCATTCGGACATTCGGGAAAATCAAAATCAAGAAACTGAAATAATCAGCATTCGCCTTTCGAAAAACTTAATGGATGAGTTCATGCGTTTCAGGCGTGGAATCCATCTGATATGGAATAAAACTTAAAACAGAGGAGATAAAAGATGGCAGAGAAAACAGCGAATAAAGGACTCATGAAGCCGGTTCAGCCGGACGAAGCGCTTGCTGCGATTGTGGGCTCCAACCCATTGCCCCGGACGGAAATCATCAAGAAGCTGTGGGAATACATTAAAAAGAACGACCTTCAGGACAAAGAAAACAAGAGAAACATCAACGCGGACGATAAGCTTCTTCCCATCTTCGGCGGGAAGAAACAGGTCAGCATGTTTGAAATGAACAAGCTGCTGGGCCAGCACGTAAAATAGCCGCACAGGCGCGCTAAACCATTGAATATGTAAATGGTTAGGAAACGAGTTCGGGGTTGCTTCGGCTGAAAACGCTTCGCAATGCCGGTTTTTCGTCTTTTCTTTTCCTCTCGACGCCCCCCACTGGCCACTATCTTCTGTTTTCCATATAATATACGGCAGGAGCGAATATGGCGAACAGAACACCAACCGATTTGCTGGCGCACGCGCTGCTTCAGTTAATGGCGGCTAACATTTTTTTTCGCCCACGCATCCGCAAACTGCTCAAGGAGCGCGAAGGCTGGGCCAACTTCACCGTCGGCTTCCGCACGGAAAACGACACGGTGCGTGAGAGCATCAGCTTCGAGAACGGTTACGCCCGCGTCTCGATGAACATTCCCGACGCCGTCGACACAACCCTCTGTTTCAAGAACGACGACATCGTGATGAAGATGCTCAAGCTGCCGCCAAACGAAGTTCTGAATTTACTGCTCCGAAATGAGATGTCAATCACCGGCAATCTCGCGACGATGAACCGGTTCAACTTCCTGCTATCGATTCTTCTCGAAGAGCAGCACAAAAAACTGCTCGAACAGCGCAAAAAAGAGGATCTCGAAAAAGTAATGTCGGACCGTTCGCCGGCCGACGCGGCGGGCGCGGAAAAGTTAGCCGGGCGCCGCAGGGAAATGCTGCGCGGCGAGCGCTCGGACGCCGTCGAATTCATCGACGACCCGTACCTCTCCCAATACTCGCTCGCCGATTTTCCGCGCCTGAAAAAGTTCCTCGACATTCATATCAATACGAAACCGGAAATATGCCACGAGCGCGCGAAGCTGCTCACCGACTGGTTTCGCGTTCACGGTTTCGAAAACCACCGCGACGGAACGCCGTGGGTCCCCGAACTGCGGCAGGCGCATGCCTACAAATTCATGATGGAGAACCGCGAGCCGATCATCCGCGGAGACGACCTGATCGCCGGCACGACGACCACCAGGGAGATCGGCGTCGTTCTGTATCCGGACAGCAGCGGAACGTTGATATGGGGCGAACTGAAGTCGGTTGGCAACAGGCAACTCAACCCGTACGACATCAGCGACGCGACTGTAAAAATCCTGAACGAAGACGTTTTCCCGTACTGGGAACGGCGCAACATACGCGAGTGGACGCGGAAAGAATACGGCGCCCCTCTTTGCCAGAAAATAGACGAGCGGTTCGCGGCTTATTTCATGTGGAAAACCGTAGCGCTCTCGCACACGATAGCGGATTTCCCGAAGATGCTGCATATAGGAACCGGCGGCATGATCGAGGAGATCCGCGCGGAACTCGAAAAGAACAACGACCCGGAAAAGGACAATCTTCTGCGGGCTATGATACTGACGCTCGAGGGCGTGAACGAGTACGCGGAGAATCTTCGCAAACGGGCAGCCGGCGACGCCGAAAAAGAGAACAACCCGCGCCGCAAAGCGGAACTGCTGCGGCTGTCGGAAATACTCGGGCGCGTTCCTAAAGCGCCGGCGCTGACTCTGGACGAAGCGGTAAACGCCGTCTGGGTCGGCTGGGTCGGCCTGCACATGGAGAACACTAACGCCGGCCTCTCGCTCGGCCGCATGGACCAGTGGCTGCAGCCGTT
>JBAYJY010000209.1:0-7724 GCA_041664945.1 bacterium | reverse complement strand
GCGTTCTTCCCACATCATATTGAACTTGTCGCCGTTCATGCGCCGCTGATCGGCAAAATCGTACGATACCGAGTGAGAGCCGAGGAATTCGGCGATCACATTTTCGGAGCCGAACAGAATCGCCGCGGCGCCGTCTCCGAAGAGGTGTTCGAGAGCGCTGCCTGGCTTTCCGAGCCGGCAGTCGGCCGAGCAGGCCATCGCCTGTTTCGCGCGGCCGGAGGCCACTGAGTCGAGAGCGGACAGCATAGCCGTCGTGCCCGCCTTCAGTCCTCCGGTGACGTCTGACGCGCAAACATCGCCTTTGAGGTCGAGCGCGCCGGAGACAATCGACGCGTTCATGCGTTCGATGTAGGGCAGAGTCGTCGACGCGACAAAAAGCGCGTCCACCTTGCCGCTGTCCAGTCCGGCGAGGCAGTTCATTCCGGCGTTTGCCGCCATCGACAGACTGTCTTCGTCATAGTTGCACACAGACCGTTCGCCCTTGGCGATGCCGTATGTGAACGGCGCGTACCAGCCCATGGCCGCAAAGATCGCCTGCCGCTGGAGCCTGTAGCGGGGAACGTAAGCTCCATACGAGGTGATTCCAACCATAGAATCTCTCCTTTCATGTATATAATTCTTTATTTTGTACAGACAAAGTTAACAAATAATTCAGCAACCCGAGCATTCTACACCGGCTGCCGCGCGCCGTCAATGTGATTTTTTTCACTAACGGGGATGAAGATTGTAAATTCAAATTCGAAAAGCTGCCTCACCTTTTCCATCGCGCGCAAATAAGCTAAAATCATTCACTGTAAATGCGGTTCTTAGTGAGCTAATATTGAGCGCAAAAAGAAAACTAATCATTATCGGCGCGGCGGTTCTCGTTATTCTCGCAGCAGGGTTTGCCGTCACGCGGTTGCTCGCGGTCTCTTACAATAATCGCGGACTCGATCTCGCGGAGAAGAACAAAACCGCTGACGCAATCAAACTGTTCGACAAGTCGATCCGGCTCAACCCGCGATTCAGCGCCGCTTTCGCAAACCGCGGCATGGCGCGCTCGAAGCAAGGCGACTTCTCCGGCGCTATGCGGGATCTCGACAAGGCAGTTTCGCTCGACCCGGAGGACCCGAACCCGCTGAACGAGCGCGGACTGCTTCATTACCGCGAGCGGAATTTCAAACTCGCCATCCGCGATTTCAACAAGGCAATCAAATTGAATCCGGATGTCGCCATCCTATATGCAAACCGCGGCGCAGCATTCGCCGACAAGGGCGACTTTTCGCGCGCATCGAAAGATTTTAGCGCCGCTTTGAAGAACGACAGGAATTGCCCGGAGGCTTTTTATTTCCGGGGGTTATCAGAACTTAAAACTCGGAATTACGAATCTGCGGCTATGGACTTCAAGAAAGTGATCGAACTGAACCCCAAAAACACCGACGCGCTTGTCGGGCTCGGCAACACATTTTTAGCGAAGAACGATCCCTACAATGCCATCATATATTTCTGCGAAGCGATACAAATCGACGCAAAGAAAGCGGCGGCCTACGCGGGCCGGGGAATCGCTTACTCGCGCAAGAAAATCTACGGCGCCGCGATCGATGATTTCACGCAATCGATAGCTTACAACCCCTCGGACGCTGTCGCTTATATGAATCGCGGCGTGACTTACTCTATAACCGGCAAAAACGATTCCGCTCTCGCTGATTTCAGTTCAGCGATACGGCTGAACCCGAATTTCCAATGGGCTTTTTTTGCGCGCGGCAACGCTTACGCGCGAATGAAAAACAATTCCCGGGCGATAGAAGATTTCAACATGTTCATCCAACTTTCGCAAAACCCGGCCGACCGTTTGAAAGCCGAACAACGCATACGCGAGTTGTCAAAAAGTTCTTTTTGACCTGTTTCGGGTTAAAACGCGCGCCGGCCTTTTCAGGGTCTTGAATGAAGCGCGCAATTTCAATATCATATTGAAAGCCAATGTTGAGGCGATCGGGGTTTCGGCCCTACTGCGGCGCAAACGAGCGGAGGCATCAATGAAATTCAAAATCGATCACCGTTTTGAGGGATCTCCATACGAGGATGTGCTCCACTTTCTTACCGAGGAAAATGTTTTCGATCCGAAGAATATGCCGAACGTGAAAGGCAACAAAGCGCTCGTTGAGAAAATTACCGAAGACAAAAAATACTGGAAGAACCAATGGTCGGCGCACGGCCAGATTCCGAGCGTCGTGCAGCATCTGATCAAGCCGGAAATGCTCTCGTGGATCGAGGAAACAACTTACGACCGCAAGAATAAAACGTATTTTACAAAGATCACGCCGTTCTATTTCAAGAACGTTTTCTTCTGCGAAAGCCGCGGCTATTTCGTCAAGGCGAACGACCGCGAGATCATCCGCGTGACCGAGGGCGAACTGAGAATCAAATTCCCCGTGTTCGGGCAGTTTGTCGAGGAGCAGATCATCATGCACATGAAACAAAACTTCGACATCGAGTATAGATCCACGTACAAAATCGTCAAAGAGAGATTCGGCGGCGGGAATAAATCTTAACCGCTTTATTTTCCTGCGTTAATTATTTGCTGCTATCCAGACTGATTTTCTGGACGTCTTTCAAGCGCGTTTCGACTGTTTGAACATCGATGTTCAGGTCGCTTCCGTTTCTCTTGATCGTGACAACCCTGAAAGCGTTCGGATACTGAATGAGCGCCGGGGAAGAAACGTGCAGAACATTATTCCTCGTTTGTATTTTTTCGACATGATAGTGTCCCGAGAAAAGAGCCTTTACGTTCGGATGCTTATCCAGCAAATCGAGATATTCCGCCTGATTTATCACCTCGTGGCTCTCGGAAACTGCCGGGTAAACCAGAGGGAAGTGCTGGAAAATAATCGCGGGGATATCGCTGTGAGCGGCCAGTTCCTTATCGAGAAATCCGAGACATTCCTTCGAAAAATTCCCTTTTGCCATGCTGATTGTATCGTTCGCTCCGTCCATCGAGAAGAAAATAATGCCGGCTTTTGAGAATGAATAGCACGTTTTTTCAGGTTGAACGTATTTGTCATATTTATTCATGAGTTTAAGAAATTCGCTTCTTTTAAAGCTTTGACCGGATTGGCTCAGGTCGTGGTTTCCTGTCGTCCAGTACCACGGGACATTAAGCTTGTTCGCCTCTTCCGCGAAGAGAACGTGAAGATCAGCGTAAGCCGTGTCTGTGAGATCGCCTGTGAAAATCACGAAATCCACTCCGTCCATGTTATTTATCTGATCTATGGCGTCTTCGAGCAGATCTTTGGAATATTTGACCGGCCTCAGATTCACACGCTCGCTGTTCGGATCGAAATGGTCGTCGGATATCTGAACGAATTTGATCGAAGCCGTCGCGGCATCCGCCGATTGCGCATGGGCGGCGCCGAAGAAAGTCGACAGAAAATAAATCATTGCGGCGAAACAAATTAAACTCTTGCGGTTGAATTGTTTAGCGAATGTCATAATTAAGCTCCAGTCGGTCATTATTATTCATTCATTCTACTGAAAACGCCCGATTCCATGCAACAGATTGAAAATTTATTTCAAATTTTCGGTATAAGGCTTCATGGAGGGGCCTGAAAATCTATCCTCAGCGCACATTCATTCAAAGCGGTTCGAAAAAGAGCTATTGGCGGTCCGGTCGGCGCAAAACGCGTTCAATTTGCCAAACAATGACACAAAACCCGCGCCCGGCGACCGCTATACATACAGATATAAATACGACGCGACGAGCCGTTGAGCGGCATTATAATCTCATAGCGTAATTAGCGATTTATCAAACAGAATCCTCAGACAGGATTCCGGGTTGAATTATTCAGCCGGTTTTTCTTCTTTGGATTCAACCTTATTGATAATATCCTCGGCGATTTCGGCGACCTTGCTGTTCACCTTGCGAATAATGTCGTACACGCCGCCGATTGTTTTCTGCTGAATTTCCTTGATCCCCTTGGCCGAATCCTCCAAGCCGCTTATGCTTTCCAGAACTTCAAGCGGCAACGCGGCTATCGACTTATGCACATCCTCCACCGAGGTCGCGCCTTTGTCCACCATTTCCTGCACTAAGTCCTTCAGATCTTTCAAAGAGCCCATGTTTTCTCCCTCTCATTCTTTTTCTATATTTTTTTTGCGCCTTTTACATAAACCTTTCGAACCGCTCTTTGCCGACTTTGCAGACAGGGCAAGCCAGCGGCGGCTGTTCGCGCGCGCAGAGATATCCGCAGACTTTGCAGCGCCAGACGGGGTATGGGAGCGCGGCAGCGCCTGCCGCGGGGGCGCCCTTCCCGTCTTGTTGCGGCGCCACGGATTTAACGCGCTTGTCCGGCGGCGGGCGGCGCTCGATCACCGGCTCAGCTTTCTTTTCACCCTTTTTTATCGCGTCCGAAACATAAAGCGCGCAGAAACATGCCCCGAATTCGTCCAAATCCGGGTCCCGGTAATCGCAAGGGCAAATAATATCGAGGTCTTCTTCCTTGTTTCCGGAGGCCAACCGGCAGGGACACGCCCAATAGCCGTACCTGTCCTCGTTTACCAAGAGACTGCCAACCAAATCCTTCGCAAACTCTACATCCGGATTCAAATGATATCCTGCTTTTTCAGCTTCCTCATTCAGTTTCGCGAACAATCTGTCGACTCGCTCTTTCACATCAGATCCAGACATAGAAAACTCCTTGCGGCAATATTCGCCTGTTGCAACCTTTTACAGAAAAGTCTTATATCATGCTATTATTTTCAAAGACCGACAGCTTCTTTGATCTCGTCTTCCTTGAACCCGACGATGCACTTCTCGTTGTTTATGACGAGCGTCGGGAATGAGCATCTCTCATTCCATTTCTTCAATTCTTCCAACGCTTTTTCTTTTTCCTCGCCGTCGAGCATGTCGAGGTCGATATACGAATATTCTATTCCCTGATCAGCAAGAAACTGTTTGGTCCTTTTACACCATATGCATGTGCTCAGCGTGAACATCTTTATCGCGCCTTTATTCTTCCCCTGGACTTTTGTTTCGCTCATTTTGTTGTCCTTTCGTAAATAATTGTTGTTTTATCATAAACAGCGCGGGGGAAAAGTCAATGCGACGCCGTTCATCCGGATGTTTTCCAGCTTTCGTTTTAAAGATATTCAGCGCAAGTTTACTTCTGTCGGCCCATTTGAAAAAGCCGGCGCCGCTTGTCACTATTACGCAACTTTTATTTGCCTTTCACATTTGTGTTGGCAATATAACGTAATTATCGCTCCCGGAAACACAAATAATACTGAGAGTTATTCTTCCTTTGTAATTTGCCTTTGAATTTCATAGAAACAACTCGAAAATTACACTATATATATAATCTAACTGTGATATATGTCACTTTACTCTTAAATAAGACTATATAAAATTGACATTTCAACAAAATTTATTTATTGTAGAAAGTGGGTTATTGTAACTTCTACATTAATAATTTGAGGAAATTTGAACATTATTATATTCAGGATATTGTTACCAACAAAATCTAATCGGTGGTGCGTTCATGTTTAAAAACAAACGAATCAGCCAGCTTCTGGTTGCTTTGATTCTTGTATTCGCGGCGGTGTCTACGAGGGCGGGAACTCCACAAAAAATCAACTATCAGGGTTACATAAAGCAAAACGGCGTCCCCGTCAACACATCCGTCGGGATGACTTTCACCCTGTTCGACGCAGCGGCGGCAGGCGCGCAGCTCTGCGCTGAATCGGCAACTGTTCCAGTTAACCACGGCAGATTCAACTACCTGATCGGAACCGGATGCGACATTTCCACAATTGACTGGCACGGCAAGACCGTCTATCTCGAAATAGCGGTCGCCGGAAATACACTTTCTCCCCGCGAACAAATTGTTTCCGCGGTTTACTCTCTGAGCAACGACAAAGGAACGCCCGACACTACGTTCACACTCGACAAAGACAACACGGCGGCCGGTAACGATCAATCGCTGATGTTCAACCGCGGCTCAAGCGCGGCGAACGACGCGATGCTGACTTGGGACGAAGCAAACGACAGGTTCCTGCTTCTGATGCAGCCCGGCATTTATGCTTCTCTTTCACTCGGAATCGCTTCGGCTACAAAATATTACGGAGACGGCAGTTCTCTGACTGGAATATCTTCGACTGACAGTTCGAAAGTGGCGAAGACCGGCGACACAATGTCAGGCGCGCTGATTGTGAACAATAACATAACGGCTACCGGCACGATAGCCGCGGCGAGCCTATCCGGGAACGGAGCGGCGATCACAAGCATCGACGCAAACAACATATCCGCCGGAACCCTCAGCGACACGCGCTATTCAGCTTATGCCGACCTTACGGCTGAAACGAAAATCGGAACCGGCGCGGCGCAGGTCTCGGCAGGCAATCACGCGCATACTGCCTATGTCGCCAAAACCGGCGACACGATGTCAGGCGCGTTAAATGTTAACAACAACATCACGGCGACCGGCACCGTCACGGCCAACGCTTTTGTCGGCAACGGAGTCGGTATCACCGGAATCACTTCGACGGACGTAACAAAAGTCGCCAAAACCGGCGACACCATGTCAGGCGCTCTTACTGTAAACAACACGATCACCGCCATCGGAAATATATCAACCGCTACCGGCACGATCAGCGCGGCGAATCTCTCCGGGAACGGTTCAGCGATCACAAACATCGACGCAAACAACATCTCCGCAGGAACTCTCAGCGACACCCGGTATTCAGCTTACGCCGACCTTACGGCTGAAACGAAAATCGGCACAGGCGCGGCGCAGGTCTCGGCAGGCAATCACGCGCATACTGCCTATGTCGCAAAATCAGGCGACTCTATGACCGGCGCGTTGACAGTGAACAACAGCATCACCGCGACCGGCACGATCACCGCGCCTACATTCAGCGGCGCTTTCGCTGGCAACGGTTCCGCTCTCACGAGCGTTAACGCAGCGCAGTTGGGCGGCTTGGCGACACCCGCTTTCGCGACTTCCGCGCACGTTCACACGGGTTACATGGCCGCCGGAACCGACAACTGGATCAACACTACCGGCGACACTATGACCGGCGCGTTGACCGTAAACAATAATATCACCGCTACCGGCACGATTACCGCGCCTACTTTCAGCGGCGCTTTCTCCGGAAACGGCACGGCGCTTACAAGCGTTAACGCGGCTACTCTCAGCGGATTGGCAACCTCGGCTTTCATGCCGGCTGCGACAGATATCTGGGTCAATACTGTCGGAGATACAATGTCAGGCGCGCTCATTGTTAATAACTCAATCACAGCGACAGGCACTGTTATTTCATCAAACGCAAACAGTTTCTCCGCTTCTTCGAACGGGTACCTTAATTTCGGCGCCGGACTCGGCGCCGCAGGTTACGGCTTCCGCGACAACACGGGCACTCTTGAATACAAAAACAACGGCGGCGGATGGGCTATCTTCGGAACCGGCGCCGATCCGACAAAAGTCGCCAAATCAGGCGACACAATGACCGGCGTTCTTACTGTGAATAACAATATCACGGCCACCGGCACGATTACAGCGCCTACTTTCAGCGGCGCTTTCACCGGCAACGGTTCTGCTCTCACAAGCGTTAACGCAGCGCAGTTGAGCGGCTTGGCGACTTCCGCTTTCGCGACTTCAGCTCACGTTCACTCAGGTTACATGGCCGCCGGAACCGACAACTGGATCAACACTACCGGCGACACTATGACCGGCGTTCTTACCGTAAACAAT
>JBAYJY010000208.1:0-7777 GCA_041664945.1 bacterium | reverse complement strand
GGGAAGAACGCTGGGTGCGCGACGCCGGCGTCTCGAAGATAATCCCCGAAGCGGTCATGGGCGCGGCGAAGAAGCTCGGAATCAACCCGACGGAGATCGCGAAGCTCGTTATCGGCATCGGCGCCGACATGAGCGCGTTCGGAAAGAAGCTGGGGCTCACGCCAGAGCAGATTCAGCTTCCGCTGGCGGCGACAGTCGGCGACTGCGGCTCGGCGCAGGCGGGCATTATGCTCGCCGCGGCGCTCGAAGACGCGAAACCCGGCGACAAGATCGTTCTGGTCGGCTATGGCAGCGGCGCGGACGTTCTGCTGTTCCAGGTCACTGACGCCATTAAGCAACTCCCGGCGCGGCGCGCGGTCAAGGCCGCTCTCGCAAACCGGAAAGAGCTAACGAGTTACGAGAAATACATGGTGTGGCGCGGCATCCAGCCGCTCGAAGTCGGAATCCGCGGCGAAGCGCCGGCGGCGACCGCTCTTTCGGCGCTCGGACGCGACCGCCGCGTGGTGCTCGGCCTCGTCGGCTCGAAGTGCAAGGCGTGCGGAACGCCGCAGTATCCGCCGCAGCGCATCTGCGTGAGACCTGACTGCCAGAAAGTCGACGAGATGGAACCCTACCGCTTCGCCGGCCTCACCGGCAAGCTGTTCACGTTCACCGGCGACAATCTGGCGTTCACATTCGATCCGCCCGCGATTTACGGGCTCATCGATTTCGAAGGCGGCGGACGCCTCTGGCTCGATTTCACCGATGTGGACATTAAGGACATGAAAGTTGACATGCCGGTCGAGGTAACGTTCCGGCTGAAATATACGGATGAGGGGCGCTCGATATGCGGTTACGTATGGAAAGCCCTCCCAGCCGCCGGAAAGGAGGCGAACTGACATGGCTAGTGGAATCAGAGATAAAGTTGCAATCATCGGAATGGGATGCACCAAGTTCGGTGAGCACTGGAATAAAAGCGCTGACGACCTGATGGTTGACGCGTTCGTCGACTGCCTGAAGGATGCGCAAATAGAGAAGAAAGACATCGAAGCGGCATGGATGGGCGTCTGCTTCGAGGAGATCAGCGTCGGCAAATCTGCTATCCCGCTTTCTATAGCTCTCAAGCTGCCGTTCATACCTGTCAGCCGCGTTGAGAACTTCTGCGCCAGCGGCACCGAGTCGTTCCGCGGCGCGGTCTACGCAGTCGCTTCCGGCGCTGTCGACATCGCGCTCGCGATGGGCGTCGAAAAACTTAAAGACACCGGCTACGGCGGACTGCCCGATTTCGGACAGGCGATGGGCTCCCGCAGCCGCATGATTCTCGCCAACATCACCGCCCCCGGCGGATTCGCAATGATGGCCACGCGTTATTTCGCAAAGTACGGCCTCTCCCGCGAAGAAGGCAAGAAGATGCTCGCAAGAATTTCCTCGAAAAGCCACGCCAACGGCGCGCTGAACCCGAAAGCGCATCTGCGCAAACCGGCCACCGTCGAGCAGATCATGAAAGCCCCGATCATCGCCGAACCGCTCGGTCTTTTCGACTGTTGCGGCGTCAGCGACGGCGCGGCCTGCGCGATCGTCACAACTCCGGAGATCGCCAAGAAGATCAAAGGCGACGATTTCATCCGCGTAAAGGCGCTCCAGATCGCCGGCACATCAGGCGAGGAAATGCTCTACACGGACTGGGACGGCACCTATGTGAAGACGACCCGCGAAGCCGGCAAACGCGCATACGCCGAAGCCGGAATCACGAACCCGCGCGAACAGATCGGCATGATGGAAGTCCACGACTGCTTCTCCGTCACCGAACTGGCCGCCTATGAAGACCTTCAGATTTCGCCGGTTGGCAAGGCGAAGGATGACATCGAAGCCGGTTTCTACGACCTCAAGGGCGAAGTTGCCTGCCAGCCGGACGGCGGCCTGAAATGTTTCGGCCATCCGATCGGCGCTTCCGGCATCCGCATGATTTACGAATGCTATCTGCAGATTCTCGAAAAGGTTCCGGAAGAACGCAAGATCAAACATCCGGACCGGTTCGCGCTCACGCACAACCTCGGCGGATTCCCCGCCATGAGCGTTTGCAGCGTAGGCATTTTCGGACGGTAATTTTTTTCGGCAGGGCGCAGCAGCATGCTGCGCCCCTTCGTTGATTAAAAACAAAAACGGGCGGGCCTCAAAACCCGCCCGTTTTTTTTATTCGCGAAGCAAAGATATAAGATCGCCACGAAGACACGGAGGCACGGTGTAGAAACAAGCTATATGTTTGTCGCTTGACAGAAAGCAATGAATTGAGATTAAATAATAATGTACAGAATGTCGAGAATCAAAACGGTTTGATACAATAACGCAATATCATTTGTCCGAAAGGATATATCTGCATGGCAAACGAAAGGCTTCTGACGCAATCGCCGAGAAAGGTTCCGTTTAGCGTAAAAATACATATGTGTTTAGGTGGAATAGAGCGGCAGGTATACTGGCTTCTCGTTGTTGTTTATGTCTTTGCCTATTTGATTACGGCATTTGCTGGCGATCCTACCGGATTACAGTATTTAAGGAATAAAAGCATTGTATATGGAATAGTAAAAGATGCAGGATGGGAAACAATTAAATATAAAATGCCGAAAAGCGATCGCTTAATTACCGACCATGTATACGGTGGCAGTTATGAATATAAGGCAGAAGATGGAAAATATTACAATGGGTATTACGGTGACAATAAACATAAAATAAAAAAGGGAGATGCCATTAGGATAATATATGTGCGTAGTAACCCGAAAGAATCTTTCTCATATGATGCTTTTATTGAAAGATTTAGCCTCACAGGTTCAAATTGTTATCCGCATCTTATGTGTGCATTTATTATTTTTATTATTTTTCTTCGGATCGGTTTTGTGTTCAGAAAGGATATGAAAAGACTTAAACTGTTTTCCATCGGAGAAATGGTTTATGGTATTGTCATTCCGGAGAACTTGTCACCCAATCCTTTTAATAATCACAGCACTCTTTCAAGATATAAAATTGAATCAGTTATTGGAAGTGTTTTTGAGGGTATCGTGCGTTTCAAGAAGCCCTTAAAGGAAGGCGATGAAGTTAAAACTCGAATTATTTATGATCCGAATAAATTAACCGATTTCGAACTTCTGGACATTAATAGAAGAGTTGCCCATTTTGATGATGCCGGGAACATTAAGCCGAAGTTCTTTATTCACTTGCTGATTATACCCATACTGTCATTGGCTTTTTGCGTGGATGTTATTTCGTTGTTCTTTGTTTAGTTTGAGATTCCTCGCTGCGCTCGGAATGACAAAGGGGAGGGGGAATGACATGGAATATTAGAATGACATGGAAGAATGGAATGAAATGGAAGAGCGGAATACAAATGCGAGAGAGAAGGAAAATCAGACGAAAAAAGGCGAGACAAGTATTCTCCGGATCAATTACGATATTTGTTGATTACCGATTTATTTCTTTGCATATAACTCATTCAAAAAACTTTTCAGCCTGTTACCTGTTCTAATTCTTTAACTTCCTTTTTATCGGCGCTTCCTTTTATCTGCACTTCACACATTATTTGTCATTCCCCAAATTTGTCATTCCGAGCGCAGCGAGGAATCTCAAATAAACATCAATCATCTGTTTGTTTTTGGAATCCAACTTTCCTTACCAATCTTCACTTAAATCATTCCAATCAGGATTCACAGATTCTATTAAGGCGATTTTCTTCTCGCGGCTCCATCCCTTGATTTGCTTCTCTCGTGTAATCGCTGCATTTATGTACTGCGTTGTATCGACATAGACTAACCGGTTTACGTTGTATTTCGCTGTAAATCCGGAAAAAAGTTTATTCTTATGTTCGCGCACTCTGCGATATATGTTATTAGTGACGCCGGTATAAAGAGTCCGGGTTTCGTTTGCCATAATGTAAACGTAGTATTGCCGCATGATTAAAAACTCAGATTTATTTTGTAGTTTTTATTTGAGATTCCTCGCTGCGCTCGGAATGACAAAGGGGAGGGGGAATGACAAGGAAAAAACGGAATGACAGAGAGCCGCAAGAACAAGGCGCAAGAACAAGGCGCAAGAACGAAAAAGGCATCTCGAATACAAACTGAGGCGATCGTAAGTATATGGACATAAACACACCATCGTTATTCTACCCCACTACCGTCATTCCTGCAAAAGCGGCTGTTGAAAAAGGCAGATACAATCAATCTGTCATTCCTTCTCTCGCTTGTCATTCCTTCTCTCGCTCACCCTGCTTGTCATTCCGAGCGTAGCGAGGAATCTCAAATAAAAGCATTTTCATTGAAGATTCCTCGTCACTTCGTTCCTCGGAATGACAAATCTTCGCTTTTCAACAGCCTCGAAAGCGGGAATCCATTGTCTAATTACTTATGACAGCGTTAGTAACTCGTTGAATTATTCAATTTTAAGATTACCAACGAATAAACCCAATCTGTCATGCTGAGCAAAGCGAAGTATCTAAAATACGAAATATTTAATCTATAATATTATACCACAAAATTGAATTATGATTTTTACTGTAAATCGTATAAAATCATTTGAATTGAGAGAAGACAGGTTTTTATGAAACGCGCGAAAAACAAAACGGACGATTTTTCCACCGATGCGGCGAGGAACGCGGATTTCGTGCTGGAGTGCACGGCGCACAGGCCGCTGTGGGCGGTGATTCTCGGGTCGGGGTTCTCCTGCGTGGCGGACCGGCTGGAGCGCTGGGCCGCTTTTCCGTATGAGATGTTTCGCGGCCTGCCGGCGCCGGAGGTGAAAGGGCACGAGGGGCGGCTTATCGTCGGACTGCTCGGCGGCGTTCCGGTGGCCGCGTTCAGCGGACGTCCGCATCCGTACGAAACCGGCTCATTCGATTCCGCGCTTATGCCTGTGCGGATTGCCGCAGAGATCGGCGTCAAAAATATCATTCTAACTAACGCCGCCGGCGGACTCGACGCAAGGATGCGCGCGGGCGATCTGATGCTGATCGAGGACCAGATTAATTTAATGCCGTCAGCGTTCAAATCGTTTCCGGCCGACGAGTCGCTTAACAGCAAACCTGCGCCGCTTCACGAGCCTGTTTTCGACCGGGAATTATCAGCCGGATTCGCAGGCGCGTGCGTACAAAAACAGGTACGCTGTCTGCGCGGCGTTTACGCCGGACTCAGCGGTCCCTGTTATGAAACTGAGGCGGAAACGCGCTGGCTGCGCACGCTCGGCGCGGACGCAGTCGGCATGTCAACCGTCCACGAAGCTATCGAAGCGCGCCGTCTCGGAATGAGCGTTCTCGGCGTGTCCTGCATCTCGAATGTCATAGGCGGCGAACACGGCGACTACGGACCGGATCACGATTCCGTTCTCGAAAACGCTTCCCGCTCCGCAAGCTCCTTCGCTGATGCGCTGGAAATGTTTTTAAATGAATGAAAACCTTTTTCGAGAAAAAGGTTTTCATACTTTCCAAAAAGCTTTAGTAAGGGTTCGAATTGAGATATGAGACATAGATAGATTACTGAGGCCCGAATAGGAAGCCGGCTGGCCGGCAGCGGAGCGAGCGAAGTCGCGCGGAGCGTTAAAAAGTTTTGGAAGGGGAGATTGAGGGGAAACCTTTATCAAAAGGTTTCCCCTCAAAATATCTTTTCTTAAAAATCCGATTCCTTGAGGCCGCCGATTTCGACATCTTTGAACATCGTGCGCCAGAAGAACTCGCCGTCGATACTTTCCTCGATCTTGAGCGGAACCATCCGTTCCTTATCTATGAAATAGTCGATGGAAGAGAACTTTTGCTTTTCGATCTTAATCATTTCGCCCCATATAATATCGTTGATCTGAACGGGCATCCCGAAATCCTTGATGGGCGGCTGTTTGTGGTTCCACACGGGCCGTTTAGTCCAGTCGAAGGAAAAGCGGAGAACGTAGCATTTATGGCCGTCGAAATCCACTTCCGGCTGGAGAGAGAGGTCGGCGTTGCTTCCGTAATAGATCATCTGAATCATGATCTTGTTCCAGTTCATAGTGGTGGCGCCTGCGGAGTCGTCTTTAACGATGCTTCGTTTGATCGCCACAGGCGAAATCTTCGGCTTCGCCCACCAGACATCCGGGTCTTTGTCCGAGCGGTAGGTGATGATAGTTCCCAAAAGAATTTTCGGAACGAAATCGGATTTAATGATCTTCATCTGCGTTAGATAAGGCTTCATGAATTTAGCTTCATAAAGTCCGCGCTTCATCTGTGGTTTTTCAGCAATTTTGACATCCGTGCCAGTTTTCTCGGCTAAATTCTTATAGCCGCCGGCGATATCCTTCTGTCGGTCCTTTGAAAACGTGTCGTAGCCTTCGAGATAAGCTTTGAACTTGTAGCTGTCGAGACTTTTCACGTTGGCGACGAGTTTGGAAAGAAGCGCGCGGGCGTCGGCGTCCGCCGGAGCTTTCGCAGGCGCGGCAGCCTTTGCCGGAGCAGGTTTTTTCGCCTGCTTCGCAGGAGCCGAGATTACCGCGATGTTAGTCGCGAGAAATAAAACGAATGTCAGATAAAGAACTCTAAATTTGCTGTGCATGAGATGCCTTCCCTTCCTTGCTGAATGTAAACAGGACAGGCGCGAAAGCGCCGGAGTCCCGTTTTAGTTTACGGCCTGTTTGTGAGCGCTTCGACGCCTGGCAGCTTTTTGCCTTCGAGTATTTCGAGAGAGGCGCCGCCGCCGGTGGAAACGTGCGAGAACCGGTCCGCGAGGCCCATCTTTCGAACCGCGCTGGCTGAGTCGCCGCCGCCGACAATCGATATGCAGTCTGAGAACGCGGCCGCCTCGGCCACCTTTTTCGTGCCATCCGCGAACGGTTTCATTTCGAACACGCCCATCGGCCCGTTCCACACGAGCAGCTTGCAGGCCTTTATCCGTTCGGAGAAAAGTTCAATCGTCTTCGGCCCGATATCGAGACCCATCCAGCCCTGCGGAATCGCGTCCGCGGCCACAGTCTGAATATTCGCGTCTTCCTTGAAGGCGTCTGCGATAACGATATCAAGCGGCAGCAGAATCTCGCAGCCTTTTTCCTTCGCGAGCGCGAGCAGCCGTTTCGCTTCGTCAACCCGGTCGGCTTCGCATTTCGAGCCGCCGATTTCGAGTCCCATAGCTTTGAAGAAAGTGAATGCCATGCCGCCGCCGATCAGGATTGCGTCGACGCGGCTGATGAGGTTCTCGATCACGAGAATCTTATCGGACACTTTCGCGCCGCCGAGGAGGGCGAGGAACGGCTTCTCCGGATTTTCGAGCGCTTTATCGAAGTACTCAATTTCCTTTTTAAACAACATGCCTGCGACAGCCGGCTGGACGTACTGCGTGATGCCGAACACCGAAGCGTGCGGCCGGTGCGCGGTGCCGAAAGCGTCGTTGACATAGACGTCGCCGAGCGCTGCGAGCTGTTTGGCAAATTCCGGATCGCCTTTCTCCTCTTCCTTGTGGAAGCGCAGATTTTCGAGCAGCAGAACCTCGCCGGGTTCGAGTCCGCGCGCCATCGCCTTAACCGTGTCGCCGACGCAGTCGTCCGCGAAATCAACGGGGGCATCGAGCATCGAGCGCAGGCATTCGCAGACGGGTTTCATGCTGAACTCGGCGGTCCACTCGCCCTTCGGTCGTCCGAGGTGGCTCATCAGCACGAGGGACGCCCCGTTGGTCAGAACATAATTAATCGTCGGCATCGCTTCGCGAATGCGGAAGTCGTCGCCGACTTCGCCCTTATCGTTGAGCGGCACGTTGAAATCCACGCGCATGATAACCCGCTTGCCCTTGATGTCGACATC
>JBAYJY010000207.1:0-7831 GCA_041664945.1 bacterium | reverse complement strand
TGATATTCTTTGCAGGTTATTAAGAATTGTTTTTGTCATTCAAGAAACCCTCGCGCCTTATGTATTTCGTATTGTGTCCTATTTCTCCTTCAGCGTCAGGTCAAACGAATAGTCCTGGCAAACAACTTCGCCGTTGACGTAAGAGACCGAGAACCGTTTCCCGCACGCAACGCGCCACGCGCAGTTCATGCAAATTCTTTTCGGAAGCGCCTTCTCGGCGCCGCTCTTCTCATCCATGAAATTTGTCTCCGGTTTCTTACACGCATTCAAGGGATACGGAAATGATAAACCACGCCTCGCATAAGAACCTTAGTTGTCCATATAATTCTTAGATTAAGAAATTCTCGAACCCGGTTCGATATCGGCTGACGGAGTTAGCACGATAACTTTCTCGCCGTCGCCGGCCGCGAGCAACATGCCCTGGGACTCGAGCCCCATCAGCTTCTTCGGCTCAAGATTCGCGACCACGACAATCAGCTTGTTCAGCAACTCTTCCGGTTTGTAATGCTGGGCGATCCCGGCGACGATCTGCCGTTGCTCGAGCCCGAGGTCCACCTTCAGCCGCAGCATTTTGTGCGACCCCTGAACCGGCTCGGCCTCGATCACCCGCGCGACCCGAAAATCCAGCTTCCCGAAGTCGTCGTACTGTATCGGTTTCTTGAAGGCGGGAATGCCCGCTTCCTGTTTTTTCTTCTGTTTCGGAGCCGCCTCCTGGCCGCCGCCGAGTTTTTTCTTCTCTTCCGCGATTTGCTTGTCTTCGAGGCGCGTCAGCAAAATCTCAGGATTCGGCAGCGACGCGCCGTCAGTTAATATATCCGCGCCGGCGGCTTCCCACGCGACATCCGCGACTGCGCCTTCCTGTCCGAGCATCTTCCAAATCCTCTGCGCGGTGTCCGGAATGAACGGCGCCGAAACAACCGAGAGCGCCTTGATGAGACGCAGGCAAAGCCTGATCGCTGTAGCGCATGCATCGGGATTCTCGGTGATCGATTTCCAAGGCGTTGCCGTGTCGAAGAACTTGTTGCCCGCTCTCGCGAGGTCCAGCATCGCCATCAGCCCGTTGCGGAACTCGAACTTGCTCAGCGATTCGCCGACCTTGCCCGCGGCGGCCTCGATTGTCGCGACGAACTCGTTTTCGACCTCGCCGAGCGACCCGGCGATCGCCGGAACTTTGCCGCCCATCTTCGTCGCCACAAACTTCAGCGTCCGGTTCACAAGATTCGCGTAGATATTCGTCAACTCGCTGTTGTGCGCCGCCTGATAGCGGTCCCAGCGGAACTCTGAGTCCGAATTCTCAGGCATATCAGAACACAGATAGTAGCGGATCGAGTCCACCGGATACTTATCGAGGAAATCGAGCGCGTCGATGTACCAGTTTTCGCTCTTCGAGAACTGGCGGCCTTCGAGATTGAGAAAAGCGTTCGACGCGACGAAATCCGGGAGCTTGTAGCCCTGCTCCATGCCGTCGAGCATGATCGGAAAAATCATCGCGTGAAACGGAATATTGTCCTTGCCGATGAAGTGATAGAGTTTGCAGTCCGGGTTCTGCCAGTATTCCTTCCAGCGTTCGGGAGCGCCGAGGCCGGTAAAGTGTTCGACCGTCGACGAGATGTAGCCGATCGGCGCGTCGAACCAGACATAGAGGCATTTGCCTTCCGCGTCCGGCAGCGGAACCGGCACGCCCCAACTGAGGTCGCGCGTGATGGCGCGGCTCTTCAGACCGCGTTTCAGATAGCCCTGCACTTCAGTGATCACAATCTTTTTCCACGGCGTTGCGCCGCCGGCGCCTTCGGCCTTTTCTGCGATCCATTTTTCGAGCCACTCCGCGCGGTCCCCGAGTTTAAGATACCAGTTCGCCGTCGAGCGACGTTCGGGCGTCGCGCCGCAGACCTTGCAGCGCGGATTAGTCAATTCGAGCGGATCGAGCCACTGGCCGCACTTGCCGCATTCGTCGCCGCGCGCTTCCTCATATCCGCACTGCGGGCAGCCGCCCGCAACGTAGCGGTCCGCGAGAAAACGCTCACACTTCGCGCAGTAAAACTGCTCCGTTTCCTTCTTCTCGATCAGCCCCTTCTCGTTGAGACGGGTGAAAAACTCCTGCGAGATCGGATAGTGCAACTTGCGCGAAGTCTGCGAAAAATTCGTGAATCCTATGTTCATGCGCTCAAAAATATTTTTAATGAGATCGTGATTGATGCGGACATGCTCCTCCGGAGTCCGCCCCGCGGCTTCGGCCGAGATCGTGATCGCTACACCGTGGTCGTCTGTTCCGCAAATATAAATAATGTCAGCTCCCGTCATTTTCTTGAAGCGAACAAAAATGTCGGCGGGCAGATAAGCGCCTGAGATATGGCCGAAATGGATCGGCCCGTTTGCGTAAGGCAGCGCGCTGGTTACAATGATTTTTTCTTTCATGATCGTACCACTTTCGTGCAAGCCAAAAGCCGCTTGTTATTATTTTATCAGCAATACAGCGCGGACCTCTTACTCGAAATCCACGCCGCAGTTGGGGCAAAAATCAGCGTCAGCCGGGCAATCGTTGCCGCAGCAAGAACAGAGCTTTCCGGCGCCGGCCGCCGCTTCGGGCTTCGGTGGCGCGGCAGCGGGAACCGCTACAGGTTCGAGCGCCGGCGCGGCCGGAGCCGCGACTGGTTCCGTGAATATAGGCGCAGATTCGAACGCCGGTTCCTGAACCGGTTCCTCGGGCGCATCGAATCCGACGAGCGTTTCCGGACCGGAATCCAAAATCGCGGACGTTGTGAGCGGCGTGCCGCAGGCGTTGCAGACAACCTCGCCCGGCATGGCTTCAACGCCGCACATCGGGCATATAAGCGCGTCCGCCCGTGCGTCCGCGATAGAACGCTTAACAGGCGGCAGATCAGTTTGCGGAATGTCGAAAGCGACAACCGGCTCAGCCGGCGCGCTCCCGAGAGTATTTCCGCACGTTCCGCAAAACGCATCGCCGGATTCCATCGGCGAGCCGCAGTTCGGGCATGAAACTCCGGCCAGGACAGCCGGTTGCTCTTCGGCAAACACATGGCCGCATGCCGAACAGACTGCCGCGTCGTGCTGATTCTGAAGTCCGCATTTCGGACATGTAATATCCATCGGCTTCGCTCTTTTGCCGCCGAACGGGTCGACAATAACGAGCGGTTCGGGTTCCGGTTCCGGCGCGAATTCCTCATCCGGCCCGCCAAGATCGGGGGGCGGCGCGGCATGCTCCGCGAGATTGTATCCGCACGAGCCGCAGAAAACATCGCCGGGGATGACTTCCAAAGAACAACTCGGACAGACTGTCAGCATTGCAGGGTCAACAGCCGGCGCTGGAGGCGCTGGAGGCGGCGGCGCGAACGCGGAAGGAGCGGCGGCTGGCGCCGCTTCGCCCATCGGGTTTCCGCATGTCCCGCAGAATACATCGCCCGTCGCTACATCGGCTCCGCAGTTCGGACACGCTGAACTGGCCGGCCCGGCCGCTGCAAAAGAAGCCGCCGCGGGTTGAGAAACGCTTGCGCTCATGGGCTGTCCGCACGTTCCGCAGAACGCATCGCCGGGAATCACTTCCATGCCGCAATTCGGGCAGGCGCCCGCTCCGGCCGCAACAGATACGCCGGCAGGCGCCGCGCTTCCTTCAGGCTGGACCGGGTGCCCGCAAACACCGCAAAAAGTATCGCCGGGCTCGAGACCTCCGGCGCAATTCGCGCACGCGCGCTCGCTTACGCCGGGTTCATATCCGGGCGTGACCGCCTCAACCTTCGCGCCGCATTCGCCGCAGAAAGTGTCGGCGAGCGTCATGCCGGCGCCGCAACCCGGGCAGTTGCGAACGATCGCCGCCGTTTCCGCAGCCCCGCCGGCGTACTCGCCAGGCGATTCATATTCCGGCTCCGGAGCCTCCGGTTCAATATACTTCGGTATGCGGCCCTCGAGTTTTGCTCCGCACGCGCCGCAGAATACGTCGCGCGGGTCTATCATCTCGCCGCAGTCCGGACACGGTATCTTCTGTATCTCATCAACCGTTTCCTCGTACTGGCCGATGTTCTGCTCAAGTTCGCTTCCGTCGTCCATGCACCACTTGAAATCGGGCGGATAAGCCCTTCTGCAAAACGGGCAAATGGTTTCCGGCATGGTTTCCCTCCGCTTCCGGAATCTCTTAAGTCAGATTTCGAAAGTATTTTCAGTTTAGCCGCGGCTCTGTTTCTTTTTAACCGAGCCGCGCGATCATCGAAAAATTCAGGCCTCTGCAATTCTTGTCGCCGCGATACGTGAAAAAAAGATCCGGACGGCAACACGTGCAGATTTCGGACACATATATGTTTTTCGGGTCAAGCCCCTCATCGCAAAGCCGGGCGGCGTTCCAAGAATAGAGATTAAGATAGTTTCGCCCTTCCCGCTTTTCAACGAATATCATGTCGCCGTTCGGCAACTGATCCAGAAGGTCGTCGCCGACTTCGTAACAACACGGCCCGATCGCCGGGCCGAGAAACGCGCTGATATTCTGCGGCGCGCTTCCGAAATTCCTTTTCATTCCCTCAATTGTGTTGGCGACAATGCCCGCCACCGTTCCGCGCCAGCCGGCATGAACCGCAGCGGCGGCTTTCGCCGTCGGGTCCGCGAGCAGAACAGGAACGCAATCCGCCGTCGTCACTCCAAGCGGAACGCCCCGAAGCCCGGTGATAAGCGCGTCGGTCGCGGCCAGGCTTTCATTCGGCGCGTCCCTGCCGGTTCCGGCGAGCGACTCGTCGACAACCGCCGCGGTCGCCGTATGTTTCTGCCGCCCAACCGTCAATTTATCAAAATTCAGGCCCGTTAACCGGCACAGATTCCGTCTCGCTTCCGCGGCGCCGGGAATCCCGTCGAAACCATAATTTACGAATCCAGGCCCTTCAGTCGCCACCGCAACCCGCGTGGCGAATACAACCTTGAAACAGGATGGAACCCCGGCCGGCGCCGGCCACAACAGCGCGCCGCCCTCTCCGGGCATCGCCTCAATATCTATTTTCAAATGTCAGAGAACCCCTTCCTTCGCCATCAGGTCGCGCGCCTTGTCCGCCCACTCGCTCTCGGGAAATTTCCTCAGAATCGTCATCAACTGATTCTTCGCGAGCGGAATCGCGTTGTGCTTGAGATAGAGACTCCCAAGCTCGAAGTGCGCCTCCGGGTTCGCCGGGTCTATTTCAAAACATTTCTCGTAATAGTCTGTCGCGCCGATTATGTCGCCCTTGCTTTCGAGAGCCTTCGCCATGGAAAGCGCGCAACTCGCCTTTTCGTCGGGCGAGCCGGCGGTCTGCATTATTTTTTCTATCATTTTGAACGCTTCGCCCGCCTTGCCCTTGCGGCGAAGCGCCTCTGCCCTCAACAGCGCGAGACCGGTGTTTTCGCCATACGGCAACCGCTCGGTTTCCTCAAGCAATGCGTCCCAATCCCCGGCTTCCTTCAGGCAGCGGAGCCACGGCTCCATCAGTCCGTCCATGTCGCCGGCGATCTCGCGGACCTTGCGATAGGAAACAAGCGCCTGCGGGTAAAAACCTTTCTGAAAATAAAGACCTGCGAGCAGCTTGTGCGGTTCGGCGCCGAAAGAATTTCTTCGCAGCGCCCACTCCAGAATATTTATCGCCGTGCCGGCCCTGCCGGTGGCTTTCACAAGATAGGCGACGCAAAATCCGGCCGGGCCCGCTTCACGCGGCTCAAGGCCGGCAGCTTGCGCGCCGTCTATCCAATCCACCAGATTTTCAACGATTTCGGCGGCATGTTCATCGGCGTAGCCGGCCATCTCTTCCATTATCTCGGCGGCCGGTTCATTCCCGGCTGCGAGCCTTGCGGCCCATTCCATAACAACAATCATCGGGTCTGCAACTCCGGCGGTTTCCGCTTCGTTTTCAACCGCGGTTTCCTCAGGCTCCGGCTCAAGTTGCGCATAAGCAATCGCGCTTTCTTCCGTTTCGAGCATTTGCAGCGCGGCGTCCAACAGCGCTTCTTCGGGAAGTTCGGAAGATTCAGGCGCTTCTTCGGCGGGTTCCGCATCCGGAATCATCCCGATTTCAGAAGCGGCCGTAACTTCAACAACGTCAGCCCCGATTTCTTTTTCCATAGCCGCCATTTCGGCCTGCATGGCTTTGATATCCGGTTCCTCTTCAATTTCTCCCGTGAATTCAGTTTCCACATGAGTGAAATCGAGAGCTGGAAGATCTTCTGATTGATCGGGCAGCGATTTTCTGTAGACGCCCGCGGCGCCCATGCGCGAGATAGCCGACACTGGATGCGCCGTTTTTTCCTTCGGCTTCGCCTCCGGTTGTTCGGAGGGCCTCTCAACTGGCCGTTCAACTTTTTTGAGAGCCGGTTTCTCAGGCTCGGCGTGAGCCGCCTCTGATTTTTCCGGCGCGGCCGCAACATTGGCGCCGGCGCTGCGAAGCAGTTCTTTCGGGTCGACGCCCTTTTCCTCAAGCCGCGCGATCCAGTCGGTAACAAGCGTTTTTACATCTTCCGCTTTTTCGGGTTTCGAGCCCGCCGCAAGTTTCTCCGGAGCGGACTCTCGCCGTTCCGCTTCGGGGACAAATCCATATTTGTCCTGAATCTCGATCACTCGGTTATGCACCTCGTCCATCTGGCGCTGGTAATGATTGATCTCGTTGAAATAGAAGCGAAGCTTAAGGCCGAGCGTCTGAATTTCGTCGCGATCAAGCGAAACGGCGAGCCGCTGCTCGACCGCATCGAGTTTTTTGAGGAAATCTTTTATCAGGTGTAAAAACACGGCCTGTCGCTCCGAAAGCCAGAATTATTTCGCTTGAACGAAGTTGATCTGCAAGTCGGCGAGCGCTGCCTCGATCTGCGGCGCGACCGCCGGGCTCAGATCGGCGCGCGTCAGTTCGAACAGCGCTACGCAGAAATCGATTCCGAGCTTGGCTTGTTTCAAATCCTTCGTAATTAAGCCCGACGCCGGATTCGCTATCAGGCCGAGGAACATAAAAATCTGGCCCTGCATCAGGTTAATGCAAAAAACCACGATTTCTTCAAGCGACGGTTCCGGCCTTTCGCCTTCGCTGAGGCCTATGTCCGTAAGCGGCCCGACAAAGCGGTCCGCCATAGCGTTGAATATCTTTGCGACTTTGAGAGCGCGTTCGGCATCCGGCTCCGGGCGCCGATTCTTGGCGATCAGCAGTCCGAGAGCGAAAAGAGCCTGTTCCCGCACCGCGCCGAGCGCGACTCGAATAGCGTCTTCAATCCTCATCTCACGG
Organism: bacterium; assembly: GCA_041664945.1. GTDB lineage: Bacteria > UBP15 > UBA6099 > UBA6099 > UBA6099 > JBAYJY01. Next base: position 602 of record JBAYJY010000207.1, on the reverse strand, counting down.
CGCTCGCCGGCTTCCTCTTCATCCTGCGCGCCGGGCTCGACGGAGCCCGGTTCCGGCGTGTCTTGCGCTTCAGCAACCTGAGGAGCGGGCTGCTCCGCGGCGGCCGTTTCCTCTGCCGGAACTGCTTCGTCATCCGCCCAGCGTTTATCAACAACAGTATACTTTTTCTTTTCGTCGTTCTTCTGTTCGGCCATAAATAGAAAAATCCTCCTTGTAATTCAGACCGTCAGTACGGCCCGACGATTATCTGTTCGTTCTGTTCGTAGAAACTCGAATGGTTCACTTCTGAGCGGACAACCATGCTGCTGTTCTGGGAAATGATCTTCACGCCCGGATATGTTTTGCCGCGCACGCGGCAGCGGCCAGAAGTGAGTTTGTCCATCTTCTCTTTGAGGAACCCGACTTTCGCTGTGTCCGATTCGATGTCCGAGCGCAGTTTGTGAAACGCGGGGACCAGTCTCTTGAGAAGATCCTGTTCTTTTTCGTTCAGGTGATCGGCTCTCGACTTTAGAGACTTAATGTTATTCGTTACTTTTTCGAGCTGTGTTTTATGGTCTTCGAGTTTCTTTTGAAGCTCGTCGTAGACTTGCTTGATCTTGGGG
>JBAYJY010000206.1:0-7865 GCA_041664945.1 bacterium | reverse complement strand
TCCAGCGACTTAAGGGGCAAAGCCCGGCGAACGGCCTGTTGCTTCGCGGCTTCGACGCCTATCCGCACGTTCCACAAATGCAGGACGTTACCAGACTCAATCCCGGCGCGGTCGCCGTTTATCCGGATTACAAAGGACTCGCCCGCATCGTCGGCATGACCGTTTACGATTCCGCCGGCGAAACCGTCGCCGATGAAATTAAAACCCTCAAGGATAAATGGGCGGATCACGACTTCTTTTTCTTCCACTATAAAAAAACGGACAGCTCCGGCGAAGACGGCGATTTCGACCGCAAAGTGTCCATGATAGAAATGTTCGACGCCGCTCTTCCCGAAATCATGGCGCTGAATCCCGGCGTTATAGCCGTCACCGGCGATCACTCGACACCCGCGCTTCTCAAAGCGCATTCATGGCATCCCGTGCCGCTCGTTCTCAGTTCCGGCTGCTGCCGGCGCGACGCTGTCAGCGAATTCACAGAACTCGCCTGCATCGGCGGCGGACTCGGCCGCATCCCGTCGGTTTCACTTATGCCGCTCATGCTCGCGAACGCGCACAAAATGCAAAAATTCGGGGCTTGATGGCAAGACACAATATAATTTTCGTTAAGGAGTCGCCATGCGCAAATATATCATAATCGCGCTTATTGCGCTGCTCGCAGCGGGTTGTTCGAAACCCAAAATAGCGGTGAAAGAGAAAAAGCCGCCCGCCGGCCCAAAAACGCCGGTTGTCCAAAAGCAACCAGATCAGGCCGCCCCGATAACCGCAGTCGTTCCGGCGACGGAATCCGCTCCGCCCTCATCGCTCGGCGCTGTCGAAGGCTCGATCGCTTTCGATCGCTTCGACTCGACAAAAGGAAATCTCTTCCTTTACATTATCGACGAAAGCAAAATGCCCAACGAGGTTGTTCTCGTGGCCGCTTCAATATACCCGAAAGAAACATTGAAAACTAAAAAAATGAATTACATAATGAAAAACGTTCCGGCCGGCAAGTGGCGCATTCTATCTGTCTGGGACACGGCGCCGCCGTTCTGCATAATGACCGAACTCTTTTGCGCCGCAAGCGTCAAGGACGGCCTCGGCGAGTCGGCTTTCTTCACTATGAAACCAGGACAAACGATCAAGGACGTTAATATCGAAATATTTTAAGACTGCGTTTCACCGGAATTTCAAGCGCGGCATACAGCGCGCCTACTAAAGTATTTATAAATATCCGCAACAAAAAGAGCGGCCTACGCAGACCGCCCTTTTCAATTCCTATTCAGTTTATAACAACCGCTCGCCGGCGCGTTTACATTCTTCCGCCGCCGTCGATCACCAGCGTTTGCCCGGTGATGAACGCCGCGGCGTCAGATGCGAGAAATACGCATGCGCCCGCGACATCTTCCGGCTCGCCGATACGGCCGAGCGGATATGACTTTACTACTTCCTTCAGAAACACATCGCTGCTCCAGATCGCCGAACTGAACTTTGTCTTGATCACGCCCGGCGCGAGCGAATTAACGCGCACTCCTGCCGATCCCCATTCATGCGCCATTACCTTCGTCAGCATTATCAGACCAGCTTTGCTGACGGAATAGACGCCGAGTCCGAGTCCGGGCGTGATCCCGGCGACGGACGCCACATTTATTATGCTCCCCTTTTTCTCTTTCAACATTTTCTTGCCGACTTCGAGGCTCAAAAGAAACGGTCCTTTCAAGTTCACATCCATGATCTTGTCGAACGCCCATTCCTCCGCGTTCAGAATCGGCCCGAATATCGGATTCGTCGCCGCGTTGTTGACAAGAATATCCACTGTCCCGAATTTCTCATAGACCTGCGCGAGGAACGGCTTGATGTTCTCCGATTTACCTATGTGGCACGCAATGGGGAGCGCCTCGCGGCCCAACGCCCGGATTTCTTCCGCCACTGGTTCGAGGTCCGCCTGTTTGCGGCTGCATATCGCCACATCCGCGCCGGCTTTCGCAAGCGCCACAGCTATCGACTGCCCGATGCCTCGGCTGGCCCCCGTCACTATCGCCTTCTTCCCGGTAAGCTGAAAACTTGTTTCCGACATCTCAAAATCCTCCTATGTTGATTTTAATTAATTCTTCAATCGTTGCGCTGCTGCCTGAAGGGTAAGATAAATCTTGTCATTCCGAAAGAAGAGAGGAATCTCGATAAACGCATTTTATTAAGATTTCTCCTCACCTTGTTCCTCGGAATGACAAATCTTCCCTTTATTAAGTATAATCCCAACCCCTATTACTCATTCCCGTAACCAAAAATCCAGCGCTCTAACTCCAATTATCCTTCCACTGCTGGAATACAAAAAGATTCCAGAGTTTCTTTCGCTCGTCAACATGCCCTTTGAGATGCCTCTGCATGATTTCCTGAACGGCGGCCGGATCGAAAATTCCGTCAGCGCGCAGCCGCTGCGGCGACAGCGATTCCATGAAATTATCCTTCAATTCCTTCCTGATCCATGCCGCGAGCGGAATTCCGAATCCCTTCTTTCTTCTCTTCAGCACAAACTCCGGCACAACAGGCGCCACCGCTTTCTTCAATATGTACTTTGTTTTCAAGCCTTTCAGCTTCATCCCTACCGGCAGTCGCGAAGCGAACTCGACAAATCTGTAATCCAAAAACGGAGTTCGAACCTCAAGCGAATGCATCATGCTCGCCCGGTCGACTTTAGACATCAGATTTTCGCCGAGATAAAAACGGATATCCAAAAACAGCGCGGTTTCGATGTCGCTAAAGCCTGCGCGTTCTTTGCCAAGCGCGTCGTGCGCCGGCGCGAAGATATCCTGTGAGCGCGTCTGATTGTAAAAATCAGGAGAAAAAACCTTCTCTTTATCGCGCGGCGAAAACGGGCCGAGCCATACCAACTGCCGCTCGGCGGCTTTATAGTCGGCGCCGCCGAGAAACTTCTTCATTTTGTAATCCAGGCTCATGTTCATTTCCGAGGCCGGCAGCGCAGCCACGCCGCCCGAGATCGCTCGCCTTATCGGTCCCGGCAGACTTTTATATAAGCCGAAAGCTTTATGCGCCTGGTAGGTCGGATAGCCGGCGAAAAGCTCGTCCCCTCCGTCGCCGCTCAGCGCAACCGTCACATGCTGCCGCGTGAAGCGGCTCAGCAGATAAGTCGGAAGCAGCGACGGGTCGGAAAGAGGTTCGTCGAGCTTATGAAATATATCCGGAAGCAGGCCGATCGCTTTCCCCAGCGAAAGACGGTCTTCGTAATGATCTGTTCCCAGCGCGGCGGCCACCGAGCGCGCATACTGCGATTCATCGAAACTCGGCTCGTCGAAACCTATGCAGAAACTTTTAATATGCGGCGAAAACTCGGATGCGAAAGCGGTCGTCGCGCTCGAATCCACGCCGCCGCTGAGAAATACGCCGAGCGGCACATCAGATATCAGACGCATTCTTACGGAATCGCGCAACAGTTCGCGAAGCTGCTCAGCCGCTTCATTTTCGCTGATGTCGAGCGCCGGCCCGACGGGAACGTCCCACCAGCGCCGCTTTCGCGCCGCTCCTCCGCAGTAAACGAGCTGCTCGCCGGGCGAAAGCTTTTTTATCTCGCGGTATATTGTTCGCGGCGGCGGCACATACTCATAAGTCATGTACTGATCAAGCGCGAACTCATCCAGATCTCGCGACACGCCGGGCGCCGCGAGAACCGCTTTTGCCTCCGAGCCGAACACTATCCGGTCCGGATACTCCGCATAATAAAGCGGCTTCACGCCGAGCCTGTCGCGCGTTAGCAACAACTTGCCCGCCCTCGCGTCCCACAATGCGATTCCGAACATTCCATTCAGCCGCGACGCATATTCCTCGCCGTATTCCTCATACAAATGCGGAATCACTTCGGTGTCCGACTGAGTTTTGAAACGGTGCCCTTTCGACTCGAGCTCCGCGCGAATCTCTTTGAAGTTATAGATTTCCCCGTTATATACGACATGTACCGATCCGTCTTCGTTGCTCATGGGCTGCTTGCCGGTTTTAAGATCGATAATGGAAAGCCGCCTCATGCCCAGCGCAGCGCGCGCGTCTGTGAAAAAACCATCGTCGTCCGGCCCGCGGTGTCGAATCGTCTCGCACATAGCGCGCACGACGGCGCCCATGTCCGGGCCATCTTCCAATCTGACTATTCCACAGATTCCGCACATCGCGCTTTACTCTCCTGCTTGCCGCTCAATCCGCTAAGCAAAAAACAATTGATATCAACTATCGTTTCGGCGTTAAAATATTCCATCCATAAGACTAACAGACTCTAATGATTATCACAAAACCGGACGGAAAAAGAAATATTCCGCTCGAAATCGAACATTAACATAATAAAAATGAATTACGGAATGACAAATAAGGCGCTATTTCCTCAAAACACTCAGCAATGAAGCCGGAAAATAATTTATTGCGTTTATGTTTAAATAACAGTTTATGTGGGTATATGAGATTATAGTTAATTTATTTATTGGACGTTTTGGTTAGGTATCAAAAACGAGCGACAACAGAGAAGGAACATTTCGACCTAATTGTTGTTAACACCTTATTAGGCCCGATGTCGATTTGTACCGGTCAGGAAGTGAGGCGATGATTATGAGCACAGCGGTAGCAAAAAATGAAGTGGACAACAAATTAATTCTTGTGGTCGAAGACGACAGGGATATGAACGAGTTGATGTGCGCCCTGATGAGCGGCGCCGGTTTTCAGACCATATCAGCCGGGGACGGCAAGGAAGGTTTAGACCTTGCTTTCGAACATCATCCCGATCTGATTTTAATGGACATAATGCTTCCCGAAATGGACGGGATCAAAACGTGTGAAAAACTCAGGAAAGAGACTGTAACTGCGGGAATTCCGGTTATTATGGTTTCCGCAAAAAGAGATGTTCACACTAAACTCGCTTCATTCGTAGCGGGCGCGAAACGTTATATCACGAAACCTTTCGGCGTTGAGGAACTTATCGATGAAGTTCGAAAGACCTTCAGGCAGAAAAGGATTTCGCAGGACGTTGACGCCTACCGCGACAAGTGCGACGGAGGAGGCGACTTCGGCGTGTTCCCCTCCGATTACGTGGAGCGAACGGAAGTCTGCGACAAAGAGATTTGATGTGAAATGATTTAAAAGTAACACATTAAACCATAACAAGAAATTCTTAGGCTGCCCACCCCGCATAGGCAGCCTTTTTGTTTTAGAGAACAGCCCGTTTTCGATTTCAGGATTCCATTTCTCTTCTTATGCTATGCCTTTTCTTGGCTGTTATTCATTATCATTAAAAATTCCGAGGTTCCTTGTTCGATATTCGATATTCTATGTTAATTCTTTTCTCATCAACTGACTTTCAACATTGAATCGTCATTGCGAGAATGCCAAAGCCTGATGCGGCAACCCCGAACTGAGAAAACGTCATTGCGAGGCGATTTGCGCCGAAGCAATCCCGAACTCTATTCCCATCTATATCGTATTTTTGTTCAATTCTTCTTCTTTATCTTTTTGAGCAGCCGGCATCAGTTCGACATCTTAGCTCAAGAATTTTCATTTTCACTGCGACGCTTCATAAAATATTCTTTGGCGGGAACAGCTTTGCCTTTAACTTTTTTTGCGTCTTCAATAATTAAGAACTATGTCGAGAAATCCTTTTCTATAACAACTATATAGAAACGCATATTTATTTGAGAAGAGTACCACAAAGCCTACACTTTTTCCAATTAATGTTTTCGCGCATTTCCATCGAATTATCATATGAACATGTTGGGCATACCGCTGGATTGGCGTCTACATCTGTACCATCGTTTTCCATATCTTCATCATCCGGTTTGGCTATTGCTTTCGAATTAACTTTTTTACCTCTATCCTCTCCATCATCATTTTCAGAGGATTTATTAAGAATTTTGATCGCCTCTACGGCGTCTTCTTCCCTGACGATCAAACGAACGCCAATGCCGAACTGCATTGCTGGCCTCATGCCTCCGCAATCGTCAGCAGATATCATTGATTTGATATCATTTGTATCAAGAACGGATTTATCAATGTTGGCGGCAAAAACATCAGCATAAATTCGTATTGTAACAAGCTTATCGCTTTTGATGGCTCTCACCTCGTCTTTCGCAGTAGTAAGTAATATTTTAATCATACCACACATCCCCATCCGTCAACAACTCTTGATCATCCCATCTCGCACATGCGTCAAACCCGTTTGTTCCGCCGCCACAATTCAATAAAACTCCCAATACATAATTTTATTGCTAATAATGTATAAAATCTGCTCACCACGCCAAGCGCCGGGGCCACGCCTACACTTTCCACGATCCGACTCATATTATATTGTTATGTATACATTACCTAACAATCGTTTTTGAAGGATTGAAAAAATTGTTGTTGACAAGACAAAAAAAAATGGGTAATGTAACATGTGCTAAAATTCACAAAGCGCGGTTTAGTTGGTTTAAATTAAGCTGCGCTCATAGATGCACCGGGCGAACACAGGGGTAAAGAAGTTGGGGGAGCCGCCGGGCTTTAGCGAAACAAACGGCTTAGCGGCGCTGGACTTTTATGCTATCCGGGGCAATCCGGTGAAGGATACAAAAATAAAGAAAATAACTCAAAAGAGTTAAAGTAAAGGAGGGAATGCTTTGAACATCATAGCATTGGTAAAGCAGGTTCCGGACACGGAAACACGCATCAAGATCAAAGCCGGCACGACGGAAATCGAACGTGAGGGAGTAAACATGGTATTGAATCCCTACGACGAGTTCGGCGTGGAGGAAGCCCTCAAGATTAAGGAATCAAAGGGCGGCTCAGTTGTGGTCATCACAATGGGCGAAGCGAAGGCTGAAGAAGCCGTCCGCACAGCGTTGGCGATGGGCGCGGACCGCGCGATTCGGCTCGACGGCGCGGAATTTCTGGGAGCGGATGCATTCGCGACAGCGAAAGCGCTCTCGAAGGCAGTATCCGGCGAACAGTACGATCTCATCTTCTGCGGCAAACAGGCTGTGGACGACGACTGCGCGCAGGTAGGCACATTGGTGTCGGCGATGCTCGGAATTCCGTGCGTCAACATGGTCACCAAGCTTGAAGTCGGCGACGGATCGGTCAAAGCCACTCGCGAAATCGAGGGCGGCGTTGAAATCATCGAAGTTCCGACTCCTTGCGTCATCACGGCTCACAAAGGACTCAACGAGCCGCGTTACCCCTCGCTTCCGGGAATCATGAAAGCGAAAAAGAAGGAATTGAAGCCCGTAGCTCTGGGCGCTCTCGGACTGGCCGCGGACGAAGTCGGCGCCGCCGGCTCAAAGTCGTTCATCACAGCGCTCGAAATGCCGCCGGAACGCAAAGCCGGCCAGATTTTCGAGGGCGAAGCCGCCGAAATCGTTCCGAAGGTAGTTAATCTGCTTCGCGACGAGGCAAAGATAATTTAATCCAAAAATTGATTGCAAAAGGAGGTTCGAGATACATGCCTAATGTATGGGTAATCGCAGAAGTAAAAGAAGGAAAACTTAAAAAAGTCACCCTTGAACTTTTGAGCAAGGGGCAGGAACTGGCATCCAAGACCGGCGGCGCGCTCGAAGGCGTTCTGGTCGGCTCCGGCGTGGAAGGCCTCGCCGCTGAAATGGGCAGCTACGGCGCGAAGAAAGTTTTCGTCGCTGAAGACGCCTCCCTCGCCGCGTTCAACGGCGAAGCGTACGCGAACGTAATCGCGAAGATCATCGAAGAGAACAAACCGGGCGTCGTTCTGCTCGGCGCGTCCATCAACGGCAAAGACCTCGCTCCGCGGCTCGCCGCGAAGCTCGGCGCCGGACTCGCGTCCGACTGCACCGAAGTCGACGTCGCGGACGGCAAACTCACAGTGAAGCGCCCGATATTCGCCGGCAAGGCATTCG
>JBAYJY010000205.1:0-7922 GCA_041664945.1 bacterium | reverse complement strand
TGACGACGGCTTCGCCCAGCTCCGCCGTAATGCAAGGCGGCGATCGCTCGCCAGTTTTTTGTCCTTGAAGCCAGCATAATCGGGTGCCATGCACAAAGCTATTTCCTTTGTGCATGTCCCGGGACTTTTCTGTAATCCATTTCCCTTCTTTCATGCTGTGGGCAACAGCATGCAAATAGGAAATCCAACTACGAGTTGTTTCTTCATGCACAAAAGAAAGAGTTTTGTGCATGGCACCCATCAGTTATCATATTGCATAGGTTAAATGATTTGCTCCGTAAAGCATCTGGGTTTCAGGCATAATCAGAAAGAGAATGTCGACAAGGAACCGAAGAAGAACGAAGGATAATAGCAGATTAACTGTTTTCTGTTTTTAGCACTCATCAGTTATCATATTTCATAGATTAAATGATTTACTCAGTCAACAGCATGCAAATAGGAAATCCAACAACGAGTTGTTTCTTCATGCACAAAAGAAAGAGTTTTGTGCATGGCACCCATCAGTAATATTATTACACGAAATTCGGGTGTCCATGTTGCCTTCCTTATTATACCGAATAAAATATAATTTATGGGCAATATTTCTCCATACATAAAGAAGCTAAAAAGGTATAATCTTCCCAATCACATTCACGAGCTTACTTTTTCCTGCCACAATCGGCTGCCTTTGCTGGCTTCTGAAAGAACTTATGACTATCTGGCTCAATCGATTATCAAGTCATGTGAGAAATTCAACTTTGCCGTAGTAGCTTATGTCTTTATGCCGACTCATGTTCATTTGCTTGTGCATCCGAATGACAAAATATATTCGATTTCGGATTTTCTAAAGTCTGTTAAACAACCGGTTGCAAGAAAGGAAATATCATATCTGAAACGTAATGATTCCGATAAGCTGGAGCTTCTATTATCCGGCTGGGAAAGTCCAAAGTATCTTTTCTGGCTACGTGGAGGAGGATACGACAGGAATATTATTAAAGCTGAAACATTGGAAAAATCAATGAACTATATTCATGACAACCCTGTGAGAAAAGGTTTGGTAAAGAGAGCTTCAGACTGGAAGTGGTCAAGCTTTAAAGATTGGTGGTTGAATGAAGAGGGACAGATTCCTATTGTTAAACAGTAATGAAATTCAACATGCACAAAAAAGTGAGTTTTGTGCATGGCACCCATCAGTTTTCATATTGCAGAGATTAAAGGATTTGCTCAGTCAGCAGTCAGCAGTCAGCAGTCAGCAGTCAGCAGTCAGCAGTCAGCAGTCAGCAGTCAGCAGTCAGCAGTCAGCAAACAGCAAACAGCAAACAGCAGTCAGCAAACAGCAAACAGCAAACAGCAAACAGCAAAATTACTTTTACGGATGAACCAGATATTTATCGATTTGTTCTTTTATGTTTCCCGTTTGATATTCGATGAAATCAGCGATCGCTTTTCTGTGGACTTTGCGCGCGGCTGACTTGTCGCGACTCGCGAGCAAACTGTCGGCGAGTTCGGAGTATTTCTCTATGATTTCCGCGACTGCCTCGGCGCCGGCTTCGCGCGAGGCGGCGTCCGCCGGGTTTTCGCCCTGAATGCCGCGCTGAAACAGCGCGAGCCAGCTCTTGCCTGATAGTTTCGACATTTCGTTTTCGTCCACAAGATCGGGACACAGTTCCATCATGAGCGAGGTTTCCCACTTTGCGGCGTGGTCGCCGTTGTATCCGGATTCGGCGGCCATCGAGAATTCCGGGAGCGCGACGACTACCGCGTCGCTCGACGCCATGAACGCTTCAGCAACCGCCATGAGCAGCAGGACCTGATGCGGCGGATAGTGCCCGGTGATTATGAAAATCACTTTGAATCCGTAAGCGCTGAGCCGGCGCAGGGTGTCGAAGACGGCGCGCGCGGTGAGCGACGGGTTGTATTTGAATGTCCAGGGGAACGGCATTCCGCCGGTTGAAAAGTAGTTCGCGGGCAAAACGACGCCGCCGGCTCGTTCGGCGATCCGGGAACAAAGCGCATGCGCTTTGAGGGCGTCGAGTCCGACGGGCAGGTGGCGGCCGTGCCATTCGAGCGTGCCGAGCGGCATCCACGCGACCGGCTGTTCCCGCGCCGTTTCTTCAAGTTCGCCCGGCCTCATGCGTTCAAACCGTATTTCCTTTATTTCCGCCATGATTGTTCCCCTCAAAACGTTTTTTCGCCCGCTGCTGTTGACACGTCGTTTTAGGTATATAATGTCACGATTATTATATTTTGTAACGGCGCGTCGGGACACAGGAATCTCAAAATATTCGAATGATTCCGAACGCCGGTTGAGCATATTGATAAAAAATAACATTTTCTGGGAGGCATCATGAAACGAAACACACTTATCGGAACAATCGCGGCGGCGGCGCTTTTCGCGGCTGTGATCGCAACCTCGCTGCCCGCATCGGCATGCGTGAAATACGCCGGCGGCGAAGTTGACTATGTCACGTCCTATATCTGGCGCGGAATGGACACCAACCCGGAAAACGATCCCGCCATTCAGCCGGCAGTTAATTTTACGCTGCCTTACAGCCTGGACTTCGGAATCTGGGCGTCTTACGGATTCGCCGAAGGCTTGCACACCACCTTGGACGAAGTTGACTTCACGATCAGCAAATCCGGCGCATTCTCGCCCTTCATAGAATGGACCGTCGGCCACACTTATTACACATTCCCGGCAGTCGACCAGTCAGCCGGCGCGCCGCGCGAGTCAAACGAATCCTTTGTCGGCGTTTCTTTCCCGAAGCTCCCGCTGAAACCGGCGATTAATCTGTATGTCGACTACGAAACCGGCGACGGCGTTTACGGAAGCCTCTCGGGCACATACGAATTCCCGTTCGGTATCAGCAAAAGCGATCCGCCGATGACATTGGGACTCAATCTCGGATACTCCGACGGCCCGTGGGGAACAGAGCCCGGACTCGGCGACATCTCCGCGACGCTCTCTGCGCCGTTCAAAATTCGCGGCTTTGTCCTGACTCCTTCGCTCAACTATTCGATCGCGCCGGACGAACGGGTCAACACTGACGACGAAATCTGGCTCGGCCTGAATTTCGCGTTCTAATAGTTTTTCGACTCGTAAGTTTTTCGTTTAATATCGCTGCGCCATTCACTGCCCGGCAGCCTTTGTTTTTGCGCGACGGCTAACAAGGCTATGCTTGCGGCAGCCATGCCCGCCGGCAGGTAGTTCGATCACAATTTCGCTGGTTTTGAGACGTTTTTTGATTTTTTTGAGCGCCGCGCTAAAGAATATATACAATTCTGCCGATATTCTGTATGGAGGAGTTGCAACTTCTGTGTATTTCGATTTCGGAAATTGCAGGTAACCCCGGAGGTGGCCGATGCAAAGCTATCAGGGTCTGCAGGACGTGTCTGCAAGCCAAAACAACAAAGTTCAGTCCAAAAATAAAAGACAATCAATATCCGCAAAATGGACCGGGTTCAAACAGGCCGCCGCTTCTTTAAGTTCCGGCGCGACGCTCGGCAAAAACATGGCAGGGCCGATGCCGCCGCTCGAAGCGCTGATGAGCCAGGTTTCCGGGGCGGTAGGCTCAGTCGCCGCCAAAAATTCGTTCACGAGCAGCCTCGACTTGGGTTCTGTCTATAAAAACACGTTCACTCTGACCGGCTATGAGCAGTCGACGCCGAACATGACTCCATCGCTCATCGCCCGGCAGACGACAAGCCTCGTCAAAGGCATTTTCCAAAACGCTCTTTCCGCAAACGAGAACCTTACTTCGAAAGAAAAAACTCAGATTTTCTCTTCGCTGCTCAACGGAGCGAATATCGGATTCGCCTCGGCAAAGAAGGAACTGCAAGCTTCGGGTCAGCTTACCGACTCTGTAAAACAGGAGTTGGATCAGGCTCAGGCGCTCACTCGCGAAAGCCTTTATAATTACTATCACTCGCTCAACATGTCGCAGGAAACGTTGAATGCTCCGCAGGCTGCAATAACTTCAGAAGCGACACAACCGGCGGCGGCATACACGCCCGTTCAAGCCTCGGCCAAAGCAGCGACCTTATACGGCGGACAAGTCTACGACGCAACGGAAAACGATCGCACAACGGTTGTTGATTTCCCCGTACAATCCAATGTGTCTTCAGACACAAATATTCAAACTCCGATTTCAACTGCTTCTCTGCCTGAAATTCAGTTCCGATTCAAAGCCCTGTCCGCTTATATCGACCTGCCTTACATACCGAGCCGCTGAATTATTCGCGCAGCTCATGCGCAAAGGAAATAGCTTGCGCATGCAGCCCGTCGGGAATCGCCTCTCAGAGCTTAACTCTTACTTGAAAACATCTATCGAAAACTCCATTTTGCTTTGGCATTTTTATGTTATAGTATTTACGACAACAAACGGGAGGCGACTGACATGCGGAAACAGGCGATATTCTTTACACTGGCGGCAATGATGATTAGCGTGATCGCGTTCGGCGCGGCGCGAGCTGCGGCGGCGACAACTGGCGGAAAAGCGCCCGCTTTCGAGGTGAATTTTAAAATGCCTCCGGCCCAATACGGAAGCGCCCCATTCTGGTCATGGAACGAAAGACTCGAAAAGAACGAAATGATCCGGCAGATGGACGAGTTGAAAAAAGGCGGCATGGGCGGCTTCTTCATACATGCGCGCGTCGGCCTGATAACGCCCTATCTTGAGAAGGAATGGATGGACGGCGTGAAGCTCAGCGTCGAATACGCAAAGAAAATCGGTATGCTCGCCTATCTTTACGACGAGGACCGCTGGCCGTCCGGCTACGGTAGCGGAGTCGTTCCGCGCCAGAATCAAAACTTCCGGCAAAAAGGACTGTACAGGTTCGAGTCCGAGACGCCGCTCACCGGCGCCGACATCAAGCCGGACTGGAAACTCATTCGCGTGTTCGCAGTCGCCAAACTCGGCGAAACTCTCGGCGCATACGAAGACGTCACGCCCAAATCCGGATTCGACGTCGATGCGAAATACAAAGGCAAAACGCTTCTTTACTTCTTCAAAATATGGGAAAAGAAAACCGAATGGTTCAATAATGAATCTTACGTCGACACGATGGAGCCCAAAGCGATCGACGCATTCATCAAGAGCACATACGAACCGTATAAGAAAGCTGTCGGCGACGAATTCGGCAAAACCGTTCCGGCGATCTTCACTGATGAACCGTGCTTCCTCATGTACAACGATTACCCGAAACATACTTTGCCATGGACGGACGCGATGTTCGCCACTTTCAAAAAGCAGCACGGTTACGACATAGAAAGCAAACTGCCGCTTCTCTACTATGCGGCTCCGAATTCAAAGGATCAAATGAAAGTCAGACTGGACTTCTGGACAACCGCGACAGAGATGTTCCGCGAGGCGTTCGGACACCAAATCTACGACTGGGCGGATAAAAACAATATTGAATTTACCGGCCATTACATGTGCGAGGATAACCTCGTATCGCAGATTAAATGGATAGGCGCCGCAATGCCGATGTACGAATATATGCAGATGCCCGGCATCGACCACCTCGGCAGAAACATCGCCGACGTGCTCACCGCGAAACAGGCAAGCTCAGCCGCACACCAGTTCGGACGCCCGCTCGTTCTCTCCGAACTATACGGCTGCGCCGGCTGGAACCTCAGCCTCGAAAACATGAAGTGGATCGCCGACTGGCATTACGCGCTCGGCATCAATTTCATGAATCAGCACCTCGCATGGTACTCTATGCGCGGCTGCCGCAAACACGACTACCCATGCAGCATCAGCTACCATTCGCCCTGGTGGCGCTACCATAAAGTTTTCGGCGATTATCTCCTTCGCGCAACTTACTTCACCGCGCAGGGCGAATACTCCGCCGACACTCTTCTCCTGCATCCCATTACCAGCGCGTGGGCCATATACGCTTCGACCAACGAGGGCCCGGCGCAAATTCTTAACGGAGAGTTCACCTCGCTGCTCGAACTGATGTCCGCGCGGCAGATCGATTACGACCTCGGAGACGAACTGATCATCGCGCGCCACGGAAAAGTCGACGGCGGCAAATTCATCGTCGACAAAATGGCGTACACGTCAATCGTCATTCCGCCCGGCGTGACGCTCCGCTCGACAACTGTCGATCTTCTGAATAAATTCATCGCAAACGGCGGCAAAGTCATAACCGTCGCCCCCGCGCCGACGCTGATCGACGCCGAGAAACCTCTCGTCCTCTCCGGCGCTGTCGCAGCCGCAGACAACGACGATGCTATAGCGAAACTCATTCCGAGCCTGCCCCACCACATCGCGCTCGCCGCCACTTCGACAGGCGGCGCCGACACAACCGCCTTATACGTCCATCAGCGCCTGATCAACGGCTCCGAGTTTATCTTCATCGCGAACACGAACAACGAAAAGGGCATCGATGTCACAGCCACCCTGCCCTATACGGGCCGCGTGCAGGAGTGGAACCTCTTCACCGGCGGCGATTCCGATTTCGCAGCGGCGCCCGGCGCAAAGTCCACCGACGTCAAACTCCATTTCGAGCCTTCCGGCTCTGTGTTGCTTTCCGTCAATCCGAACGAAAAATACGCCGCGCCGTCAGACACGGTTAAGAACCCTGAGAATATGGCGCCCGTCCGCAGCGACAAAATCGCGGAACCGTGGAAGATCGTCTCCCGCGACCCCAACGCCATGACTCTCGATTACATCCGCTATAAGCGCGAAGGCGACGCCGACTGGTCCATGCCTGTCGAATACTACATGGTTCAGGAATCGCTAATGTCGAAGCCCAGCGGAACGAAATTCCAGCTCAGGTATTCCTTCTCAATCAACACCGACCCGAAATCCATTAAAGACATCACATTCGTAATGGAACAGCCTTACATATATGAACTGACGTTGAACGGGAAACAGATATTTTACGCCGACAAGGGCTGGTGGCGCGACCCGTCGTTCAAAACAATTGATATAAAAGACTATATCGTTGAGGGGCGCAACATTCTCGAAGCGTCAGGAAAATTCGTTCAGCCGGTGAAACCCGGCACGATGCTATACGTCGATGACGGCGTCGAGGTTGAAAGCGCATATATCATAGGCGATTTCGCTGTGAAACCCATGAAGGGCGGCGGCTACGAGATCGTTCCGCCGGTCGAGACGGTAAAATACGGGAACCTCGTCGGACAGGGATTCCCATTCTTCTCAGGTTCCATCAACATCACACAGGATGTCGACATCCAGGCTCAGTCCGGCGAAAAGGTCTACCTCGAATTCGACGGCCTCGAAGCTATAACAACAAAAGTCACAGTGAACGGAAACGACGCCGGCCTGATCGCGTTCCACCCGCACCGGGTGGAGATAACGCCTTTCGTAAAGGACGGCGCAAACAAGATTGAACTTGAGTTGACCGACAGCAACCGCAACCTGCTCGGGCCGCTGCACGGATTCGACAAAAACCCGATCCACGTCGGACCCGGCACATTCAAAGAGTCGATGACGAAAAAGTACAACTTCCTTCCGTTCGGAATCACCAATTCCGCGCGGATCGCATATTACAAGTGACAAATCGCCGTGGGGGCGCGGCATATCGCGCCCCCACTTTTTATTCACCAAACGACAACATAGCCGTTGGGCGAAGGCACGAAGAGAAAAGCCTACATCATTCGATATTCGATATTCTATTTGATTTCCGCGCGAAGCGCTTTGGAGTGCGGCGGCTCGACGCCGCTTTGTCATGTTGCGGTATAGTGATCGCATCGTCACATTTATACAAATTATCATACTCCCAATTCCCGGCCTGACCCGGCTACATGTAGCAAATCCTTTAATCTCTGCAATATGAAAACTGATGGTTGCCATGCACACCTATGAAAAAGGCCGCGTCAACTACAGCGTAAATATTTTCTGGTCTTTTGCATTTACGGCCTTAGACCAGTCTGGCCGAGACACCTATTTGTCCTCACTCGGG
Source organism: bacterium (assembly GCA_041664945.1). GTDB lineage: Bacteria > UBP15 > UBA6099 > UBA6099 > UBA6099 > JBAYJY01. The sequence goes on along the minus strand of JBAYJY010000205.1, from coordinate 8 downwards.
ACATGATA
>JBAYJY010000204.1:0-7954 GCA_041664945.1 bacterium | reverse complement strand
TGGTCACATAGATTTTGTTCGTGACATGATCAACTTTAGTGTCGCATGGACAGCCGCCGACGTAAACAGTGTGCGTCTCCTCCGTGTCGGGATTATGTATGATAAGTTCATTCGTTTCTTCATTGGTTATATAAATATTATTTGTAATGTCATTGTATGAACAACTGCCTCTCCCTCCCACATCAATGACTTTTTCGATAATATAATTCGTGCCGTCGATAACCGTGATCTTGTTTGTGGTCTTATTGGATATGTAAATCTTATTGTGGACATGATCGGCCACCATATCCCCGCAGCAGTCCGGCACGTTTATAGTCGTGATATGCTCGAACGTATCACGGTTGATAACATCAACAGTATTGGTTTCCTCGTTCGCAATGAAGATCTGATTATCCACAGTGTCCATGCAGCAAGGCCCTTTGCCGCCTGTCTTGACTACGTTCACCACTTCTTTCTCGGGAGCCGCGTTGTCGAAACAGGCGTCGCTGTCGTTTCCGTTCCTGTCGCGCGCCTTCACCTGATAGTAATACTGAGTCCCGTTCATAACGGTCGTGTCGATATATTGCGTGTCCGTAATCAAGGCCGCTATTATCGCAAACGGGCCGCTGCTGGAAACGCCGCGTAGGATTTTGTACCCTTCAAGATCGTCGTCTGTGCAGGCGTTCCATTCGATAGCAACCTGACCGTCTTTAGCCGTCGCGAAGCAGTGAGTCGGATTAGACGGCGGATACGGGTCGACCACAAATGGAGGCAGCGGATTATTTATCACTGTCACCGTATCGCCGCCGCCGTTGGCGACGCATATCTTGTTCGCAGCCGCCATTGCGCAGGACCCCGCAGGTTGATTCCCCGAATGAAGAACCATTTGGGGTTCTTTTGTCGCGCCGTTTATCAAATGCACCTGGTTTAGCGTCTTGTTCGTGATATAAATCTGATTTGAAATTGTGTTCACCGAGCATGTGCAGGTCGGATTGCCTCCAACGCTGATTGTGTCTTTCACCTCGCCCGTGTCTCCTTTGTGAACCGTAACCGTGCCGTCATCCTTGTTTGGGACGTAAACTTCGCCTGTAGTGTCGTTGGAAACACATCCTTCAGGGCCATTCCCGGTCGCAACGGAATAAAGCAATTGATGACTCGTCATGTCTATCAAGTCGAGCTTGTCGTTCACCCTGTCCGTTACATAAAGAACGTTCAGGTTCTCGTTGGCGTCGCAAACGCGCGGTTCGCTCCCGATAGATATGGTATCCTTCACGGCTCCCGTGTTCCCGTCAACTACGCTTACCGTATTGTCACCTTTATTGCCGACAAAAACGTCCTTTGTCAGCTCATTCACCACACAACTATCAGGCGAATGGCCGACTGCTATCGTTCTCACTACCGCCCCGCTGTCCTCATTGATCACGCTGACGTTATCACTGCCTCTGTTCGTCACATACATCAGCCTTTGAACCGTGTCGCCGCAAATATCAATCGGCTGGTCCCCAACAGGGATCGTAATTATGACTTCATTGGTTCCGCCGTCTATAACGGAAACCGTGTCAGAATCTGTGTTGGGCACAAAGATTTTATTCGTGAACGGATCGTACTCGACGTCAGATGGCGTCTTGCCGACCGGTATGACCTCATCGACTTCGTTTCGCGGCACAACCTGCATTCCTTCCTCGCACGCGGCGCTAACGAATCCCATTGTGTTCACAGCCATCAACTGATAGCTATATGCGCTGCCATTGGCAAGGCCGGAGTCCTCGATGCTCTGCGCCGTTTTCGAAATATTCGAATTAATCACGGAAAAAGCGCCTCCGTTCAGGCTGCGCAGGAGCTTGTAGTGGTCAATATCCGAACTGGAGCTTGGTTCCCACTGGATCACAGCGATAGCGTTGCCGCCGGTCGCATTGCACGACGCCGGCGGGTCGGGCTGTTTTTCTAATTTCTCCTGATTCACCGTCAATATTGTCTCGCAGGCGACAGGCGCTGATTTGCCGTCCGACACGCTGACCGTGGCTGTGTAGTCGCCGGGAACCGTCGGAACGGTCCATCTCGGCATGAGATCATTTGCTGCTGAGAGCGTTCCGCCATTGACGCTCCAGTTATATGTCAGGTCATTGTTATCTTCGTCGGTCGCCTGAGCGGACAATGCAATTGTGTCGCCGACAACGGCAGACGACGCGGCGGCCGAACAATTGCTGATGAACGGTTGTCTATTAGATTGCGTTACAACAATTTTAATCTTGTCCGAAGCGCAGGCGCCGGCATTATCGCAGGCTATCACTGTCGCAATATATTCGCCCGGGCCGCCGTATTTCACCGTCGCCGCAGCGCCGGATGCGTCAATCCGGATTCCGTCTGAATCATCGTAATCCCATGTTAAGGAGGCAATGCTGCCATCCGGATCGGTTGCGACCGCGGACAGCGCGACTGTCAGCGGACTGTTCCCGTTTGAAGGCGTTGCCGTTGCCTTGACCGTCGGGGGTTTATTCGCAGGCGTCTCAACCTTTATCTTCGTGAACTCAGTGTCTTCGTCTCCATTGGCATCAGTTGCGGTGATCTGAATAATGTACTCTCCGGGCACAGTCGGGGCTGTCCATTCCACAAACCCGTCGCTAATAACCGTGTCCGACATAACGCCGCCTGTCGTAGTGAACGCCGTATCTATTTTATCGCCGTCAGAATCAGTTACAGTTACGCTTATTCGCACTTTTTCGCCAGAAGACGCTGTCGTCTTGTCAGGCGTGAATTTCGTAATAACCGGCGGACTGTTCTTCTTATGCACAACAACGACACGCTTTGCGAACGCTGTTGCCCCCTTATTGTCCGTCACGATGCAGGTTACGCGATATTTGCCTTCAGAGATAAATGTCTTTGTGACGGAAATTTGAGTGTCATCGCAATTGTTCTGGCTTATTCCGTTCGATTTGTCGAAATCCCAGCAATAGGAAACAATCGATCCGTCGGTGTCAAAAGCGTCGCAAGTGAAATCCACAGTAAGCGGGGCGTCTCCCGCAGTATGGTTCGCCTTGATGCTCGCATGAGGCGCCTTGTTATCTGGAGAATCAACCGTAATAATGATGTCTTTTTCCGTAGAGGCGCCGGAGGCGTCGGTTGTAGTCGCGATGACAATGTAAGCGCCGGGCTTGTTATACTCACCCTGCGGCGGCGAAAATGTTGGCGCTATGATGTCGGAACTGTTAAGGAATAAGCTCGTAACATCGTTGCCCTCGGCGTCCTCGACTTTCCAGTGAACATTGAGCGCGCCGCCGTCCGGATCATGAACGTTGAGTTCCAGATCGAGTTGTCCGCCTGTTTCGACTATATCCGATTTTTTTCCTTTGTTGTCCTTTGAAGTGATTGATTGAATTTCAGGAGGCGAATTGTCCACGAGTGTGGAGGGCGTCCCATTTGTCGGCGCTTCGCCTCCTTGCTGGATAACCGGCCCATCAGGAACGCCGTCATCATTGGGGTCCGGAAAACGCTGGTCGACTATTCCGTCATCAGTAACATCTCGATCCGTGTTTCCGTTCGAAGAATGATGATCCCGCGTGCCGTCTTCAAAAACCGTGTCTGATGTGCTGTCTGCATGGGTTTCTTTTTTATAGCCATCCGTCCCGTCTCCATGAATCAGTTGGCCTTCGACCTGCCAATTCCCGGTATTGTCTTCAGTAATAAGCGTTAGTTGGGCATTCTCCTTATTGCTCGCCACTGTGATGGGAACTGTCACGTTTTTGCCGTTTTTTGCGAGAACTAAATTCTGCGTTCCTGCCGGCGCTTCGGTCATCAGCCAGTTTCCCTGCGCATCCGTGACAGCGCTCTTCACAGTCCCGTTAACATTCATTGTCACCTGCGCATTCGCGAGCGGCTCATATCCCGTCTCCGGAATTTCCAGACTTTGAGGCGTGTTGGCGGGTATTTTAGAAAGAAACGCATCCGCCTCACGCGGCGCGATTCTTCCCGCATTCGCCGTCGCTATCAATATTTTGCCGGTTATTCTGCCGGGCGCCGCCGCAGGCGCTTGAAAAGCTCCTGGAATCGCGCCTCCCCTGTCTCCGCCGCCTCCGCCGCCTCCGCATCCGCAAAGAAAAATAATACCTAAAGCGCAAAATAATAAATTTAGACTTCCGCGTTTATCACTTTTCATTATTGACCAATAGTTTACATTCATAATATTCCTCCATGCCAACGTGAACAGCTAATGCTGTTTTCAAATACGGGCTATGAAATAGATCCTTCCGATCTTGTCATAATATTCTTGAAACAATTAGATTACTTTTATTTTACCCTGAACTTGGGAAATTATCTATTTCTGGCAAGAAAAACTGTTCTTATGATCCAACTGTTAGAATTGAAATACTATTTTAATAAGATTTGCTTACATATTAATGGTAAAAACATCCATACTCTTCACTCAGAGTAGACTGAGCCCGACAATTCCCGCAGAGCCAGCCGCTCGAAGGAGGCAATTTGCGCTGTTTTAAATAAACTTCAGCGGCATAAGGCTTATTTGGCTTGACTCAAAAACAACAATTTAAAATTATTAGTTGACAAAGCGGGATGATGATATATTATAGGGGCAGTCGAAAGTAGCTTGATTCCAGGTTGTTGAAATGAAAAGCGCCAAATTGGCGGATCCTTTTCGTTATCAGAACGGGACAACTACGATTTCCGGCGACAATATATGCCGGAAGCGGCTGCACCGGCTCTCTTAGCAGTACGGAGCAGCGATTCTCAAAAAAGGAGAGTAGTATGAAATCACAAGGAAAGGTCAAATGGTTTAATGCTGCAAAGGGATTTGGCTTTATCCAGCGGACTGAAGGCGAAGGAAAGGACGTTTTCGTCCATTACTCCGCAATTTCACAGGACGGCTTCAAAACCCTGAATGAAGGTGATGATGTGGAATTCGAAATAGTAAGCACGCCCAAGGGCGAACAGGCGGCCAACGTCACCAGACTCTGATTCTTTTTTTTGCAATTGAACTCAAAGCCTGCCTAAAGCAGGCTTTTTATTTTGTCCGTTATTTCACATTATGAATCGGGATATAGATTCTGATTAGATGAGATGCGAAGCGACTGCGCGTTTTTCGTTAATAGGCCATTTTTTCATGGTATATAAATTTCAATCTTTTCAACATTAATAATTCGGCCTCCACGAACATGGACCACCTCGAAACCGGCATTTTTCGATTCCATGAATTTTCCGCCAATATTGCTGTTGACGTATTCCGTCAGACCCGGCGCAAGCTGGTTTTCCTTGAAAACATGCACATGGCCGGCAAACACATCCCGAACGCCGGCTTCCTTCAATGACCCGATCACTTGCTCTTTCTTGACGCCTGGCAATAATTCCGGCGGCAGGCCAATCTTGCTTCCAGCCACATAACTCGCAAGCGGGATATGCGTGAAAACAACTATCTCGCTCGCATCCTTTGCATTGCTCAATTCATTGCGCATCCAGTCATACTGCTCTTTCTGAATGCCTGAGTTGAGCATTGTCCCCGTCATCGTCGCCTTATGAGAGCCCCACTCGAAATATTCTGGAGGCCAATCGCACGTGTTCAACCCTATGAACTCCAGCGTTCCATATCTAAACGACTGATACGTCGGCCCATAATAGCGCGCCCAGTAATCCGTGCCGTAAACATGCTTGCCAAGCGATTCGACGACCATATTGTAAAGATCGTGATTGCCCGGCACGATGAAAACCGGCCGAACAAGCAGCTTGGTCAGAAATTCGTAGCTCTCCGGATATGAATACTGATAACTTTCAGGATACAGGTTCAAGTCGCCGCCTAATAGAACGAATTCTACGTTCAGCGAAGCGAGCTTCTCAAAAAAAGCGCGTCTCATGATGTAAACTTTCTTATTGTCAAATGGGACGCGTTCGGTCTCCGCGGCTCCAAAGTGCAAATCGCTCACGAAAGCAAAGTCGAAATCAGACTTGAATTTCTCAAAAACAGCTACCGCGCGAGGCTGAATTTCAGTAGTTTGTTTTCCATCAATAGAGGAAGTCACCGCATGCAAATCAAAGAGTCCTGGTCTTAGCGTGGGAGAAGGGGAGCCGATATAGCCATCCGGCGTTTGCGAGAGCGAAAGCATTGCAGCCTTGCCGAACGAATCTTCAAGCCATGCGCTTTCCACATGAGCGCCATGCGCGACCTTTAAGGTGATCGACTGGCCGGGCAAAACCATCGCCGGCGCGGAAAACAGCGGCGAAAGCAGATTCGTAATCGGACCGTTATCTTCAGCTCGCGCCGTCGATATTCCTAAAATCAAAACAGTAAGCAATACCAATGCGGTTCTTGAAATCAGTGTTTTATGACATCGTCTGTTTTTCGTTTCCATTTTTTAGGATCCTTATTCATTTTTTTCGCGTTTGTTCGTCTATTCCACAACGGGAACGCCGAGAGCGTCTCTAAGAACCGAGCGAAAACCCGGCCCTTTGCGAGCCACCACTGCGAAACGAGGAGAGAGAGAGTCCTGCATCTTGCCGAACGATTTCTTCAGGCGGTCAATTGCCTCGTTCAGCGGTCCCTCCGGAGCGACATCGCCCCAAAGAGGAATTCTCCGCTCAACTTCGAACCCCATTCGGGAGAATGCCTGTTCGATCTGTTCAAAGGTATAAGCCTTCTGCGGCAATTCCGGATGGTCGTGCAACTCGCAAATCCGGCGGCGCTGCGGGTTGTCTAAATTCCTGAATTCGGCAAGTATAAGGCCGCGCGGCCGCACAACGCGAGCCATCTCCGAAAGCGCCTGCGCCACATCATCAAAAGATGGCATGTTGTGAAGTGTATTCACGGAAAGCGCCGCATCAAAACTATCGCGTTTGAAAGGCAGCGCTTGAGCCAGCGCTTGCGATAGAAACAACGAACGCCCCAAGAAGCTTTCCAGCCGCATCCTTGTTTCTTCTATCATGTTAAATGAGAAATCCACAGCGGTGATTTCGTTCTTTGACGGGTTCATGTACTTTTCTATAAACGCGCCGGCTCCGGCTCCGACATCCAGAATACGGCCGTCCCACTCTCTCGCGACAGGCGCAAGCTCTCTGCGGTTCACCTCTTCCATTCCGGTCGAACGGCTATAACTCGACGCCAGACGCTCAAATGTATTATGTATCGGCAGATATTCGCGTTTCATCGCTTCTAAAGTCACATGTCCCGCTGTCTAATCACGCAATGAAAAGAACCGTTATTGCCACAACAGACGTCCAGAACATTTTCCAATCTCATATTTTATAATATGGGTCAGTTGAAGATATTGTCAAGGAAACCATCGAATGGGGTTTCATTGTTGTTTTCTGATATAATTGAAACATGAAACGCTACAAAACAAGCGCCCGGTTTCGCATAACCGCCGCTATATTTATTGCTTTTGGCGGCGTGATCGGAGTTTTAGCTTCAAAAACCCCGCTTCTTAACGTTGTCGGCTACGAGCTTGGCTTCGCTACAGGCATATTCATGGCCATTACGGGCGCGACTCTCGGCATAATCGCCGGACGCGATTCACGGCGCCATGAAGTCCGGCAAAATGAGTCGACAAGGCGGCTCGTCATCATCAAATACTTACAAACCGTTCTCGCAGGATGTGCAACGCTAACGGCGGTTATTGCGCTTGTTTCCATCACGTCATATTTCATTCGAGGATGCAACATTAAACCGGGCATTTCGCTGTTTTTCGCGATTTGCGCGCCAACCCTTCTTAATTACTCCGCTGCCGGTCTCGCCGCAGCGCGCTTTTGCCGCCGTTCATGGACAGCCGCCCTGTTACTTTTCGCCTACTTTCTCGCTACGTCCGTTTATTCATTTGCCCTTTTCATGTCGGCTTCTCAATCATCGTTGCCCAATCTTACTGTCGGGCTGGTATCTCTCACCGGCTTTTACGGGTTCGGCTTGTCGATTCCAGACAACTTTTATCTCTGGCGCTTTCTCGTCTTGTTCATGTCTATGTTTTTCATCGGCGCCGCCAAT
>JBAYJY010000203.1:0-7971 GCA_041664945.1 bacterium | reverse complement strand
GCAACTCCGGCAACCTGATCGCCACGATAAAAGGCGAACGGCGCGATCTGCCGGCGATCATGCTGAACGCGCACATGGACACCGTCAAACCGGGCATTGGAGTGAAGCCGGTGATCGACGGCGACATGATTAAGGCGTCGGGAGACACGATTCTCGGAGGGGACGACAAGGCGGGCGTCGCGATAATACTGGAGATCGCGCGGATTCTGAAAGAAGAAAAAATACCGCACGGTGATTTGCTGATTGTGATGACAGTGGCCGAGGAAATCGGAATAAAGGGCGCCGGAGCGCTTGACCCGAAATATCTGAAGGCGGATTTCGGGTATACGCTGGATTGCACGGGAACCGCGGGCGGAATATTTGTCGCGTCGCCGACGCACGACAAGATCGAGGCGCGGATCACAGGCCGAGCGGCGCACGCTGGCATCGAACCGGAAAAGGGAATCAGCGCTATTTTGACGGCGTCGAAAGCGATATCGAAGATGAAACTGGGGCGCATCGATGACGAGACGACGGCGAACGTCGGCGTGATACGCGGCGGGCGCGCGACGAATATTATCCCGGACAGCGTGCTGATCGAAGCGGAGGCGCGAAGCCATAATACGGCGAAGCTCGACGAGCAGGTTGCGATGATGCGCGGCGCTCTTGAGACAGCGGCCTCGGAAGCGGGCGCGCAGATCGATCTGAAAATAATTCGTGAATATCAAAACTACAAACTGACAGAAGACATGCCGGTTATCAAGGTCGCGCAGGCGGTTGCCCGGTCTATAGGAATCGAGCCGATTCTTAAAACAAGCGGCGGCGGCAGCGACGCGAATATTTTTAATGCGCACGGCCTGCCGACGGCGCCGCTCGGAACGGCGATGCATAACTGCCACACTATGGATGAAGATATTTCGATTTCGGAACTTGAATGTGTTTTCGAATACGTAATGGCGATCGCAAAAAATCCGGTTGTCTGAAAACGGCGGCTTAACGAACGGGTAACTTCATGGGCGTCAAAAAAATATACTGCATGACCTGCGGGTTTTATGATTTTCAGAGGGAATTCATATTGCCGGGCGACGGAAGCGAGAAAAGAATCAGCATCGCCATGGGAATGTTTCTGCTCGAACATGAAAAAGGATATGCGCTGGTTGACACAGGGTGCGCGCCGCAATGCGCTGTGGACCCGGCGGGTTATTTGGGACTCGAAAGCGCCGATTGGGGAATACTTGATATGAAGCCGGAGGACGCCGTCGACCGGCAATTGCAGCGTATCGGAATAGAAGCGCCGGATGTCGGGCACGTTGTTCTGACGCACATGCATTTCGATCACGCGGGCGGCATGTCGCTGTTTCCGAACGCGGTTTTGTATGTTCAGAAGGAAGAGTTGCTGGCGGCGATGTGGCCCGAGCCAAAATATTCCGACGGCTATTATGAGATCAAGGATTTTGAAGGAACGCGGAATTTCAATGTAAAGAAGCTGGACGGCGATCACGACATATTCGGAGACGGAGCGGTCCGGCTGCTGAGGACTGGAGGCCACTCGCGCGGCCATCAGATGGTTCTTGCGCGAATGGAGAAAAGCGGACTCGTGCTTCTGCCGGGCGACGCCTGTTATATGCAGCGGTCGCTCGATAAGATGTTGCCGCCCGGAGATCCGATACCTGAGCCGGAGGCGGCGCGCGCGGCGCTCGAGCGCGTTCGCGATTTTGCCGGAGCCGGCGCGAGACTTCTTTTCAGCCATCCGTTCCGCGAGGATTGGAAGCGCTATCCGCAGCCGCCTGATTTTATTGATTGAGCAAAATGACGAAACATTTTTCAGCCCATTGTGTTTATCTATGTAGATTAAAATTGAGAAAGCAGGCGGCATCATGGAAGTTTTGAGGAAATTCACGACCGGCATCTATGTATTAGGCGTCGTCACCGACGATGTTAAGAACGGAATGATTGTCTCATGGGTAACGCAGGTGTCTTTCGAGCCGCCGATGCTGATGGCAGCGGTGAAGAAAACGCGTTTCACGCACGATCTCGTGCATTTCGGAGGCAAGTTCACGATCAACGTGCTGCGCAGGGATCAGAAGGATATCGTCGGATGTTTCAAGGGGAATAAGGAAATTACGCCCGATACGATAGGCGGCGTTCCGGTGGCGGCTGCTTCGAACGGCGCGCCGTGTCTTAAGGACTGTGTCGGCTATGTGGAATGCACGCTTGTTAATGAGATTGAGGCGGGCGATCACACGATATTTGTCGGAGAAGTCACCGGCGAGAAGATGATTGGAAACACGGAACCGATGATCGCCGCCGATCTCGATCATATATACGGCGGATAAGAAACGTTAATAAAAGCGAATATCGAATATCGAACAAGAAACCGCAGAATGATGAAGGAAAGAAAAGAACAGGGATTGAAATGCGCCCGATCTATCCCGCTCAAAGAGAACTACATAATTAAAAATTTACCAGATTAACACCGAATTACAGATAGTTATTTTTCTAACTTTAGCAGCCATCACAATCGGGCGCCATGCAAAGCTATTTTCTTTGTGCATGTGCCGGGGCTTTTTCGTTCATAATTACCCATCTTTTAACGATGGACAACAGCTTACAAAGAAGAAATCCAACTGAGAGTTGTCTCTTCATGCACAAAAGAAAGCGTTTTGTGCATGGCACCCATAAGTAATCGTATTTCAGAGATTAAAGGATTCGCTCCGGAAATCAACAAAGTTTCAGGCATAATCAGGAAAATATATTGTTAGATATTCGATATTCTCTATATCATTTGCTTTTCGGATACTCGGTCATAAGCAATCGGAACGGCGGTTCGTCGTCCTCGATTATGGGGAATCGGCCGATTTCGTCGAGAAAGAAGTTGTCCGATTTGTCGTCGTTGACGGATGACACCTCGCCGACAAGCAGTTTGCCCGCGTTTTTCTCCGCCCAAAATTTATGATAGAGCAGGGGAGCGACGGTTATGCTCTCTCCGGCGACGAGTTTAATCAGCGACCCCGCAGGGACTGTTCGTTTTTCGCCGTCGATTCCGGCGGTCACCGGCGTGTCGGCGAGCTTACCGTCAGGCGTTGAGTTAAAAACCTGCATTATCAGGGTTCCGCCTCCGCGATTGATGATGTCCTCCATCTTCGAGCGGTGGAAGTGCATCGGGGTTATCTGTTCCTCTTCAACGATGAGGACTTTTTCCGCGTAAGGCTTTCCGGCGTCCGGGTCGGCGTAGTTGCCGTTGCGCAAAGTAAAGATTGTGAGGCCGAGCTTGAGGAAGTCGTCTCCCCCGAAATTGGTTATGTCCCAGCCGAGCTGGTTATCGCGAATCCCGTCGAATTCGGGTCCGGCGGCAGCCCATTGTTCGGGCGTCCAGTGCGCGAAGGGAGGCAGCATGAAATTCATTTCATCAAGGAATTCGACCGCGTTTTTTATTATCTGATTTATTTCGGAACGTTTCATTAAAGACACCTCAATTCACATTAGCCATAAATCTACCATAAAATATACAGTTCAGGCAAATGGAAACGAAGGCGAAGTGTATGGTATAATTGTTTTTGTTCGCCTGATTCTGTTCATTGCGCTGGACTGGACGCACAGGCCGCGCGAAACGACAAGAGGAGATATAAATGGAACCCAAAATCAATTTTGAGATAGAGAACCTCGGCAAGTGCACGGTTGACGCCCCGGTGCGGAGCAAGCACTTTGTGGACGATTCCGAGCGGATACTATACGACATCAAGCTTGATTCATACAACAAGTACAAGAAGCTGAAAGGCGATCCGCTGTCGCTCGAGGTCGCAGGCCCGAGGCGCAAAATATATTTCGACGCGTCGAAATGCCGCGCGGGGATAGTCACCTGCGGCGGCCTTTGTCCAGGCATCAACGATGTTATACGCGGAATTGTCATGTCTCTGCGATACGTTTACGGCGTCGAGAACATTCTCGGTTTCAGGTACGGCTATCAGGGGCTCGCGCCGAAGTATGCGCACAAGCCGATGGAGCTGACGCCGAAGGTTGTCGAGGACATCCAGAAGGAAGGCGGCAGCATTTTATCGTCTTCGCGCGGGCCGCAGGAAACGAGCGTCATGGCGGACACGCTCGAGCGCATGAATATGAATATATTATTCACGATAGGCGGGGACGGCACGCAACGCGGCGCGCTCGCCCTTCATAATGAACTGAAGAAGCGCGGACTGAAGATCGCAACTGTCGGCATACCGAAAACGATCGACAACGATCTTTGCTTCATAGAGAAATCATTCGGGTTCGAGACTGCGTTCAGCGCGGCGGCGGACGCCACGAAAGGCGCTCACGAGGAAGCGACCGGAGCGCCGAACGGAATCGTCATCGTGAAACTGATGGGCAGGGAGTCGGGTTTCATAACCGCGAATGCGGCACTTGCGATGAATGATGTGAACATTGTGCTGATACCTGAAGTTCCGTTCAAACTCGGAGGGCCGAACGGGTTGTACAAATACGTCGAGGAACGCCTGAAATCACGAAATCACGCCTTTATACTTGTCGCAGAAGGCGCGGGTCAGGACATCATGATGAGCGATGTTCAGAACAGAGCGACCGACGCATCCGGAAATATTAAGCTCGGCGATATCGGACATTTCCTTGTCGATAAGCTGGGCGATTATTTCAAAGGGATCGGAATGGAATCGAATATTAAATATATTGACCCGAGTTATATAATCCGGAGCGTGCCGGCGAATCCGTCGGACAGCGTGTATTGCATGCAACTGGCGCAGAACGCCGTTCACGCGGCGATGGCCGGGAAGTCTGGCATGGTCGTCGGGCAGTGGAATCATGTGTTCACGCATGTGCCGATCGCCATGGCGACGATGAAACGCAATATGATCGACCCGGATGGTCCGCTTTGGCTTAACGTTCTCGAATCAACCGGCCAACCCGCGCGGTTCGAGTGAGAACAAAAGCTTTTACGCAACAAAAGAGAAGTAGGAATCTACCGCTTCAGAACCAGTTCGCAATCCTGGCTTGTTTTTAAGAAGTACCCTTTCCAAGGCAGAAGCGAGACGGAAGGCTGATAAGCCTCGCCGGTGAATTCGAAGATGGCGCCGTTTGTCATCGACGCCGACACGGCGCCGGAAAGCGTGTAGTTCGAGCCGTTGCATGAAAATGAAATGTTGTCGCCCCAAGGAAGTTCGGTTTCGAAGGGGTTGCCGATAAGGTTCCAGCCGGATTTGAGCGGGACGCGGACTTCCGGTCCGACGGGGACGCCCTCGATATCGATTTCAGCGCTTTCGGCGACGTACATCCAATATCCAAGCCCCGCCTGTATGTCGGCTTTTTCAGCCGGATAGAATCTGCCGTCAAAATACTGGAAAATGTCGAGTATCTTAAGGTCGTCGCCGAGTTGTTCGAGCGCTGAGGTCACTTCCGTGTCGATGGGCGCCGAGACGAGGTTCCATCCGGGTTTGAGAGTGTATTTCACAACGGCGGCGTTGACCGACAGTCTGACGACTTGTATTCTGAACCGCGCAGTCGAAACGGGGGCGCCGGAGACTGCGTATGTATAACTGTTTTGTCCGGCCATGTTGATTTGCGCGCCGCTTGCGAGGTCGACGAGCGTGAAAGAGTATCGGTCAGAGGGCAGGGCGGCGCTGTCCCAGTTTAAAGTTGCTGTTTTGCCGGTTTCGTTTGTCTCGACAACGAAGTCCCACGATTCGGTCTGGCCGGCTTTGCCTGTCAGCCTGAAGTCGGCGGAATATTTCCCCGCGTTTTTCTGCCATTCAGTTTTCGGAAAATAGAGCGAAACAAATTTCCCGTCTTCGATGTCGTTCATGGATTGCGGAGGTTCTTCGGAGTCGAGAGTGTCGAAATCGGAGGACGCGGTGTTGGCGGCGCCGAAATAGTTGTAGATGTCATTGCGGCCGTTGACGGAAACGGATATTTTAGCGCGGTAGTCCTCGGCGGGTCTGATGATGCGGGATAAAACCCGAGCGCTCTGGTCGAACATGAGGTCGACGTTGTCATACGCGCGGACGTAGTAACCAGTCTGTGGGGCGATTGCGGCTCCTGTGTCGCTGGGAACCCACGAGCCGCCGGCCGGGTCATAAGAGTAAAACGACGAATGAATCAGTCCCAAGCTCATAGCTGTCGCAAGATCGTATGTGGAGCCGTCTTTGCGAACCTGGACGGAACTCCAGTTGAACGGCACGTCGTAAGGGGAACTGATCTGGTTCCAGCCGGATTTGATGGGCAGGGCGTACTGTTCGCTTGTGCGCGTTCTTGCCGCGCTATAGGAATAGTTCATAACGCCGGCGTATGATTTGATCCAGAACCCATAGCCGGGTTCGATGGACGAAGGGAATCTGTATTGATCCGTGTACTGGTCGCGAGCGACTTCGGGATTCCATCGGAATATCTTGTATTCGCCGTTGCCGAATATAGAAATCGGGTTCGTGTCCGCAGGAGCTACGGGCAGGCCCATGAATACCCATTGCATGACGGGAACGGAGCCGGTTATGGTGAGAGTGTAATCAACATTGAAGGTGACAGTTCCCTGCGCGGTGTTGCCGCGGGAGTCAACCGCGACGAGTTTGTAGGTGTAGCTTCCCGAGAATCTCGATGAATCCCACGCGCCGAATGAAAAGGAGTCGGCATTATTGCCGGAGCCGGTGGCGACCTGCGACCATGAGGAGGGGCTTGCGCCCGGGCCGACGTAGAGAGTCCATTGGACATTGTTCTGGTCGAACGCCGTACCGACGAGTGAGACGGAGCCGTTGGTTGACTGTCCCGCTGTGGGGTTAGTGACGGCGACAGTGGGCGCTGTAGTGTCGACGGAGCCGAGCAAGCCGCTCACGCATGAGAAATCGCCGCCTGTTGCCAGCCGGTTGCTGGACCTCTGGCCGATAGAGGAAAGCGCGTAGTAATCGCCGCCGGAGCTGCTGCCGCCACGCGCGTTGATAACGTCCTGCAGCGCCTCATAATTCCCGCCGGTTTTGTTCGTGCCGGCGAGGCAAGCGCAGGACGCCGCCGCAATGATCGCAACCAGCATGCACATTATCCTGATTTTCACAGATTGCTCCCTAAATAATAAGTTTTCAATAATAGCTGACGCAATAAAATATCACTCATTTCATTTCGTTTTCAGGTCATCTATTTCCTTTTGAAGCTTTTCAATAAGTTCCTGCTGCGCCTGCATTGCGGCGATGAGCATCCCGACAGCCTTGACCGGCTGCACGCCTGTTTTGGTATCGTCGGTCATTACGTCCGGCGCATCCTCGGCGATGACACCGAGGGTCATTTTCTGGTCCGGATTTTCACTGTTGTAGCGGTACCTAACAACCTCGATATCTTTCACCACGTCGAGCATGTTGCGAATATCATCTTTTGAGAGAGGAGTGATGTCTTTTTTGTATTTGCGGGAAGAAGCGTCGGTCCAAATGCCCGTGTTTGTGAGGTAGGCGCCCTTGTTGGTGTCTATGAGGCGGCCGGTTGTGGTGTTGCCGGTGTTGGCTGCGGTTTCTATATAGACGACATCGTTTTCGTTTGCCGGGGTTTCATTAACGAACTTCCCGGCCCGGCCGGCTGTTCCGGTAATGTGTGAGTAGATGCCATGGGCTGTGTTAGTGGTTACAACTTCAAGAGCGGCAGTAGTGGCGGTGCCGGAGCCGTCGTGGGAAATGTAAACAGCGTCATTGGCATTGGTTGCTTTAGTCAAAGAGAATGTTGCGGCTTTGCCGTCGCCGTTAGTCGATATGGAAATAGCATTGCTGCTGTTAGTGGCGTTTGAAATTGATCCGCACAGGGCTTCGCCGCCCCCGGTGTTATTCGCCCACAGAGAGCAGGAAGTGTTTGTAGGGTTAGTGTTTACGAAGCGCCCCGCGCGTGAAGCGCCGTCTCCGTCGTTGACCGCGTAAACCGTCTGGCCGGTAGCGTTGGCCGCGTTGCTGGTGTAGAAGTACGCGCTGTTGCCGCTGGCGGCGTTGTTTTCTACTTGGAGTTTATTGGTCGGATTGG
>JBAYJY010000202.1:0-7979 GCA_041664945.1 bacterium | reverse complement strand
TCCATTTTGGTTTACTCCAGAGTTTCAGATGCCGGCGGTTTATGGCCGGTTGTTTACAATGTTATTACTTTCCGATCGAGAGGGCCTTCATCGCCATGCCCTTAGCCGCGTTAATCGAAGTGATATTCGCTTCATATGCGCGGGAAGCGGAAATCATGTCGACCATCTCCTTGATAACGTCAACGTTGGGATAGGCGACATAGCCTTCGCTGTTTGCGTCCGGATGGCCGGGATCATATTTCAGACGCGGCGGCGACGGGTCTTTCATGACTTCGAGAACATTCACACCGTTGCCGGGGTTGTCCATTTGAGTTTTGAGCTTCATCGGGAGGAACGGGAACTTGCGGTATGTCATGTCGGATTTCGAAGCGAAAACAGCAAGTTGCCGCTTGAACGGGCCGCCTTCAGGAGTGCGCGTGGTGTCGACGTTCGCTATGTTGCCGGCGATGACGTCCATTCGCAGTCTCTGCGCTGTTAAGCCGGAAGCGCTCGTGTCAATTGATGAAAAAATCGAGTTGGTCATCATGATTATTTATCACCTTCCCCGGATTGCCATTTTGAGGCCGGAAAGTTTTCGGCTGAGAGAATCGGTAAGCGCGTTGAACATTAGTTCGTTTTTCGCGAGTTCAGCCATCTCGACGTCTATGTCGACGTTATTGTCGTCAGCGCGGGTGAAAGTGTCATTCTCGCGCCAAATTGTCGGTTTCACGGAATTGAGGTCTGTCGGCGGATTAATCGGAATGTGCATTGTGTCGGTGTGGAATCCGACAAGGCGTTTCGGAGCTTTTTCGAGAGCCTGCTTGAAAGAGTCCTCGAAGTTTACTTCCGACCGTTTATAGTGCGGGGTGTCGACATTCGCGATGTTGTTGGATATGACTTTCTGGCGTACAGAAGCCGCGTCCCACCCCTTCCTCATAGCTATATAGGGTATGCTTTCAAAGAATTGATTGAGCATGTGCCCCTCCCAAGGCGAATAAATGAAACTAAATTAATCTATAATAATTTAATTTCTCTGTCAACAAGAGAATAAAAATTATTATTAATATATATAATACATGTGACGCTTCTCACATCCTCTTATCGAAAAATCTCGGGTCCTGCTTAGGCGCCTTTACGAATTTATCAAATATTTTCTTCGCCTTTCGCATCAGTTCCATCCGCTCCGTGTTCTGATCCATGCCCTTTTTCAACGTCTCTATCATTAATGCGTGAGCTGCGGCAAGACCTTCGAGCCCTTTGATCAATTTCGGAATTAGTTCGATAGCATTCTTTTTTTCTTTTTCCGTCAACTCACCGGTCGGAACGCCATCCTCGAGCGGCAGATTGTCAAACGCATCGCGAACCTCATCGAATTCGATGAGAAACGCCCTCACATTCTCAAGAAAATCTTCCTGAAGGTTATTTTCTTTAATACGTTCGATCAAAGGAGCGACTTTTATCTCAAGTTGCTTTATTACCGCCAAACATCGCTCAGCCGCTTCTGCGAAAGGTATTGTTTTTTTAATCGCCATTAATTATACAAAATGTTCAATTTTTGGAGAATTATATATAAATATATTAGAAAATAAAAGTGTTTTGTCGAAATATTTACGCTTGGAATGCGATAAAACCTCTTTATCTTATTAACAGACTGGAGCGTTCTTCCGCTTATTTTTGCTTGTCGTATTTGGGATTCGAAACAGACATGGGACTGCCTTTTCTAACAACGCCATCTGAGACCGGGTGTTTCCCGACTGAAGCGTCTTGCGCCGGCTGCTGTGAAATCACGAAAACGCCGTCTTCAGCTTCTGCCGGTTCACCCACTACATCGACAACTTTTACAGGCGAGTAATCATATTTCTGATATGAAACCAGATATTTATTATCTACTGTTTTTGACGGAAGATGGGCGATGATTTCCGGCGGCAGTCTAAGCGCGGCAAGCTCTACTCCCCGGCCGCCCTTAAATTTCTCGAGCCCGTTGTATAGTCCTCTCGCGGCATTTTCTCTAAATGTGTCGTCCATCAATAATGCTGCATCGTTAGGATGCGTTATGAATCCTATTTCGACAAGCGCAGCTTTCATCTGCGTTTTTCTCAACACGAGAAGATTTCTTTCGAACATGCCCTGATCGCCCGTTCCAAGCACCTTCAACTCCTCGCCGAGCATCACGCGCGCAAACTGCTCACTTTCCTTCGAACCGTAAAACATCTGAAGTCCTCGGCATTTGAGCTTGCGCTGGTGATCCGGAAGCGCATTTGCATGGATACTCAGAAACAGTTCAACGCCCGCCTTGTTCGCAATGAAAGGCCGGTCGTTCAATGTGATAAAATCATCAGTTTCGCGAGTCATAATGACATTCGCGCCGGCGGCGACCAGCAGCGCTTTCAACCTCAGCGCCACATCGAGCACAATATCTTTTTCCACGAGGCCGTTGTCAGTCATAGCCCCTGGATCCTTGCCGCCGTGTCCGGCGTCTATCGCTATTTTCGCTCCATACAGCGACGGCTGATATGCCGTTACAACGAGCGTTTTCCCCTCATCCTTCTTTTCCACATTTACTCGCGCCGGCAAATATGTTTCTATTACGAGACGCGTGATGTCGCCCCCTTTTTCATAGTGAGCCACACGCACTGTTTTAATCGCGCCTGCGTCAACCGCCGTTTCTTCAAGATCCTCAGCGGGTTTATAACCGGTAAAATCCAGAGCAAATTTTTTGTCGTCTCCCGTTGTCACCTCTTCATATTTCGGCGCTTCTTTGAATGTCAATCTGGTTTCCACCCGATCCCATGATTTGCTGACGGAAACCTTCGGGAACGCCTTTGCCTGGGATACTTGAGCGCCGCTTTCGAAAACAGTTATTATTAATCCTGTCGCGTCAGATTTAATCCCGAATTTTCTCGCTGATTTAAGATCAAATACAGCGCGAACAATATTCGGATCCACTGAATTTTGAGCGATGCGAATCGTCTCGACATTCGAAGCGCCTACGTTTACTGTTTTTGCTCCTTCCGTAGCGACAGCGTCTATGAAATCAACGATAAATCTGTCAGGTTTTGTAAGATAAAAAGACTTAATCTGAACCTGCCCCGAAAATATGAATTTTGCGGCGTATAACTGGTTTGATTGGTTTTTGTGAATTTCAATTTCCGGTCCGTTTGAAGAGGCGGCGGCGCGCACTGCCGACATTGCGAAAATCAATGCAAAAGAAACTACGATTATGGATAGTCTTTTTAACAGCGCAAAATCAGAGCGATCAGTTGCGCCGAAGTATGATTTTGTCATGGTTTAGGGGAACCATGGAGGCGGCGGGAATTGAACCCACGTCCGAAGAATCCAACCAGCCCGCATCTACAAGCTTAGTCCGCTATTTGATCTCGGTTCAAAGAACCCCTGCGGACCGGGTTCCGATGAACCAACCCCAGTTTGTCTTTCGCGCCCTTACCGGGTGTGCAGGCGCGGCAGCCGATCTGTCGTCACCGGGTCCGGACCCGATCGGTGTAGTCCGGTCGATGTCGCTGCTTAAGCAGCGAGTGCTAGATTAGTGTCTGCACTTAATTTATAGGTTCCGCCGTTTAACGAGTCTGCGGAGAACTCGGCTTGCAGCAAACTGATTGTAGAAACCCCGTCGAACCCTTACGCCCCCCTTTCATTTTGGTTTGTTCCATTCCCCCAAAGACTAAAAATCAGCGGTTCCGTTCTTTTATTTCTCGGCCCGCCTCTATTTCCTGCTCTTTACTCATAATATCCTTCTTTTTATCGAAATTTTTCTTACTTTTCGCTAATCCTATTTCAACTTTCGCTTTATTCCCTTTTATGTACAGTGAAAGCGGCAGCGCCGTCAGGCCCCGCCGCTGTATGCGCCCGACTATGGAATCTATCTCCCGGCGGTGCAAAAGCAGTTTGCGCGCCCTTAACGGGTCATGATTGAAATATCTCCCGCCCTGCTCATACGGCGATATCCGAACCTCTATCAAAAACGCCTCGCCATCCCTTATTGAGACATATCCTTCGCTCAGATTTGCCCCTCCGTTCCGGATCGACTTTATCTCGGAACCGGTCAGAACAAGGCCCGCTTCATATTTATCGGCGATGAAATAATCAAAAAACGCTTTCTTGTTCCTCGCAATAACCTTGAATTCGTCTTTTTCTTTCTTTGCCATTATTCCTGTCCCAGATTTGCTACATTCCATTTTCGCTGTTTCAACTATACTTACTTATTATATTCTCTAAATTTACTTTATCCGTTTATGCGTGAACTTTTTTGCTTTAGGTCCTGTGTAATCAGCGACAATCTGTCCGGAACCGCGAAGCCGGTAGTTGTATATAACCAGACCTTCCAACCCAACCGGGCCGCGCGCGTGCGTTTTATTTGTGCTTATGCCGATCTCTGCTCCTTTTCCGAAGCGGAACCCGTCTGAAAAACGCGTCGAGGCATTGTGAAACACGCAAGACGCGTCCACGGACTCGAAAAACCTTTTTGCCGCGGCCGCCGATTTTGTTACGATAGCGTCCGTATGCTTAGAGCCGTATTTATTTATGTGATCAATCGCGTCGCATATGTCGTCGACAACCTTAATCGATATTATCAAATCGAGATATTCAGTCTTCCAGTCGGCCTCCGTCGCTGGCTTAACGCCCTTGGAGAGGCTTCGCGTTTTAAGGCAGCCGCGCACTTCCACTCCGTTATTGATATAAAGCTGAACGACATCCGGAATGAATTTTTTCGCTATGTCTTTGTGCACCAAAAGCGTCTCGACGGCGTTGCAGACCGACGGGTACTGGACTTTCGAATCTAACGCAATATCAAGAGCCATGCTTTTCTGAGCGTTTTTATCTATATAAACATGGCATATGCCGTCCGCATGGCCGAGCACCGGGATCGCAGTGTTGTTTTTAATGAATTTGACAAATTCATTGCTGCCGCGCGGTACAAGCAGATCGATATATTCGTCCAGCGCGAGAACCTCTTTAACTTCCTCGCGCGTTTCGATAAGCTGCAGCCAGCCGTCCGGAACTCCCGTAACGCCGGCGGCAGCAGCCGCGAGTATTTCCGCAAGCGCCTTGTTCGAATGCTGCGCCTCAGAGCCGCCTTTAAGAATCACAGCGTTGCCGGACCGCAGACAAAGAGAAGACACCTGCGGAACAACGTCAGGACGCGATTCAAATATTGCGCCGATCACGCCTATCGGACATGTAACCTGCTCGAGAATCATGCCTCGGTCCATCTCCAACGTTCCAAGCGTCCGGCCAACCGGATCCGGCAGTTTCGCGACGCTTTCAACGCCAAGCGCCATTTCCTCGATTTTGCTTTCGTTGACCATCAGGCGCTTCAGCGCAGGAGCCGTCATCCTGCCGGCGGAGACAAGTTTCTTTGCCTCCGCGACATCCGCCGCATTGGCTTTAAGTATTTTGTTTTTATTTGTGCGCAGCGCTGCTGCCATCGCCCGGAGAGCGGCCCGCTTTCGAACGTCATTCAGCAACGCGAGTTCAAGCGCCGCGGCTCGCGCCGCTTTAGCTTTGTCCATTACTCTGATGTTCTTTTTTGCCATTTTAAATTCTCCACGTATAACGAAAATTCATCCGAATGGCCGCCAGTGATCTCTTCACAGATAATCAGACGCTATGAAATCGCCCCTGAAATAGGGCGGCAGCGCACATCCGCATATACAAAGATATAGAAATACCGCGCAATATACAAGCGCTGAACTGAGGCTGACGTTATGAATGAGGCTCAATCACAATAGAGCCAAGTCGTCGCGATGAACAACGACATCGGCGATTTTATAACCGAGAATATCCTTGATTTCCGTGGACTGCCGGCCTTGAATCCTGCGGATTTCCGCTGAAGAATATACTGCCAGCCCCTTGCCGAAACAAGAGCCGTCCTCACCGCAGACTTCTATGCATGCGCCGTGATCGAAATCGTTGTCCACACGAATCACGCCGCTCGGAAGCAGACTTTTGCCTTTGTTTTTTATCATCAGCTTCGCGCCGTCGTTAACAACAACCCGGCCTTCTATAGTGCAGCCGAACGCGAGCCACTTCTTGCGGCCCGACAGCGCGTCGGTTTTCGATAGAAATGTTGTCCCGACCTTTTCGCCCTCGACAATCCGCTCGACAACTCGAGTCTCTCGCCCGTCGGCGATCACCATCCGAACCCCGCATTCCATCGCCATCTCCGCTGCGGCGAGCTTCGTGGACATGCCGCCCACTCCGCCGTCTTCCAGCGGGCCGGCCGCCACCTCGAAAAGCTCGGGCGTTATTTCAGTGACTTCTTTCACAAGTTCTGCTTTGTCGCAAGTCCTCGGGTCTTTGTCGCACAACCCCATAACGTCGGAAAGAATTATCAGCAGATCAGCGTCGACAAGTATCGCGGACATCGCCGACAGGCGGTCGTTGTCCCCGAACTTGATTTCGTCATAAGCGACGGTGTCGTTCTCGTTAATAATCGGAATCACGCGCATGTCGATAAGTGTGCGCAGCGTGTTTCGCGCATTCAGATATGATTTTCGCTCGCGAACTATATCGGCGGTGATAAGAATCTGCGCAACCACAATGTTCGAGCGCGTGAACAAATCAATGTATTTTGATATGAGGATGCCCTGCCCGACAGCCGCTGCCGCCTGCTTCTGGGCGATCCCGATTTTTTTAGAATCCATTTTAAGTTTCGGAACGCCCGTTCTAACGGCTCCCGATGTCACAAGGATTATCTCGAATCCCTGTTGATGCAATCGCGCCAGACTGCTTGTGAATTCCTCGAGAAACTGTTCGTCCAGCCCGCCACCCGGTCCGGCAAGAACCCGGCTGCCGAGTTTTATTACTATTCTTTTGATTTTTTTCACCTTCGTCATAAAGTCCCTAACCCCAGTTCTCCAATTATCGCCGTAACCAATTCCTCGACGCCCTGCTTTTCCTTCGCCGAGATGAAATGTATTTTCCCGGCGGCGGCTAAACTTTTCACGGACGGCCGTTTTTCCAAAAGATCTATTTTATTAATAATAATAAGTTCACTCTTATTCGCATAATCCCCGTTGTGCTTCGCAACCTCGCTCCGCAGTATTTTCAACTGCGCTTTTTCAGTCATGCCTTCCGGTCGGGTTGCATCCAGCATATAAACAATCAATTTCACGCGTTTGAGATGGTTCAGAAATCCATTGCCGATGCCGGAGCCTTCGCTCGAACCCTCGACAAGCGCGGGCATATCGAGGATTTTGAAACTGCTCGCAAGGCCTGGATTGCAAACGCCGATGTAAGGCTGCCGGGTAGTGAAAAGATAGTCTCCGACTTTCGTGTGGGAACGCGTGATTGAGCTGACGAGAGATGATTTCCCTACGCCAGGCATGCCGATAACTGCGGCATCCGCCGGATAGCTGAAAATAATCTTTATGTCCTTCGCTTCGCACTCGCGGCCTGGCTCCCATTCCTGAGGAACTCGATTCTGCGGAGTCGCGAAATGCATGTTCCCGCGGCCGCCTCCGCCGCCTGCCGCCGCTACTATTTGTTCGCCGGAAATAATCAAATCGCCGAGCAGTTCGTCGGTTTCTTCATCGTAGATTGCGGATCCGGGAGGAACTTGTATTACAAGGTCTTCGCCTTTGCGGCCCGACTTACGCGAATCTCTGCCGGGCATTCCGGAAACCGCTTTATATTCAGTTTTGTTGCGGATAGCTTCTAAAGTGGCTGTTTTGTCGCTCGCTACTATTATTACGTGTCCGCCCCGTCCGCCGTCGCCGCCGTCCGGACCGCCCCGCGGAATATACTTCTCCCGCCGAAAAGTGACCACACCGTCGCCGCCCCGTCCTGCTTGAACCCTTATAGAAATCTTATCCCTCATCTATTCCCTGCCAAACCCCTGAAAACAATACGCTTATTAATAACTTGAACCGCCCTTGGCTCGGTCCAGAATTGCCTCATTCACCACATCATTCACTGAACCGAGAATGTCGGTGACGCGTAGCGCGTACTTGCCGTCAAGCACCATTACTTCGCCTTTAGCG
>JBAYJY010000201.1:0-8066 GCA_041664945.1 bacterium | reverse complement strand
GTCGCGCCGGCGCGCAGCATCGCTTCCGAAGCCGAGCGGTTCAACGTGTTCATCACTTCGGTCGCTCGTTCGAGAACCTCTTTCGTAACGAGGCCGGCTTTAGCCGCAGTTGTTATAACTCCTGTCCCGAGAGGCTTCGTCAGAACAAGAACGTCGCCTGCCCGGCCGCCACCGTTAGTTATAAATCTTTCGGGATGAACAGCGCCCGTTACGCAGAGCCCGAAAAACGGCTCCGGCGCTTCTATTGTGTGTCCGCCTATTATAGGACAGTTCGCTTCAAGCGTTTTTTTCGAGGCGCCTCGCAATATTTCCTCTACGTCCTCATTTGACATCTTTTTTCTTGGGAAGCCGAGCACATTCAGCGCCGACACCGGCTTAGCTCCCATTGCGTAAATGTCGCTTAGGGAATTCGCAGCGGCGATCGAGCCGTACGCGAAAGGATCGTCCACAACCGGCGGGAAGAAATCCACGGTCTGAACCAACGCCAAGTCGGCGGACAGCCGGTAGACGCCAGCGTCGTCGGCAGTCCGATATCCGTGTAGCACGTTCGGATCCTCCATGTGCGGCAAGCGGCGCAGAACCTGCGCCAAGTCGTCTCGCGCGACTTTAGCGGCTCAACCCGCGCAGCCTGCCAGCGTCGTCATGCGAATTCTGTCTCGATCGTCCATTCGACATTCCTTGAATTATTTTCAGCGGAGAAGATGCAATGTCCCCGGGCCTCTCAGTCAAAACGGCGGCCGGCCGCTGAATGTCTGCTTCAACAATCACAACTCGGCGCGGACCGCTTTTAATACCGCCGACTTTTCATCGTCCGTTAACTTCAACTGATTGAACGCCATGTTTACGCCGTCATTTTCATATCGCGGCAAAATGTGAAAATGCGCGTGGGCGACAACCTGCCCGGCGGCGGCCCCCAGGTTATTGATGAAATTGATTCCTTCGCATTTCATCGACCGTTTGACCGCGGCGCCGAGATCACGCATCAGCATCGACGCCTCGCAGAGCTCGTCATCAGTCATTTCGAGAAGGTCGGCGCGGTGCTCGCGAGTTATAACAAGCGCATGGCCTCGCGTCGCCGGAAACGCGTCGAGTATCGCTATGCAGTTTTCCGATTCCGCAATTTTCTCAGTAGGAATAACGCCTGAAACAATCTTGCAAAAAATGCAGTTTTCGTCCGCCATGGCTTTTCTCCTTTTCATTACTTCGGTGTTTATTATAACAGATAATAGCGGTAATCATGCAACAATTCGCGCCTGATAGCGCCGCGACAGTTGAAATGAAAGCGCATTACAAATTACAATCTTATTATGTTCCGGCAAAAGCCGGCTGTAAAATCAGCGATTAAGAGGCGGCGCCTTTGACTGACAAAACGAGAGAAAAGAATCCCGACCATATCGATGAATGTTGCGTGTGCCGTTCCGGCGCATGCCCCGTCGAGTACGACCTTGGGAATTACCGTGTTCTGCGATGCCGCGAGTGCGGACTTCGTTTTGTTGATGTCCCATACAACGAACTCGATATTAAGGATATGGAATATTACTGGGCGGAGGACACTTACCGCGAAGAAGTCGCAAGCATCCGCGACTGGTGCGGCCGTGAACTGGCCAAGATAGAAGAACTCGCGCTGCCCGGCCGGCTTCTCGATGTCGGATGCAGTTTTGGTTACATGATCGAGGTTGCGCAAGCGCGCGGCTGGCAAGTCGCCGGCGTTGAAATCAGCAAAAAGGTATTTGACAAATATGTAGGCGACAAAGCGCGCACGCTGAACATATTCAACGGACGACTCGAAGACGCCGCTTTCGAGTCCAACTCCTTCGATGTGGTGACTATGTTCGACTTGATCGAGCATCTCGCCGACCCATCTGAAACGCTGAACGAGGCGACTCGCATTTTACGGCCAAGCGGCCTGATGGTCATCGAGACGCCCCGCGAGGAATCACTGTTCAAAATCGCCGCTCATGTTCTGTACCGCCTCTCCGGCGGCCGTTACGACTATCCGGTCCGAGCCGGGTTCAACCCGCACCCTGGCGGCCACCGGCTCGGCTTCACGCGTCGATCGATTTTCAAACTCCTGAAGCAAAAAGGGCTTACTCCCATACGGTTTGAAAAACGTATGATGCCTCCGCGCATGTTTATAAGGTCAGCGATGAATAATAAAAGCTCATTCATAAAAAAATATATTTTTGTCGGAGCGGCGCTCGCGCTATGGGCGGCTTCGGTCGCGTTTGGAATGCAAAACAGGATGGTTGTTTACGCGAAAAAAACGGGGGCCTCAGTTGGCTCATAATATACTTTTCCTCTCTAATTTCGGAAGCGTTCGCGGCGGAGGCGAGATAAGCCTGCAACTTCTTCTTCGAGGACTCGACCGCGCGCGTTATGCGCCGACGCTCGCGCTGCCTGAAAAAGGAGACCTCGAAGAGTTTGCCGCCGCGCAAGGAATTCCAGTGCGCATAGCGCCTATCCCGCCTCTCAAACACCCGGCGGCGCCGTTACGCGTTCTAAACGGCGTCAACAGCATGATCGATATTATAAATGAATCGGAAATCAGTCTGATACATTCCAACACTCCCGCGCGCGGCGCTCTGATCGCCGGCCTCGCCGCGCGGAGAGCCGCCATTCCCGCGGTCTGGCATGTCCGCATTCAGGATCGGGACCCGATTCTCGACCGCGCCATTTTCGATCTTTATAAAATCATTCTCACTAATTCAGATTCCGTAGGAAAAAAATTCGCTCGTTTCCCCGGAGCTTCGGAAAAAGTCAGAACCGCGCACAACCCGGTCGATCTCGAATCGTTTTATCCGTCGGACGCCGATCCGCTTGTTCGCGCTTCTCTCGGCGCGACGCCCGGCGATATTCTTGTCGGCGGCGTCGGCCGCATGGTTACATTTAAGGGCCACAAATATTTCATCGAAGCCGCGGACCGCATAGCGCGCGGTTTCTCCGGCTCGAACATCCGCTTTGCTATAATCGGAGACGGACCGCTGCTCGAAGACTGCAAAAAACAGGCTCTCGCTTCAGCGGCCGCGAATCGCATTGTTTTCACGGGACACAGAGACGACATTCCGGCGATAATGAACGCTCTCGACCTTTTTGTTCTTCCAAGCATCGCCGAACACTTCGGACGCGTCGTCATTGAAGCTATGGCATGCCGCAAACCTGTGATCGGCACTCGCGCGGGCGGCGTTCCGGAAATAATTGAAGACGGCGAGACGGGACTGCTCGTGCCGCCATCCGACTCCGGCTCTTTGGCTGAAGCCATACTTTCTCTCGCATCGGAACCAAGTCGCAGGCAAAAAATCGGAGCCGCTTCCCGCGAACGCGCGGAACTGCTATTCTCCATTCCGAAACACGCGGAAGCAGTAATGGCTATTTACGACGAGATGCTTGGCGGCAAATAACATCGCGGCCTCCATTCACGGGCTTAACGCCTGCGGCCGCTGATATCGGACAATTATATGAAACTCGGAATCGACGGACGTGAATTCCAGAACGCCGGACGCACCGGCATAGGACGTTATCTCGCCGATTTCATCGAATGGACCGCCGCAAACAGACCCGACATCGATATCGCAGTTTTCATGAATCAGAGATGCCGATACACGCCTCCGGGTCCGCGAGTCTCCGAAGTCATCATAAAAGAAGACAT
The DNA here is from genome assembly GCA_041664945.1 of bacterium. Lineage (GTDB taxonomy): Bacteria > UBP15 > UBA6099 > UBA6099 > UBA6099 > JBAYJY01. Next base: position 4,420 of record JBAYJY010000201.1, on the reverse strand, counting down.
CACTCAAATCTGGGATCAGATCCTTCTGCCGCGCGCAATCAAATCAAATAATATCGATGTTTTTCTTTCTCCTTACTTTAAGATGCCGATGCTCGCGCCATGCCCGGTGGTTTTAGTTGTTAACGATCTTATTCCTCTCCGGCTCCCCGCTTCGCTTTCTGGATCGGCCGCGTTGACAAACGCCTACTTTCGAGCGACTGCTTTCGCCGCGTTGAGGCGCGCGGCTCGCATTATCTCAATATCTGAATTTTCCAAACAGGATGTCGCAAGAGAATTCGGGATTCCGCCCGGCTCGATTACCGTAGCGCCTCTCGGCATAAGCGATGAGCTCGCCCCGGTCCGCGACGCCGAAACGATACGCATAACGGCCGCGCGATATGGAATTAAAAAACCATACATCCTATACGTTGGCCAACTGCGGGCTTCTAAAAACGTTGATTCGCTGATTCGCGCGTACGCGTCTCTTCAGGACAACTTCAAAAATGAATACACTCTTGCCATCGGCGGCCAGAAAACCGGCGAGTATTCCCGCCTCGTTAAACTATCGAAGGAACTCGGCGCCGATGAAAAAATCGATTTTCTTGGATTCGTTGATGATGGTTCCTTGGCTGCTCTATTAAGCGGCGCCGCTCTTTTCGTTTATCCTTCGCTGTATGAAGGATTCGGGTTTCCGCCTCTTGAGGCTATGGCTTGCGGCGCCCCGGTAGTCTGCTCGGCGGCATCTTCTCTTGCTGAAGTGATCGGAGAAGCCGCATTGGCCGTCGATCCCCCCGATGCGAAGAATATCGCCGCCGCCATAGAGCGCGTTCTGAGCGACTGCGCCCTTCGCGAATCGCTCGCGTTAAAAGGCATTGAGCGCGCGCGCGAATTTACAATAGAACGCATGTCGCGCGGTTTTTTATCTGTTATAGAAAATGTTTGACTTCAAAAATCCAAACGTTTAATTATCAGTAAATCACTTCATAAACATTTATCGGATTTGCTTTCCCTTTTACTTTAATCGGTTCCAGCAAATTGAATTTGAAATGCTCTTTCGCATCTTTATAAACGCTTTCAGCTATAAGAATCTGTTTTGGCTTCGCATTGCCGCAAAGGCGGGCTCCGAGGTTGACATTGTCGCCGAGCACTGTGTAGCTTGTAACTTTATCGCAACCTATGTTGCCCGCCACCATGTCTCCGGTATTTATGCCGATCCCGATGCTGCACGGCTCCTTGCCTTCCCTCTTCCACTTACGCTTGAGCTGTTCCATGGATTTCTGCATGGCAATAGCCGTTCTGACTGCTACCGCGGCATGGTTGGGATAATGCAGCGGCGCGCCGAACAGCGCCATAACTTCGTCGCCGACAAATTTATCGAGCGTGCCGTCGTGTTTCATCACTTCGTCCGTCATCGCGCTCAGATATTCATTGATGACCGCGACAAGCTTCTCCGGGTCCGCGAGCCGCTCAGACATCGCCGTGAATCCCCGCATATCGGCGAACAAGACAGACATTCGCAGCCTTTGCCCGGTCAGGAATTCCTCTTTGTTCGCGTTCAGCATCTTGTCGACTACCTTTTCATTGACATAACGCTTGAATACGCTTTTTATCTCTTGCTTTGTCAAATCCTCGAATATCGCCGTGTCCGCCTGACTCGCCACCGCCGCGAGCAGTTTTTCGTCCTCCGTGTCGAAATACTTTTTCCCGACAGGATTGATTATCCCGAACGTGCCTATCAATTGCGTCTCCAATATCAGCGGCACACAGATAAGCGACCGGATGCCGGAACCGGCGTCGTTCAGAAAAACATGATTGCCGGTTTTGATCGCGCTGTAGCTGAATCGCTTTATCGCCGACTCGCCGCGGCTTGAAATATTCCCCTGCATTTTCAGGTCTCTCATGCCGCCGTCGTCATTATACAAAATAATAAAACCGGCCTCTGTTCCGATTGTGGATACTATCTTGGCCAGAACCCCTGAAAGCATTTCGTCCAGATTCTTCATCGTGTCACGTATTCTGTCTATGCTGTAAATCAGGTCGAGTTCCTTATTCTTCCGCACAAGATCGCCGAACAGACGCGCGTGATCCAGAGCTGTGTCCAATTGCGATTCGGCTATCCTGAGAAGAGCTGCCTCCCTCTCGCCGAACGACGTCTTTTTTGACGCAAGAACGAACGCTCCGAACACTTCCTTTTCGCCCAATATTACAGGCATCGCGAACACATCGCATCGCATATTTACAACGCGCATCGCGATCTCCTTCTTTTTTGCCATAGCATCGCGCGCTATCGCAAGCAGCCATGAATCAGTCACCCACGCGATGTTCGCGCCTCCGCCTTTCGCGACAATCTCCGTATGGCCGGTTATGTCATTAATTATCACCGCAACCGAGCGATCGATATGCACATAGCGTCCCATCACATCAAGCGAGCGAGCCATAATTTCCCTCGCATCGTTCGAGCTATCCCGTACAGCGTCCAGTTCAGCGATCATCGTCAATTCGGATATCCGGCGAGCCGATTCTTCCTTCGCCGCCAGATTTTCTATCGCGGAATCCGCCTGTCGCAAAGCGGCGCGAAGCAGATGCTTCGCTTCATCGCCAAAACCTTTTTGTCCTACCTCGCATACAACCGCTCCGAGCGTTCTGTCGTGCGGCAACATCGGCATTGCAAAAAAACCGCCCACTTTTCGCGAAACCGGCTTGCCGGTCGCGACATACACCTCTGTTTTTCTGTCCAAACACTTTTTCGCTGATTTATCAGCCGCAAGAAGCGACGCCGCGCAACTCTTTGACCCGGCACACGCTCTCTTTTCCAGTTTTTTTCCGCTTTTATCGTATAAAAATATAAATACGTGTCCCGCTCCTGTTATCTTTTTCAACTCGACTGCCAACTCATCCAAAAATGAGTCCAGTCCTTCCGCCTCGTCGAGCAAACTGTCTATCAGATATAAAACTTCAAGTTCTTTTTCTTTCAATTTCAATGCTGATTCACAAACGCCAGAAGCGTCTTTTTTCATGACAGCCCCCAATGAATTTTGATAACTTTATCTAATATAAATAGACTAATTAATCTCTTTTGCAATAGCGATTACAGCTTTTCCGCTGAAATATTATACAATCAGTCTATTTCCCTACTGTGATAGCGAGAGTGTCTGAGAAAACAAACTTATCGTTCGCCGTCACCTTGAAAATCGCCCAATAATCGCCGGGCGTGAAGTCTGCCGGAGCGGCGACCGGATACTCGACCTCGGCGGTTCCGAGCGGCGGAGCGGAGAACGAAACGCGGTGTCTGCTGAACAGACGCCACGCCTCATGCGGGCTCGTAAGCCAGACTTCGCCGCGCAGCTTTTCATTTGTCATATTGCTTATGCGCAATTTTATGGCTCCCTTGCCGCCTGCCGCGACCTTAACCTTCTCCGTTGCAAGCTTTGCCTCAAACTGCGGAGCGAATTCGCTTTCAGTTCCCAAAACAATCGGACTGCTGATTCCGCCCTCGCCCATTGCGTTGTATACCCGTATCGTCATCTGATTCTTTTCGCCCGGCTTCACCAACTCAGCCGGCACATTTACCTCGAACCTGCGTCTTCCCCTGTTCCGATCGGCGGCCCCCGCTTCCATCCCGTTGAAAAATATATCGCTGTTTTCGGCCATTCCGTTCTTGAACACAATGGTTAGCGATTTTCCCCGCCAATCCTCAGGAACATCAAAGGAACGGCGGTACCAGCCGTATCCTACAAAATCCTTCACTCCATTCTTGTTCCAGACTCCCGGCACGGGCATTATTCGCCATTTCGCATCATCCAGTTCCGAGCGGCTCCAACCGTTGTTGTTGCCGGTCTTGAACTTCCAATCTCCTTCGAGCGATATCAGTCCTGCTCCGACCCGCACCGCAAGCGTGTCCTCTATCTTCTGGCCTGAAGGTTCAGTGACTATCGCGCGCACATGATATATTCCGGTCTTTGTTCCCGCGTCCGCAGAAACCATCAGGCTGTATTCCGCGAATTCGTTCTCCGGAATGTCGTACTTGGACTTGGACAGAGACACATTTATCCCGGCCGGCGCTTCGAATACAACTTCGCCTTTCGACGGCGCGTCTATATAGCTGCTTGCCACCGCAAGCTTCACGCGCGATGCTTCTCCGTTCTTTACTGCTATCGTGTCAGGAGTGAAATGCAGACTAAGCGGCAAAAATCCGAGCGGCGCTGATCCTACATTTTGCCGCCACCACCTGGCGCCCACAGGCTGGAACGGCTCAATTTCGCGCCCGAGCGAAACCGGCTTGGAGTTCTTCTGCGCGGCGCCCTTTAGCGACACGCCGAACGATTCGGTCGAGAACGGGCCGGCCGGCACATTCACAGTCTGCTCATTAACAGCGAGGTCATCCTGCTTTATCTCCATCAGATCTGTTTTCCATGCGCCGGCAATCGGTTTGAAGAATTTG
>JBAYJY010000200.1:0-8120 GCA_041664945.1 bacterium | reverse complement strand
TATGGCGGAAAGCTTCTACATAGGAGGCGAGCCGCCTGAAGACATTGCCCGGCTGATGAGGACCACGAAGCTGGCCCTCGAAAAGGGAATCGCGAAGTGGGCGCCCGGAAACAAGCTCGGCGATGTGTCGCACGCGGTGCAGGCTGAAGTCGAATCTCAGGGATTCTCCTGCGTCAGAGCGTTGGTGGGCCACGGAATCGGGAAAGTAATGCACGAGGATCTGCAGATACCGAATTTCGGACCTGCCGGTGTCGGACCCGAGATAAAAGAGGGAATGACAGGCGCAATTGAGCCGATGGTGAACGTGGGAACGTGGGACGTGCGGTATTTGAAAGATGGATGGACAGTGGTGACGGCGGACGGAAGCCTTTCGTGCCATTTCGAACATACGGTCGTCGCAGGCAAGGACGGCCCGGAGATATTGACACTGCCGTAAATACAAACGGCGGCGATTGGAAGAAGAATGAGTAAAGACGATGTAATAGAAGTTGACGGCATCATAACGGAGTCGCTGCCGAATGCGATGTTCCGCGTGGTGCTCGAGAACGGGCACAAGGTGCTCGCGCATATTTCCGGGAAGATAAGGATGAGATTCATCCGAATCGTGCCGGGCGACCGGGTGAAGCTCGAACTGAGCCAGTACGACCTGAATCGCGGCCGGATCACATGGCGCTATCCGTCAGGCGGCAGAGGCCGCCAAGTCGAAGAAGCGAAACCGGAAGAAGAGGGGAAGTAAGCGATGAAAGTAAGAGCGTCAGTAAAAAAGATCTGCAAAAAATGCAAGGTGATTAAGCGGCACGGGATAGTACGCGTGATCTGCGAGAATCCGAAGCACAAGCAGCGGCAGGGCTGAGACCCGTATAGGAGGCAGTTATGGCACGTATTGCCGGAGTTGACATACCAGCAGACAAGAAAGTGAAGATCGCGCTGACATACATTCACGGAATCGGAGACGCGACAGCGGTTAAGATTCTGAACGATGCGCGGATAGATCCCGACGTCAGGGTCAAGGACCTGTCGGAAGACATGATTTCTCGGTTGCGGCGCGAGATCGAAACAAAGTACAAAGTAGAAGGCGAAGTGCGCCGCGATGTGCAGAACAACATAAAACGTCTAATCGAGATCGGTTCGTACCGGGGACTGCGGCACAGGCTGAACCTGCCGGTCCGCGGCCAGCGTACGCACACGAACGCCCGAACGAAGAAGGGACGCAGGAAAGCCATCGGTATGAAGAGGGCGAAACCGGGCAAAAAAGGCTGATCTGACGGAAGGATATAGTCATGGGGAAAAAAGGCAAGTCAAAAACAAAGAAGAAAATCGCGGTAAATGAGGGCGTCGTCCATATTAACTCGACGTTCAATAACACGATAATCTCCATCACGGACATGAAGGGGAATGTAATATCGTGGGCGAGCGGCGGCACCGTAGGTTTTAAGGGCTCGCGCAAGGGAACGCCGTACGGAGCGCAGTTAGCTGCGGAATCCGTTGGCAAGGAAGTGAGCGCCCTCGGACTCAAATCCGTGGATATATTAGTGAAGGGGCCCGGATCCGGACGCGAGTCGGCGATCCGTTCCTTTCAGGCGCAGGGCTTTAACATTCGCGCGATAAAAGACGTGACTCCGATACCGCATAACGGATGTCGCCCGAAGAAACGGCGCCGCGTCTAATTACTGTAAGAAAAACAGAGGGAGAATTATGTCGAAAGATAGAGGACCGCAGTGTAAAGAATGCCGCTCCTCCGGCATGAAGCTTTATTTGAAGGGCGATCGATGCTACATCGAGGACAAGTGCGCGATCAAACGACGTCCGTATCCGCCGGGACATCTCGGCCGCATGTCGCGCCGCGACCGCAATGCTTCTGAATATTCCATTCAGCTGAAGGAAAAACAGCGCGCGCGCAGAATGTACGGACTCGCCGAAGTCCAGTTCAAGCGTTATTACGAATACGCGGCGAACAAACGCGGAATCACCGGCGAAATTCTTTTCCAGACCATCGAGAGAAGGCTGGACAATGTTGTTTACCGGCTTGGATTCGGAGCTTCCCGGCGCACAGCGCGCCAGCTCGTCCGCCACAGACACATCACGGTTAACGGCAACATCGTGGACATCCCGTCCTTTCAGGTGTCCCCGAACGATAAAATTGCAGTGAAAGAAAGCAGCAAGAAGAACGTACTGGTGCGAGATGCGGCGGATGCCGCTTCCCGTCGCGGCCGGATTCCGGCCTGGCTTGAAACCAACCCGCTTGAACTCAAGGGCTCAGTGCTTGAACTGCCCATTGGCGATAAGCTGGATATTCCTTTCGAGAGCCATCTTATTGTCGAATTCTATTCACGCTAAATACCTTGGAGGTTTCATGAAAACGATCGAGAGACCGAACATCAAGATCATCGAAGAGAAACCTATCGAAGAGGGTCCGGGTCTTTATGGGCGATATATGATTCAGCCGCTTATCCGGGGATTCGGAACAACGCTGGGCAACTCGTTGCGCCGCATTCTCATTTCTTCGATTACAGGTTCCGCTGTTGTTTATATGAAAATGGACGGCGTGCTTCACGAGTTTACCGCGGTTGAGGGTGTCGTTGAAGATGTAGCCGACATTGTTTTGAATCTTAAAGGCTTGCCGGTCAGCGTCGACACGGATGAAATGGTGCCGCTGACTCTCGAAGTCAAAGGCCCGAAAAAGATCACCGCCGGCGACATCGAAGCAGACGACCGCGTGGACATCACCGAACCGGACTACCATATCTGCACGGTCACCAGCCAGAAAACGGTTAAGATCGAGATAGGCGTCCAGCGCGGCAGAGGATATGTCCCCACGGAACTGCACGTCGAAGACCCCGACATCACCAAGGATCGCGGCATGATCCTTATCGATTCGAACTTCTCGCCGATAGTGCGCACTCGGTTCGCGGTTGAACCGGCTCGCGTCGGCCAGCGCTCGGATTACGACCGCCTCATCATTGAGATCGAGACGGACGGAACGGTTTCGCCGGCGGATGCTCTCAGCGAAGCCGCACGCATTCTGATCAAGGAATTCAGCTTCATCGTTGATTTCAAGGAACGAATCCTTCTCGAAGAAGAAAAGAAGGAAGAAGAAGAGAAACGCAAGAGCCAGGACCTCAAGAAGACGATCGACGAACTCGATCTCTCGGTTCGCTCCTACAACTGCCTTAAGAACGCGAGCATATTCACAGTCGAAGAGCTGATCACGTGGTCCGAAACGCGACTGCGCGGACTGCGCAACTTCGGCGAGAAATCGCTCAAGGAAATCAAGGCTAAGCTGGGAACGATGGGCCTCGAGCTCATGCAGGATGAATTAATATAAGATCCGCCGCCGCGAGGCGAGCGACGCAGAACATTATCGGATTAGTCGGAGCGTTAATTATGAGACATAGCAGAGGGAACAAAAAAATCGGCAGGCCGACAGACCAGCGTCTGGCCCTTCTCAGCAATCAGGTGACAAAACTGTTTCTTCACGGCAAGCTGACCACTACTGAAGAAAAGGCGCGCGCCACGAAACGGGTCGCCGAAAAGACGCTCACGACCGCGATCGCGAACGACCTGTCGGCCAAGAAAAGCGTAAGGCGCATCGTCAATGATAAAGACGCGTTCAAAAAGATATTTGAAGAGTACGTGCCGCGCTACGCGAGTCGCAAGGGCGGCTACCTTAGCATGGTGAAACTGCCGCCGCGTCGCGGCGACGGCGCCGATATGGCGATCCTTTCTTTCGTAGAAGTTGAGTAAGAGCGCGGGTTTTACGCCCGGCCCGGGCAGCGATAGTCGCTGATCAGCGGCGAATTTGTTGATGGACGGCGGTGAGATTTATTCACGCCGCTACTCCGGTGACTAATATCAATCCTCAGAATCCAACACCCAATGGCAATAATTTCACCGTTTATTGGCGCCGTTCGAGGCGTCTGATTAATGTTGGTTCAAAAAAAGCCGTTAAATGTGGATAATATTTTGAAAATACAAATACGGGTCCGGTTCAGCGATGTTATCTGGAAGCCGGAAAGTTAAACTGGTTGTCTCGTATGAAGGGACCGCTTTCCACGGGTACCAGAAGCAGCCGGACGGATTGAGGACTGTACAGTCCGAACTCGAAAGGTCGCTTGAGGAATTTCTCGGGGAGAAAATTGAGGTCTTCGGCGCGAGCAGGACGGACGCCGGAGTTCACGCGATAGGGCAGGTGGTACATTTTACAACTGAAAAGCAGGTTCCGCCGGAAAAAGTGGCTCCGGCTCTGAGACGCTATCTGCCGCCGGACATTGCGGCGACAAGCTCGGAACTGGCGGACGAGAATTTTCACGCGAGGCACTCCGCGCGCGGGAAATATTATATGTATGTCATCAATCGTTCTCCGTCGCCGTCGCTGTTTCTGCGGAACACCGCTACATGCGTACAAGGGACGCTCGACATCTCTAAAATGGCGAGAGCTCTCGAACCGCTTGTCGGAGAACACGATTTCGCCGCCTTTATGAACAAGGGGACTTATACCTCGACAACTGTCAGGAATATGTTCAGTCTCGAGGTGGCGGAGAAAGGTTCCTTTCTCGTGTTCACGCTCCACGGCTCCGGGTTCCTCTATAAAATGGTGAGGAACATAGTGGGCACGGCGCTTGAAGCCGGAAGGGGACGGATGGCTCCGGAGGCGACGCGCGATATACTCGAATCGGGCGATCGCGGACGCGCCGGGCCGACCGCGCCGCCCAACGGACTATATTTAGTTAAGGTGGAATATTAAATTAAATTCTTTTCTAAGCTTATTGCTTGTCATGCGATAATGTGGATGGTATAATCCGAATGAATTACACTAAGGAGGAAACAGCAGGTATGCTGCGCATAATAAAGCGTTGCGGTTACGTAATCGCACTGGCAGCCGTACTAACTTGCTTGAGCGTCGCTACATACGCTCAGGACAATGTTAAGGAACTGAACGACAAAGGCGTCGCCGCTTACAACGAGGGCAGATACGAACAGGCGCTGGATTCGTTTCAGGCGGCTATCAAAATCAAGCCCGACAGCGCCGAGATTCACAACAACGTCGGCATTGTTTATGACGAAATGGGCGACCTCGACAACGCGGCGACTCACTACCGTAAGTCTATCTCCTTAGACCCCGGAAACGTTGACGCGCACAACAACCTCGGCGTTGTCTTCTATAAGCAAGGCAAGGTCGAACAGGCGATCGCCGAATGGCAAATCGCCCTTGAAGTCGATCCGACCTATACAGAAGCAAAGAACAATCTGGATACGGCAAAGGCGACTCAGCAGGCTTTCCCGCCCAAGCAATCCGCAGGCGGATCGGCTGATACCAAGGTCGTATATCCTGCGCCTGCCAGCGACATCTCCGTCGAATCCCCTGAAATAACGATTCAGGCTTATCAGACTTCAGACCCGCTCTCGAAATCAATCGTCATGTTGCGCCAGGCGCTCGAAATCGTTCCGAACGATCCGATCGCTCACTACAATCTCGGCGCCGCTTACCTCCGCAAGGAGATGCTCGACGGCGCGATCAACGAGTGGGAAAAAACTATCGCCCTCGATCCAAAAAACAACACCGTTCGCTATAACATAGCGATCGTTTACACTCGCGCCCGCCAGTATGCGAAAGCTGTTTTCCACCTCGGCGAAGCGCTTAAACAGACCCCGAACGATGCGATGGCTTTCTATGTTCTCGGCTCAGTTTACAGCAAAGCCGGCGACGAGGAAAATGCGATCAAGGCATGGCAGCGCGCGAGCGCTCTTAATCCTGATTATGTTCCCACTCACTTCAGCCTCGGCGTAGATTACCTGAAAAAGGGCGATTACGACGCCTCGATCAGGGAGTGGAAACAGGTCATCGCCATCAACGGCGGTGACAATCACGATTACAACAATCTCGGCGTCGCATACGCGCAGAAGGGCATGATCGATGAAGCCATCCGCGCGTGGAAAGCTTCGCTGCAGAAAGACCCGTACTATCTTAAGGCGCGAACCAACCTCGGAATAGTCTACGCGCAGCGCGGCATGTATCACGCCGCGATCAAAGAGTGGGAAGTCGCGCGCGACCTGAACGCAGAGGACGCGACGATTCACTATAACTTAGGCGTAATGTATACGAACATCGGACTTCTCGATCAGGCCGCGTATTCCTACAAACGGTCTCTCGAACTCGACCCGACTTTCACCGAGGCGCTTAACAACCTCGGAACTCTTTACCTGGACTTGCAGAGGACAACCGGCGATTACGCTTCCTCGCCAACAACCTGGCGCAAGCCTATCGAGCTGCGGCTGAAATACGTTGTCGCGCCCGCAAAACTGACTTTGAGATATCGCTAATACCTGCGCGCAGCTTGACGCGGGGATAAACCACGAGATTCCGACCGGGAAATGCAACGCTACCGGATATCAGGAAATTCGTGGTTTATTTGCTTTAGGGGCATATCGCATAAAGAGATGGCATTTCAAGAAAAATGGACCTGCATTTTAATATAAACAAAAATGAGCTGAACAAGGACCGGAAGCGGGAGCTTCTCGGCTATATCCGCAGCGGGAATACGCATTTGCTGCGGGAGGCGCTCGATATGCTGCACCCGGCCGAACTTTGCGGCATCATTCGCATGTTCCACGATAGCGAAGCGGACGAATTGCTCGGCGCGCTCGACAACAGCCGCCTTACCTCTCTCTTTAGATTTCTTTGTTCGGACCGCGCCCAGCGCTTCCGTTTGTTGTGGCGGCTCCCGCATGAGAGGCTGGCGCAGTTGATATCAGAGATGTCGCGCCGCGGGCTGATCGAACTGTTCGAAGGTCTGTCGGAATCGCAAACCTCGGCTCTGATGAGCCAGTTGCCTCCGGACGCAGTGCGCAAGGCCGAACCATGTCTCAGCAGGCAAGTCGGCATGGCCGCCCTTGTAACGGATGACTTCATGAAAGTCAGCGAGGAGATTTCTATAGCAGAAACGCTTCGCATATTCCGTGAATTGCGCCACTCCGAGGATCGGCCCAACAAAGTCTATGTGGTCGACGCGCGCGAGAAACTCATGGGCACGGTCGACTTGCATGAACTGCTGTTGGCGCCCGAACCGGCAAACAACATCGGGAGCATCATCAAGGAGTGCCCGCTGCGATTTAAGGCGGACGATGACCCATCGTCGGCAGCGCGCACTTTAATTCATTACGGAATCGATAACGCGCCGGTGACGGATTCTGAGAACAGGCTTACAGGAGTGGTGACAGCTCGCGCCGCATATAAATTTATTGACGGCGAAAAGGAAATGTGGCTGGACACGTCGGCCGGCATGACCGGGGCGCTCGTCGAAGGCGACTCCGAGAAACCTATCGCATTAATACCGCGCGCCGGAAATCTGCTGCTGATAATGTTTGCCGCCTTTGCGGTTTCAGCGGCGCTTTTTGCGCCGCTTCATCAAAAAGGGCAGTTCGCTCTTCTTTTTTCGCTGGCGCCTCTATCGGTTGCGGTCGGAAGACTGTACGCCCGCTTTTCGATGGTGATATTCCAAAAACGCCGCTTCGCGAAACAGATGGGCATAAATGCGCAATACGGCCGTTTTTTAACAGGCGTGGGAGCGGCGCTGATATTCGCGGCTCTTGTCGCCGCTTGCGCGCTTCTTTTAGATTTTGGAACAAAGGCGACTGCTTTCGCGGGGCTTGCTCCATTTGCCGCCGCTGTCGCCGGCATGATCACCGGCTTCGTTCTCTTCATGATATCAAAAACGGGCGGCTCGTTCAGAGCGGCGGTTCTCAATCCGGCATTCCTTTCCATAGCGGATCTACTGGGATTGCTGTGCCTTTACGGGCTATTCAAATTCCTCATCTGACCCTGTTAGTCTTGAGCGATGAATAGATTTGCCTTGACATTGTATTAATATAAACTATCATTTTGACGTAATTGTTTTTAGGGGACTTAGTTCAGTTGGGAGAACGCCGCCCTTGCACGGCGGAGGTCAGGGGTTCGAACCCCCTAGTCTCCAATCCAAAGCGGCAAATGCGATAAGTGGCGTAATAGCAACCACATTGTCATAGCGCGTTTATTGGTATTCACTCAAGCGCAACGCGGATTAGGCATGGAACAGGCGGGCGCTTCGCGATAGCAGTCTACCTTAGCCGCATCTCACTCCGTT